>NZ_CP062167.1:2840625-3163750 GCF_014844055.1 Aureimonas sp. OT7
GGCCCTGAGCGACCTGCGCAAGGTGGACGGCATTTCAGAGGCCATGGCGCGGCTGGTCTACGATCATTTCAACGGCGGCTGAAGATCGACTTCCATGCCTTGACGTATGGCCCCACGAGCGGTTCAAAGGGCCAACGAACTGCGGACGGTAACCATGGCATCCAAGGCACTCAACCTGCCGAACATCCTGACGTATGCGCGCATCATCGCGGTGCCGCTGGTCGTCCTGTGCTTCTTCGTGGAGGGGCGGCTGCACGGGTCCGACACGGCGCGCTGGTGGGCTGTCTTCCTGTTCGCCACGGCCAGCCTCACCGACTGGCTCGACGGCTATCTGGCGCGCGCATGGCAACAGACCTCGACCATCGGCCGCATGCTGGACCCCATCGCCGACAAGCTTCTCGTGGCGGCCGCGCTTCTGGTTCTGGCGGCCGACGGCACCATTGCCGGCTGGAGCATCTGGGCCGCCATCGTGATCCTGTGCCGGGAAATCCTCGTATCCGGCCTGCGCGAATACCTGGCCGAGCTGAAGGTGAGCGTTCCGGTGACGCGGCTGGCCAAGTGGAAGACGGCGGCGCAGATGGTGGCCATCGCCTTCCTGCTGGCGGGCCCGGCCGGAGACCAGATTTTCCCCTATGTCACGGAACTCGGCATATTCTTCCTCTGGATCGCGGCGCTGATCACCCTTTATACCGGCTATGATTATTTCCGAGCGGGCCTGCGCCATATCGACGTCTGACCGGGAGGTCGCGCCATGAAACTCGCCTATTTCGCATCCATCCGGGAGCGCATCGGCCTTGCCGGCGAGGATGTTTCCCTGCCGGCCGACATCGGCACCGTGGCCGACCTGATACGCTGGCTGGAAGGCCGCGGCGAAAATTATGCGCAGGCCCTGAAGACGCCCCAGCTCGTGCGTGTCGCGCTAGATCATGAGCATGCACGGCACGATGCGCCGCTGGCCCGCGTTCGGGAAGTCGCGTTCTTCCCGCCGATGACGGGGGGATGACATGGCACTCGTCCGCGTCCAGGCCGAGCGCATCGATTTCGCGCAAGCGGCGTCCACGCTGCCCTCCGACGGCTCGTTCGGCGCGCTGGTCAGCTTTACCGGATACTGCCGCGACGAAGCCGGGCGCCTCGCCGCGCTCGAGATAGAGCACTACCCGGGCATGGCAGAAGGGCAGATCGGCAAGATCGCCGAATCCGTCGCCGCACGCTGGCCGCTGGCCGGCTGGGCCATCATCCATCGCTTCGGCATGATTCTGCCCGGCGAGGAGATCGTCTTCGTTGCCTGCGCTTCGCAGCATCGGCAAGCCGCCTTCGAGGCCGCGTCCTGCATCATGGATTTCATGAAGACCGAGGCGCCGTTCTGGAAACGCGAGCATCTCGTGGATGGCAGCGTAGGCGCATGGGTAGAGGCCCGCGATACCGACGCCGCCGCAACGGACCGATGGCACAGGCTTTGAGCCGCAGCCAGCATTGCGGTTGTGAAGGCCCGCGCCGTCTGGTAGCGACATCGGTGCCGGTTTCCGCAAGGAATTGAAAGGGAATCCGTAGCTGGCCTCAAGGCCGGCCAAACGGAACTGCCCCCGCAACTGTAGGCGGTGAGCGCCGCGCGATTTCGTCACTGGGGATCCCCCGGGAAGGCCGCGCAAGCTTCGACCCGCCAGTCAGGAGACCTGCCGGCACGAACAGCAACGCGAACTGGGCGGGGTTGCCCAGGAAGGTGTCGACATGGCGAATTTCAATCGGGCCCGCGCCCGGACTTTCATCTCCTCGCTCGCATTGGCGGCGTGCCTGGGCTTCTCTGCCCAGGCTACGGCGCAAACGACCTATCCGCTGACGCTGCAAAACTGCGGTGTCGATATCCGGTTCGAGGCCGTGCCGGACAGCGTCGTCGCCGTCGGCCAGGCCGTCACCGAGATTCTTTATTCGCTCGACTTGCAGGAGAAGGTTGCCGGCACGGCAGTCTGGTTCACCGACGTCCTTCCGCAATTCGAGGAGGCAAACGCCGGAATCGAGCGCCTTGCCGACAACGATCCGAGCTTCGAAAGCGTCGTCGCCAAACGTCCGGGGCTGGTTGCCGCGCAATATGAATGGCATGTCGGCCCTCAGGGCATCGTAGCGACTCGCGAGCAATTCTCCGATCTTGGCATTCCCACCTATATCCTGCCGTCCGACTGCGTCGGCAAGGACAACACCGCGGGCTCCGATGGAACGCGGACCGCCATGTATTCCATGGACACTCTCTACCAGGGCATTACGGAGCTCGCCGACATTCTTGCCGTACCCGAGCGCGGCCGGGCCCTGGTGGCCGACCTGCGCAACCGGGAAAGCACGGCCATCGAGACGGCACAGGCGCTGGGGATGGACGATGTCAGCGCCATGTTCTGGTTCTCCTCTCCCGAGCTTTCGGGGGATCCGTTCGTTGCCGGAAGCAAGGGGCCTCCCGCAACGATGATGGATGCGCTTGGGCTGCGCAATATCATCGAAAGCGACGAGGAGTGGCCCCTCGTAAGCTGGGAAACCATCGCCCGCGCCGACCCATCCATCATCGTGGTGGCCAGCATGGACCGGCGCCGCTTCGAGGCCGACGACTACGAGAAGAAGCTGGAGTTCCTGCGCACCGACCCGGTTGCCAGCCAGATGGACGCGGTCCGCAACGATCGTATCGTCGTGCTGGACGCGCATGCGATGGACCCTTCCATCCGCAACATCGCGGCACTGGAAACCCTTGCCGACGCCTTGTCCAAGCTCGACGCACGGTGACGGCAGCCGGTATCGCAAGGGCGCGGCCCGCGACGCCCATTGCCTGGGCGGGCGCGGGCGTCGCGATCCTGACGGCGGCGATCCTTGCCGGTATAATCATCGGTGAAACGCCCTTGCCGCCGTCGCTTGTCGGCTCCGTCCTCGCCAACAAGCTTTTCGGCGCCGCCCATGCGGTGGACGCCATCGATTCCGGTATAGTCTGGAACTACCGCATGCCACGCACGCTGGTTGCCGCGGCATGCGGTGCCGGGTTGGCGCTGGCCGGCGTGGTCCTGCAATCTTTGGTGCGCAACGCCTTGGCAGACCCCTATCTTCTGGGTGTTTCGGCGGGCGCTTCCACCGGCGCCGTCGCGGTGACGATCATGGGAGTCGGGGCTGGCGCCATCGGCCTTTCGGCCGGGGCTTTCGCGGGGGCGGCGCTGGCGTTCCTTATGGTCGCCGCCCTTGCCCGTGCGGCGGGCGGCGGGCCGGCGCAGATGGTTCTTGCGGGCATTGCCGGCTCGCAATTGTTCAACGCTCTCACCTCTTTCTTCATCGCCCGCTCGGCCAATGCGGAACAGGCGCGCGGTATCATGTTCTGGCTGCTGGGCAACCTGTCCGGCGTGCGCTGGCCCGACGTTTCGCTTGCAGCACCGGCTGCGGCGCTGGCGCTGGTGGTCTGCCTGTGGTGCGCGCGCGGTCTCGATGCCTTTTCCTTCGGCTCGGAAGCGGCATCCTCGCTCGGTATCGATGTCCGGCGCATTCGAATCGCCCTCATCGGCGTCGTCACGCTGACAACCGCCATCATGGTCAGCCTGGTCGGCTCGATCGGCTTCGTCGGACTGGTCGTCCCTCATGCCGCACGCTTCATCGCCGGTGTGCGGCACCGCCGGCTCATCCCCGCTTCGGCGCTGCTGGGAGCGGTTTTCCTGATCGCCGCCGATATCGTGTCGCGCATGCTGATCCCCGGCCAGGTCGTTCCGATCGGCGTCGTGACCGCCCTTGTCGGGGCACCGGGCTTTGCGCTGATCCTCGTGCGCAGGCGCATGCGCCCATGAGGGTAGAAGCCAGGGATCTCCACTGGGCCGTCGGTGGCAAGCCGATCGTCTCCGGCGTCAGCCTCGACATCGCGCCCGGCGAGACGCTTGGCGTCGTCGGGCCGAATGGGTCCGGCAAGTCGACGCTTCTGCGCCTTTTGGCTGGCCTGCTGCCTTCGAATGGCGTTGTTCTGGACGGCAGGCCGGCGTCAGGCTTCACGCGGCGGGATCTGGCGCGAAACCTTGCCTTCGTGGCCCAATCCTCCGATACGGAGGAAGCGCTGACGGTCCGCGATTGCGTGGAACTGGGCCGCACACCCTGGCTTGCGCCCTTTGCGGCGCCGAGCGCGGCCGACCTTGAGATTATCGCGCAATCCATAAGCGCCGCGGGCCTCGACGGGTTCGACACCCGTTTCTGGAGCACGCTGTCGGGCGGCGAGCGCCAACGCGTGCACATTGCGCGCGCCCTGGCGCAGCGCCCGCGCCTGCTGCTCCTGGACGAGCCGACCAACCATCTCGACATTCACCATCAGATGGAAGTGCTGCGGCTCGTCTGCGCGCTGCCGGTCACGGTGGTCGTGGCCTTGCACGATCTTAACCAGGCACTGGGATGCGACCGGCTGGCGATCATGGAAAAAGGGCGGCTCGCCGCATTGGGCAGGCCGGCCGACGTTTTGACCGAAGCGCGCCTTGCATCGATCTTCCGGGTCGGCAGCCGTACCCTGACCGACCCGAGCGACGGGCACCGCGTCTACCGCTTCATTCCGCTGGATCGCAGATAGCAGAACGCCCGCCCGGCAAGGCCGGACGGGCGTACATCATGCCGGAAGGACGAAGCCTTCAGCCGACGATTTCGGTCTCGGCGAACCAGTAGGCGATCTCCTGGCTGGCCGTCTCGGGCGCGTCGGAGCCATGAACCGAGTTTTCACCGATGGAGACGGCGAAAGACTTGCGGATCGTGCCCTCTGCGGCGTCGGCCGGATTGGTTGCGCCCATGACTTCACGGTTTTTCAGGATGGCGTTCTCGCCCTCCAGAACCTGCACGATCGTGGGGCCGGAGGTCATCGTCTCGACCAGTTCGCCGAAGAAGGGCCGCGCCTTGTGGACTGCGTAGAAGCCTTCGGCCTCGCGCTTGCTCATCCAGACGCGCTTGGAGGCGACGACGCGCAGGCCGGCTTCTTCCAGCTTCTGCGTGATGGCGCCCGTCAGATTGCGCCGCGTCGCGTCCGGCTTGATCATGGAGAACGTGCGTTCGATAGCCATATGGCTTTCCTTCCGATGGAATATGAGGGAAAAGATGCCGCTCCATACAGTGCGGGCCGGCCATCGGCAAGGGCTGGCCCGGCGATCCCGAAGACCGGCAGTCAGGCTGCCGCGACGCGCCGCCCCTCGCCGTCATAGAGGTCCAGACACCTCTCGAACCACTCCATCACGCGGTCATCCGGCTTCAGCGGGCGGAACGGCGATACGACGCGCAGCCACTGAAACGCCCCGAAGACGATATGATCGGCAAAGCCCGGTTCCCGCCCGCTCAGGAAGGGCTGGACCTTCAACGTGGCGCGCAGCGGGTTCAGGGCTTGCGAGAACGCCGCGACATGGGCTGGATCCCGGTGCACGACCTCTTCCAGCTTCATGCCGAAGAAGGCTTCCCGCGTACGACGGAAGTGCTCCTTGTCGGCATCGTCGAGCAGCGAATAGATGTCCATCAGCGCCACGGAGGTGACGAAGGGGTGCAGCGTACGCTGCGACCAGCTTTCCACCAGCCGTGCCAGCCCACGCCCGATTTCGCTGCCGAACAGGGGCCGGCCGTCCGGGTAATTGGCTTCCAGATATTCGGCTATGGCGAAGGAATCCTGCACGACGTCCTTGCCGTCGCGCAGCACGGGCACCGTCCGGTCGAACCCGTTTTCGACATGCCGGACACTGGTGAAGGGCACGGGAACCGTCTCGAAATCCAGCCCCTTGTGCCGCAGGGCCAGCCGGATCTTCCAGCAGTGGGGTGAAAATGGCCGGGTCTCGTCCTGGCCCACCAGTTCGTACAACAAGATGCTCATGCCGCCCCCAACCTGCTCCATAATGTCGAAGCGGCTTAACATAGATTGCCGTCCGAAGTTTAGCGTGGCAAAAGCGGCCCATGCTTCAGATCACAGACCTTTCCGCCCGCGTTGCCGGTCGCCTGCTCATCGACCACGCCAGCCTGACGATTCCGGCAGGCACCAAAGCCGGCCTCGTCGGCCGCAATGGCGCGGGCAAGTCCACCCTGTTCCGGATCGTGACCGGCGATCTCGCCGCCGAAACCGGCTCCATCAGCGTGCCGCGCAACACGCGCATCGGCCAGGTGGCGCAGGAGGCGCCGGGCACGGAAGATTCCCTGATCGACATCGTGCTGGCCGCCGACGAGGAGCGGGTTTCCCTTCTGGCCGAAGCCGAAACCGCGACCGATCCGCACCGCATCGCCGAAATTCACACCCGCCTTGCCGATATCGAGAGCCATTCGGCCGAGGCGCGCGCCGCCGCCATCCTCGACGGCCTCGGGTTCGACAGCGTCGCGCAGGCGCGGCCCGTATCGTCGTTTTCGGGCGGATGGCGCATGCGCGTGGCGCTCGCCGCCGTGCTGTTTTCGCGTCCCGACCTGCTGCTTCTGGACGAGCCGACCAACTATCTCGACCTCGAAGGTACGCTCTGGCTGGAAAACTTCGTTTCCCGCTACCCCTACACCGTGCTCATCATCAGCCACGACCGCGATGTGCTGAACAACGCCGTCAACGCCATCATCCATCTCGACCAGCGCAAGCTGAACTTCTACCGCGGCTCCTACGACCAGTTCGAGCGGCAGCGCGCCGAGAAGCTGGAGCTCCTGCAAAAGCAGATCACCAAGCAGCAGGCCGAGCGCAAGCATATGGAAGCGTTCGTCGAGCGCTTCCGCGCCAAGGCCAGCAAGGCCCGCCAGGCGCAAAGCCGCCTGAAGGCGCTGGAACGCATGCAGCCGCTTGCCGCCATCGTGGAAGAGCATGTCGTGCCCTTTTCCTTCCATGCGCCGCAGAAGACGCTGGCGTCCCCCATCATCCGCATGGAGGACGTTGCCGTCGGCTATCAGGCCGGCAAATCCATCCTCAAGCGGTTGGACCTGCGGATCGACCATGATGACCGGATCGCTCTTCTGGGCGCCAACGGCAACGGCAAGTCCACCTTCGCCAAGCTGCTCGCGGACCGGCTCCAGGCGCAGCATGGCACGATCACCCGGGCCCCGGGGCTGAAAGTCGCCTTCTTCGCCCAGCATCAGATCGACGACCTGCGGCCCGAGGAGACCGCCGTCCAGCATGTCCGGCGCGCCATGCCCGACGCGCCGGAGGCGAAGGTGCGCGCCAAGGTGGCCCGCATGGGCCTTGCCACGGAAAAGATGGATACGGTGGCCGACAAGCTGTCGGGCGGCGAAAAGGCCCGCCTTCTGATGGGGCTCGCCACGCTGGACGCCCCGAACCTCCTGATCCTCGACGAGCCGACCAACCATCTGGACATCGAGGCGCGCGAAAGCCTTGTCCGCGCGCTCAACGAATATCCGGGAGCGGTCATCCTGATCAGCCACGACCGCCACATGGTGGAGGCCACGGTGGACCGTCTCTGGATCGTCGGCGACGGTACGGTCTCGCGCTATGATGGCGATCTGGACGACTACAAGAAGCTGATCCTGTCCGGCAGGCGCAGCGGCAGCGGCCAGACCGCGTCGGAAGAGGACGGCCCGGCAGCGCCGCCGGTGTCGAGGGCCGAACAGCGCAAGAACGCCGCCGAGCGGCGCGAGGCGCTGAAGCCGCTTCGCAAGCAGATCTCCGCGCTGGAAATCCAGATGACGCGCCTGCAGAAGACGATCGGCGATCTCGATGCGCAGCTTGCCGACCCGGCTCTCTACGCGAAGGAGCCGGCCAAGGCCACCGAACTGGCGAAGCAGAAGGCGCTGGCGGAAAGGACGCTGACCAAGGCCGAGGGCGAATGGCTGGCCCTGTCGGAAGAGCATGACGCGGCCATGGCCGATTGACGCGTCTGCCGCCGAAGCGGGAGCGCCTCCTCATGCAGCGTGGACGCGCCCTTCGGCAGGTGACGGGCCCGACCGCCTCGATCGCGATCACGCACAGGCGGTGCGTTTCGTCACCGGCCATTCGCAAAAGGGCGCGCTGCCCGAGCTGGATTGCTCGTGCCTCGCCGACGCGGCCACGACGACAATCTTCTATATGGCCGTCCGGACGGCAGGAGACCTCGCCGAAAGGCTGATTGCCAGCGGCGCTCCCCCCGACATGCCCGCCGTCGTCGCAAGCGCCCTGACACGGCCCTGCGAGAAGATATGGATGGGATCATTGCTCAGCCTGCCGGACGCCGCGGCCGACATCAGGCTGGATCAGCCCGTTCTCATAAATATCGGATCCGTCTTCGGCGCCAGGGTCAAGCAGCTCTCCACGGGACACGACCCGATAATGGAGCCAAGGGCCCGCATCAGGCTTTCTTGACCCAGCGCCGCTCCGGCGTCTGCTGCCAATAGGTCACGACATGGTCGGCGGCCTTCTCGACCTTCCATCGCTCCCGCGCGGTGGCAAGCTGGTCCGGGTCGTAACCGTCGAAAAGATAGACGCCGCGAACATAGGGTTCCAGGCTGGTGGGCACGGCGCCCTCCACCAGGAAGCGCACATGCGGATCGTTCGCCCGCTGCTCTGCATCGCAGGTCAGAAGGATCGGCTGCAAGCCGGCCGCCCCCTCCGCATCGGAGCCGTGGGGCAGGAAGCTGTCGTCCCGATAGACCCAGAGATGCTGGTCCAGCGCGTCGCGCCGTTCTTCGGTGGCGGTCTGCACCACGACGCGCCAGCCACGGGCGAGGCACTTTTCAAGCAGGTCGGGCAAAGCCTCCTCAAGGCGGCTTTCCGTCATATGGTAGAAAAGAACCTCGGCCATGGCAGCGCGCCTATGCCTGCTCGTAATTGTCGGAAACGAGCCGGTCCAGAAGGCGCACGCCGAAGCCCGATGCCCAGGACTGGCTGTACTCGTTCGACGGCGAGCCCATCGCCGTGCCTGCCACATCCAGATGCGCCCACGGCACGTCGTTGACGAAACGCTGGAGAAACTGCGCCGCCGTGATGGAGCCGGCCGCGCGGCCGCCGCCGATATTGCGGATATCGGCGAACTTGCCCTCGATCATCTTGTCGTATTCCTTGCCCAGCGGCATGCGCCAGACCTTTTCCCCGGTGACCTCGCCGGCGCTGGACAGTTGGGCCGACAGGGCGTCGTCGTTGGAGAAAAGGCCGGCATAATGATTGCCGAGGGCCACGATGATGGCGCCGGTCAACGTTGCTAGATTCACCATGAAGCGGGGCTTGAACCGATCCTGCGTGTACCAGAGTGCGTCGGCGAGAACGAGCCGCCCTTCCGCGTCGGTGTTCAGCACTTCGATCGTCGTGCCCGACATGGCGCGCACGATGTCGCCTGGCCGCTGGGCCTTGCCGTCGATGGCATTCTCGACCAGACCGACGACGCCTACCGCGTTGACCTTCGCCTTGCGGCCCGCCAGCGCGCGCATCAGCCCCACCACGGCGGCCGAGCCGCCCATGTCGCCCTTCATATCCTCCATGCCGGCCGCCGGCTTGATCGAGATGCCGCCGGTATCGAAGACGACACCCTTGCCCACGAAGGCAACCGGGGTCTCGCCCTCGTCTCCGCCGTTCCATCGGATCACGGCAAGGCGTGCCGGCGAGGGAGACCCCTGCGCGACACCCAGAAGGGCGAACATCTTGAGTTCCGCAAACTGCTCCTCTTCGAGAATCTCGACCTCGAGGCCGAAGTCACGCAGCGCTTCTATGCGGCGCGCATATTCCACGGTGGTCAGGATGTTGGCTGGCTCGTTGACAAGGTTGCGCGCCAGGATGACCCCCTCGCCTACCGGCTCGCGCCGTTCATAGGCGGCCCTGGATGCGTCCTCGTCGCCGACATGAAAGGTGATCGTGCCGGGCGCGTCCTGCCTGGGGACCTCGCTCTCGGCATCGTCCTTCGGCTTCTTGCTCTTGTAGAGATCGAAATCATAGGCGCGCAGCACTGCGCCCTCGGCCATGCCCGCCACCTCGGCCGGGCTGGCCCCCGTCGCCACCACGGATACACCCGAAGCACCCTTGGTGCGGGCAAGGATCGTTCCGCCGATCTTCAGCCAATCCTCTTCCGAACGGCCCTTTTCGGCCTTGATGCCGACCACGACGAGCTTGTCGAGGCCGCTGCCCGACGGCGCAAGAACCTCGACGCTCGACAGAAGCTTGGCCTTGAACTTGGCCGCCTCGGCGGCGCGCCGGACCTGCTCGGCCAAAGCCTCGCCGACAAGGCCCGGAAGCGCGGAAACGTCGTCGGCCAGGACGACGCGAACGCCGTCTTCCGGCGGCCGGGTCGTGGAAAAGGCGATGGTTGGCGTGAGGGCCATGGGATGCTCCCGATTTTTTTGGGGGAATTCTCGTTCCGGGGAATCGATGTTTGTTCGTCCGACTGCTATGCGGCCTATCTTGGAAATGGTGCGCGCCATTGCAAGAGAAACGCACGAACATCAATTCTTCACGATGTTCGTTCGCCCTTCTTTAGCCAAGCTCGCACAATCTATGGTCAGCAACACGCGCAAGGCGGGCTGCGGCCAGCCTCGCGCGGTGCGGGCGGACACGGGTATCTGACGGCATCCATGAAGCTTCTGGAACGCTACATTCTCCGACGTGCCGCCGTCTTCAGCACGGCTTCGCTGGCGGCGCTGGTCCTGGTCGTGTGGGTCGTGCAGGTGCTTCAGCGGGTGGACCTCGTGCGCAGCACGCTGGGGGCCGTCGGCGACATATTATGGATCGCGCTGATGCTCCTGCCGGACCTGACGGCCGGCGTCCTGCCCTTTGCCGTCCTGATCGGCTCGATCCAGGCCCTGAACGGCCTGAACACCGATTCCGAGCGATCCGTTATTTCCGCGGCCGGCGCATCGCAATTCCTGGTCGCAAAGCCGATCATCCTTCTCGGGCTGCTTGCCGCCGCCCTGGTGCTGTTCAATTCCAACGTTCTCGGGCCGGCATCGTCCAAGGCCTTCCAGAACGGCGTACGCTCGATCAACGCCAACGCGATTTCGCTTTTCCTGACGCCGGGCCGCTTCGAGCGTGTGCAGGACGGCGTCGTCATCAGCGTGGCGGACATGCGCGGCCCGGTCATCCAGGGCCTGTTCCTTGCCGACAGCCGCGACCCGGCGACCGACGTCAACTATTTCGCCCAGGAGGCGTCCATCGTCGATCTCGACGGCGAATCCTTCCTGGTGCTGAAGAACGGACAGTTGCATCGCAAACCCGTCAATGACGATGCCATCTCGGTGATCGAGTTCCAGACCTACGCGTTCGACCTCGCGGATCTCCGGCCCGTTTCCACCCGCGACTGGATCCGCATGTCGGAGCGCAGCACCGGCGAGTTGACGAACCCCGACCCGAGCGATCCGCTGTATCAGGCCAATCCCAACCGGTTCATCGAGGAACTGGCCCTGCGCTGGAGCGACTGGTTGTACCCCATCGCCTTCGCCCTGTGGGCGGCGGCCGTCGCCGGGCCACCGCGCACCAACCGGCAGGGGACGGGCCCGACGATGGTGATCGGCCTCGGCGGCGCGCTGGTGCTGAAGGCGCTCGGCTTCGTATCGCTGTCGCTGGTGGAGGCCAACACGGCGATGGTGCCGCTGGTCTTCGCCCTGCCGCTCGTATCGGCGATCTCCAGCACCATCCTTCTGACGCGCAACGTCAACGTGGTCGAATCCCGCTTCGTCAGAAGTGTCTCGGAGGCGATATCGGGGTTTGCCGCCGCCTTGCGTCGACGCTCCTTCGGCGGGGCGCGCCATACGGGACGCGCGGCATGAAGCGACTGACGCTCAACCTGTATTTCATGCGACTGTTCATGAAGAGCGTGTTCGGCACGCTCGCCATCGTGTTCGCGCTCGCCTACCTCGTCGACCTGATCGAACTCAGCCGCCGCGGGCGCTTCGACGATATCGGCTTCGGAACCCTTGCGGCCATCTCCGCCTTCCGCGTTCCTTCCTTCATCGAGCAGGCGTTTCCCTTCGTCATCCTGTTCGGCTCGATCTTCACCCTGGTCACCCTGAACCGGCGGATGGAGCTCGTCGTCGCACGCGCTGCCGGCGTGTCGATCTGGCAGATCCTGCTTCCGCTTCTGGCCGGTTCGTTCCTGCTGGGCGCCGCGGCCACCGGCCTCTACAACCCCTTGGCCAGCATGGCGCAGACCCGATCGGCCCAGATCGAGACGATGGTGGCGGGCGACAGGGCCGACGAGAATGCCGACCGTACGCCCTGGTTGCGCCAGCATGGCAGCGGCGTTTCGTCCATCATCGGAGCCAAGGCCGTAACGGATGGTGGCCGCGAGCTGGGCGGCGTGACCGCCTTCGTGCTCAACGATAACGGAATCGTGCGCGAGCGCATCGATGCCGACCGGGCGACGCTCGGAGACGGCGCCTGGATGATCGACCGTCCGGTCGTCACCGTCGTCGGTTTCCCGCCGGAAAGCCGACCGTCCTATACGCTTCCGACGACACTCCTGCCCGAATATATCGAGCAGCGGCTTGCCGATCCCAGCACCATTTCCGTCTGGGAATTGCCGTCGAAAATCGATGTTGCGCGGCAATTGGGATACAATGCGGACGCTTTTTCCATGCGTCTTTACACACTGTTGGCAAAACCTGCACTATTCATGGCTATGACCCTTGTGGCAGCCACGGTAGCGGTGCGTTATTCGCGGCTGGGGCAATCCGGGCCTGCGATCATCGGTGGCGTGGCAGCAGGCTTCGTGCTTTATGTCGCGACGTTTCTGGCGCAGGCGCTGGGCAGTAATTCCGTGGTACCGCCCGTTGCTGCGGCGTGGTTCCCGGTCGTGGCGGCAGGACTGTTCGGGATAACGGTTCTGCTCCATCAGGAGGACGGTTAGTATGACAGCGAGGGGGTCCTCGCGCCGCACTGGGACTGGGGGACAGTCGTTTGTGAAAGGCGTGCTACTGGCGGGCGCTGCCCTGTGTGCCATGACGGCGCATGGCGGCCTTGCGCATGCGCAGGAATCGCTGGGCGGTCTCGGCGTCAACGTGAACGTCAACGAGGGCGACCAGCTCTTCCTCGAAGCCGATACCGTTTCCTATGACAGCGACACCGCGACCGTCACCGCCTCCGGCGGCGTCCAGATCGACTACGGGCAGTACAAGCTCGTCGCGCGGCAGATCGTCTACGACCAGAATTTGAAACGATTGGTTGCGGCAGGCGATGTCGAGCTGGTGGAACCGGGCGGCAACCGCATCTATGCCGACGCGCTCGACGTAACAGACGATTTTGCCGACGGGTTCATCAAGGCCCTGCGCATCGAGACACCCGACAATACCCGTCTTGCCGCGGCCGAGGCCGTGCGCGAGAACAGCTCGGTCACGACGTTCGAACGTGGCGTCTACACTGCCTGCGAAGCCTGCCGCGAAAATCCGGACAGGCCGCCTCTGTGGCAGGTAAAGGCGCGCCGCATCGTCTGGGACCAGCAGGAGCAGGTCATCCGCTATTACGGCGCGCGCTTCGAGCTGTTCGGCGCGCCCCTCGCCTACCTGCCGTACTTCGCGACGCCCGATCCGACGGTCAAAAGGCGCAGCGGCTTTCTGGCGCCCTCCTTCGTCCAGTCCGACAAGACGGGTTTCGGAGTGCGCGTCCCTTATTTCCTGGCGCTGTCCGACAGCTACGACGCAACGGTGGCCGGCACCTATTATTCCAAGCAGGGGTTCCTTGGCGAGGTCGAGTATCGCCAGGCCTTCGAGAACGGCTACTTCACCCTGCAGGCAGCCGGCATCTCGCAGAACAAGCCCGAAGAGTTCGACGACTTCTGGTCCGACGGCATCAACTTCCGCGAGGATGTTCCGCCCGAAAACCGGGGCATGATCGGCACCACGGGCCGGTTCGCCATCAACGAGCGCTGGACCTTCGGTTGGGACGCCCTGCTGCAGACCGATCCCAATTTCTCCGAAGCCTACAGCATCGACAATTTCAACGAGGTCTACCGGTCGTCGGAAGTCTACCTGACGGGCCTCGGCACGCAGAGCTTCTTCGACCTGCGTGCCCAGAAGTTCGATGTGCAGACGCAGAATACCTTCAACGAGGAGGTGCAGCCCTACGTCCTGCCCTCGCTCGACTACGAGTATGTCGCGGAAAACCCGATCTACGGCGGGCAGCTCCAGCTCAACGCCAACATCACCAACATCCGCCGCGACGACAGCTTTCCCGCGTCGCTGCTGGTCTGCCGACCGGGCTTCTACACCGAGGGGTTCTGCGACGGATCGACGGGCTTCCCCTACTGGACGGATACGTTCAGGCGGAACGCATTGGAAGGCGATTACTCGCGCGGGACGGTGGAGGCCAACTGGAAGCGCGATTTCATCACCGATGCCGGGCTGGTGCTGACACCGTCGGCCAATCTGCGCGGCGACGTCTATCGGGCGGATATGCGTTCGGACGGCTTCGACTACGGTACGCTCTATTCCGATCTCGGCGCCTTCTCGATCGACGAGACGGGCGTGCGCGGCATGGCGACGGCTGCGATCGAGGCGCGTTATCCGTATCTCATCGAGACGGAGCGCACCTCGCACCTGATCGAGCCGATCGCCCAGCTCCTCATCCGCCCGGACGCCTCCAAGGCGGGCATGCTGCCCAACGAAGACGCGCAGACGCTTGTCTTCAATACGGCGAACCTGTTCTCGCACGACAAGTTTTCCGGCTACGACCGGATCGAAGGCGGAACCCGCGCCAATGTGGGCGTCCAGTATTCCGGCGTCTTCGGCACCGGCTATTTCCTCAATGCCGTGGCCGGCCAATCCTTCCATCTGGCGGGCGAGAACCCCTATGCCCAGGACAATCTGGCGCTGGTGGGCTACGATTCGGGCCTGGAAACCGACCGTTCGGACTATGTCGCGGGTGTTGCCCTGACCGTGCCGCTCGGCATTACGCTCGGAGCGCAGGGCCGCTTCGACGAAAGCGATCTCGAATTGCGGCGCACCGACCTGTCGTCCAGCTTCAGCTACGGCAAGGTGAATGCATCGATCATCTATTCGCAGATCGCAGCCCAGCCGGTCTACGGCCTGCCGGTGGACCGCCAGCAGGTCACCGCGGCCGCCGGCGTCCGGCTAACGGATTCGATCCGGGCGTTCGGCTCCATCGGCTACGACATCGAGAACGAGTCCATCATTTCGCGCAGCTTCGGCGTCGGCTATGCCGATGAATGCTTCAGCCTCATCGCGCAGTATCAAAGCACCGACGATCGCTATCAGCTGACCTCCTCCGAATCGAAGCTGATGGTCACGCTGAGCCTGCGGACCCTGGTCGAAACCGACTTCAATTATGGTCTCGGCGAGGACTGAGGGCACGCGAGCGTGTTCTCCAGGGCGGCTTGACGATCATTCTTTTGCCAAAGCTGTTTCGTATCGGCCATAATGCGCTTAGAAAAGCGGCCGAACCGGATGAACGGGAGCCTTAGACATCGATGATCAAGAAGCGTTTTCTCGCGGGCGCCGCCGTAGCGGCTCTGGCCGCCCTCGGCGCCGTCGGACCGCTTCCGCTTTCCGCAAAGCCGGCGATCGCCGCGACCGAAGTCAAGGTCGTCGTCAACAGGCAGGCGATCACCTCCTATCAGATCCAGCTTCGGCAGGCTTTCCTGCGGCTGCGGCGGGCTCCTGCCAGCGCCGAGGCGGCCACCAAGGAGCTGATCGACGAGGCCGTGAAGAAGCAGGAGATACGCCGTCGCGGCATCTCCATTCCGGATAGCGCAGTGGACGAGGCCTATGCCAACTTCGCGCGTCAGAACAATCTGTCGATCGCGCAGCTCGGGCAGCTGTTCGGGCAGGCCGGATTCTCGGGCGACGCCTTCAAGGAATATATCCGCGTCCAGATGGGCTGGGGCCAGGCCGTCCGCCTGAACGTCCAGCAGACGGAGCGCCTGAGCGAGCAGGATGTCGTGCAGCGCATGCTGCAGCAGGGCGGCGAAAAGCCGACCACGACCGAATACACGCTGCAGCAGATCGTCTTTGTGCTGCCGCAGGGCGCCTCCCGGGACCGGCGCACCGCCGAGGCCAATGCGATGCGCCAGCGCTTCCAGAACTGTGACAGCGCCTTCCAGCTTGCACGCGGCCTTCGGGACGTCACCGTGCGCGATCTTGGCCGCGTCGCGCAGCCGGAGCTACCCCCGCGCTGGAAGGATGAAATCTCGCGGCTTTCGGCCGGCGGCACCACGCGCCCGCAGGTCACGGAGCGCGGCGTCGAATTCATTGCCGTCTGCAACACGCGCCGGATTTCCGACGACCATGCGGCACAGCTCGTCTACCAGGCCAAGGATCTGGAATCGCTCAGCGCCGCCGAACCCGATGCGGCCCTTCTCAAGAAGTTGCGCGATCAGGCGACGATCGTCCGTCGATGACGTCGCCATCCGTGGCGGGGCTGCCCCTGGCGGTCTCGGTGGGAGAGCCTTCCGGCATCGGGCCCGACCTCGTCCTGACATGCCATCGTGACAGGGCGCTGTTCAAGCTGGCGCCCTTTTTCACGGTGGCCGACGTCGACATGCTCGAAAGCCGCGCCGCCCGCCTGGGGATCGATGTATCCATCGCCGCCATCGACCGGCCGGAAGATGCCGTCGATGTGTTTCCTTCGGCCCTGCCGGTGTTGCGTCTCGACAACCGCCATGAGGACGAGCCCGGCACGACCGACCCGGCCAACGCCGCCGGCACGATCGAATCCATCGAGCGGGCAACGCGTTATGCGCTCGAGGGCCGCGCCGCGGCGCTGGTGACCGCGCCCATCGAGAAGAAAGCCCTTTACGACGCCGGGTTCGACCACCCGGGGCATACCGAGTTTCTGGCCGCGCTGTGCCAGCGTCATAGCGGCCATAGTGTCCAGCCTGTCATGCTGTTGACCGGGCCCGAATTGTCGAGCGTACCGGTCACCATCCATATTCCGCTGAGCGACGTGCCGAAGGCCCTGACGACGGAGCTCGTCGTCTCCACGGGACGGATCGTGGCGCGCCATCTGAAACGCGATTTCGGCATTGCCCAGCCGCGGCTGGCCGTTGCGGGTTTGAACCCCCATGCCGGCGAACAAGGGACGATGGGCCGCGAGGACATCGAGATCGTGGCACCGGCCGTCGAGCGTTTGCGCAAGGATGGGATCACGGTTCACGGGCCGCTCCCCGCCGACACGATGTTCCATGCAGAGGCACGCCGCGCCTATGACGTGGCGCTGTGCATGTATCACGACCAGGCCCTCATTCCGGTCAAGACACTCGGGTTCGACGAGTCCGTCAACGTCACGCTCGGCCTTCCGATCATCCGCACGTCTCCGGACCACGGAACGGCGGCCGCGCTGGCGGGCACCGGGCAGGCGCGGACCGCCAGCTTCATCGCCGCGCTGACGCTGGCAAGCCGCATGGCTGCTATCCGCGCGGGCGGCGACGACGCATGAGCCATATCGACATGCTGCCGCCCCTGCGCGAGGTTCTGGCCACGCACGGCCTGGAGCCTCGCAAGGCCCTCGGCCAGAACTTCCTTCTCGATCTCAACCTGACAGCGCGCATAGCGCGGCAGGCGATGCCTTTGGCCGATGCCACGATCGTCGAGATCGGCCCCGGGCCCGGCGGCCTGACCCGCGCTCTCCTGGCAGAGGGAGCGGCGCATGTGATCGCGGTGGAAAAGGACCGTCGTTGCCTGCCGGCGTTGCAGGCGATCGCCGACGCTTATCCCGGCAGGCTTACGGTCGTACCGGGCGATGCGCTGCAGGTGGACCTGCCCGCGCTGGCAGGCGGCCCCTTCAAGGTAGTGGCGAACCTGCCCTACAATGTCGGCACCCAGATCTTGCTGGATCTGGTGACCACGCAGGCCTGGCCGCCGCAATGGACGTCGCTGACGCTGATGTTCCAGCGCGAAGTCGCCCAACGCATCGTAGCCCGGGAGAACGACGATCACTACGGTCGCCTCGGCGTCCTGTGCGGCTGGCGCACCCAGGCCGAAATCCTGTTCGACGTATCGCCACAGGCTTTCACGCCGCCACCGAAGGTGACCTCGTCGGTGGTGCAGATCACGCCGCGCGCCGAGCCCCTGCCCGTCGATCCGCCGAAGCTGGAGAAGATCACCGCCCTCGCCTTCGGACAGCGGCGCAAGATGCTGCGCCAGAGCCTGAAGGCGGCGGGCGGAGAAAAACTGCTCGACCGGGCTGGCATCGATGCCCGGCGTCGGGCAGAGACCTTGAGCGTGGCGGAATTCGTCACGCTTGCCAATCTGGCCGAAGGTCTTTCGACAGGCTCCTGAGGATGGCTGGCGGTCAGCCGTCCATCAGCTTGTCGGCTTCTTCGAGCAACGCCGCCGTAAAGTCGAACAGCCCGCGCCGCCGAAGGTGACCTCGTCGGTGGTGCAGATCACGCCGCGCGCCGAGCCCCTGCCCGTCGATCTGCCGAAGCTGGAGAAGATCACCGCCCTCGCCTTCGGACAGCGGCGCAAGATGCTGCGCCAGAGCCTGAAGGCGGCGGGCGGAGAAAAACTGCTCGACCGGGCTGGCATCGATGCCCGGCGTCGGGCAGAGACCTTGAGCGTGGCGGAATTCGTCACGCTTGCCAATCTGGCCGAAGGTCTTTCGACAGGCTCCTGAGGATGGCTGGCGGTCAGCCGTCCATCAGCTTGTCGGCTTCTTCGAGCAACGCCGCCGTAAAGTCGAACAGCCCGCGCCGCCGAAGGTGACCTCGTCGGTGGTGCAGATCACGCCGCGCGCCGAGCCCCTGCCCGTCGATCTGCCGAAGCTGGAGAAGATCACCGCCCTCGCCTTCGGACAGCGGCGCAAGATGCCGCGCCAGAGCCTGAAGGCGGCGGGCGGAGAAAAACTGCTCGACCGGGCTGGCATCGATGCCCGGCGTCGGGCAGAGACCTTGAGCGTCGCGGAATTCGTCACGCTTGCCAATCTGGCCGAGGGTCTTTCGACAGGCTCCTGAGGATGGCTGGCGGTCAGCCGTCCATCAGCTTGTCGGCTTCTTCGAGCAACGCCGCCGTAAAGTCGAACAGCCCGGGCCGCCGATCCCGTCGCAGACGTTCGGCATTGACGATCGACAGGACCGCCCCGAAGGCACGGTCCAGGTCGTCGTTGATGACGACATACTCATAGTCGCGCCAACGCTCGATCTCGACCTTCGCATTCCGAAGGCGCATCTGGATCGTCTCGGCGGAATCCTCGGCGCGGCGGTTCAGGCGCGAGCGAAGCTCCGCCATGGAGGGCGGCAGGATGAAGATGGAAACGATATCCGTCTTGGCCTGCTCCTGGAGCTGCCGCGCCCCCTGCCAGTCGATGTCGAAGAGCATGTCGCGCCCCTCCCGCATCGCCTTTTCGGCTGCGTCTCTTGGCGTCCCGTAGAGGTTGCCGTGGACCTCGGCCCATTCCAGCAGCGCGTCGCCCGTCTGCAGGCGGGTAAACTCGTCGCGGCTGATGAAGTGATAATGCACACCGTCGATTTCGCTGGCGCGTCGCGTCCGGGTGGTGACGCTGACCGACAGGGAAAAGCGCGAATCCTGCTCCAGCAGGTTGCGCGCGATCGTGGACTTCCCCGCTCCAGAGGGAGAAGAGATGACGAGCATCAGTCCACGCCGCGCGATGGGCAATGGGGATTCGGTATCGATCAACGGCCTCATTCGATGTTTTGAACCTGCTCTCGGAATTGGTCCACCACGACCTTCAACTGCAATCCGATGGCAGTCAGCGAGGCCGCATTCGATTTCGCGCAGAGCGTATTCGATTCCCGGTTAAATTCCTGTGATAGAAAATCGAGGCGCCGTCCGATTGCGCCGCCTTCGGACAACAAGGCCCGCGCCGCGGCGAGGTGGGCATGCAGCCTGTCCAGTTCCTCGCGGATGTCGGCACGTGTTGCCAGCAGCGCGGCTTCCTGCGCAAGCCTGCCTTCATCCACCGCCGCCGACGCCGACAAAAGCACCTCGACCTGGCTGCGAAGGCGTGCACGGATGGCATCGGCGGTGCGGGCCGGGTCCGCTTCGGCAGCGGCCGCAAGCGCGTCCATTTCATCGAGGCGACGCAGTAGAACGGCGGCGATTTCGGCGCCTTCGGCAGCGCGGGCGGACGCCAGGTCCTTCAGGGCGCCATCCAGCGTCTGGAGCGCAGCCGAAGCCAGCTCCGTCTCGGCCTCCGGGGCCTCCTCGGGTGTCGCATCCAGAACGCCCTTCAACCCAAGCAGTCCATCGGCGGTGGGCGGAGAGGCATGGCCCTCGGTGACGAGCCAGCGTGCTTCCGCCACATAGGCCAACAGCGCCGGGCGGTTGATCGCGCGCTGCGGCGCTGCTGCACCCCGCTGCACCTGCAGCGACATCTGGATATTGCCCCTGGTCAGGTAGGCAGCCGGCTTGCGGCGCGCGTCGAGTTCCAGGCTTTCCAGCCCTGCCGGCAGACGAAGGCGGATATCGAGCGACTTGCCGTTGACGGATCTCAGTTCCGAGACGATGCGCCAGTCGCCGTGGTTCGCCTCGGCGCGGGCAAAGCCCGTCATGCTCGCAACGGGCTTGCCCATGTCGTGCCTTTCCTACTCGACCAGATCGGCGTCCGCGGCGGCGTTTTCGGCCGCGGCGCCCTGCTGGCGCATGAACTCGCGGTAGCGTGCGACGTTGCGGTTGTGATCGGCCAATGTCCGGGCGAAGGCGTGGCCGCCGGTTCCGTCCGCGACGAAATACAGATCGTCGGAGTCCAGCGGGTGCGCCACGGCCTCCAGGGCCGCGCGGCCGGGATTGGCGATCGGGCCGGGGGGCAGACCGTTGATGACGTAGGTGTTGTAGGGGGTGTTGCTCTGGATGTGAGACCGGCGCAGCGGCTCTCCGGGCGGTTTGCCCGCCCCGCCCCAGATACCGTAGATGAAGGTCGGGTCCGACTGCAGGCGCATGCCCTGGCGCAGGCGGTTGATGAACACCGAAGCGACGTGCGGACGCTCCGCGTCGACCCCCGTTTCGCGCTCCACGATGGAGGCAAGGGTTACGAATTCCTCGACCGTGTCGACGGGAAGGCCATCCTGGCGCCCCTGCCATATTTCGTTGACGAGCCGCTCCTGCGCCGCCGACATCTGCGAGATGATGTCGCTGCGGCTTGCCCCACGCGTGAACGTGTAGGTTTCCGGAAGAAGCGTTCCCTCGCCCGGCATCGGCGGCAGATTGCCAACCAGCGTTTCGTCGGCATCGAGGCGCGCGTAGATCTGCGCCACCGTCCAGCCTTCGGGGATCGTCACCGAATGCATGATGGAGCGGCCCGCCTCCAGCTTGTCCATCACGCCGCGCATCGACGTACCGGGCGCAAATGCGTATTCACCGGCCTTCAACTGCGATGCCGCACCTGAAAAACGGACACCGGCCTGGAAAATCAGCGCGTTGGAGACGACACCCGCCGACTGGAGCGAATCCGAGATACTGGAAAGCCCCCCGCCGCGCGGAACCATGACGACCTTTTCCTCGGTCAGCGGGCCCGCACGCTCGAACTGGAATTTGCCCCAGTAGAACAGCGCGGCGCCGCCGATCACCGTGATGACGGCAACGCTCAGGCAGAAATTCAGGAAGACGACGACCGCCCCGCGCGAGCGTTTGGAGCGGCCCTTGAGGCCGCGTCTGGCGTCGACAGGATCGTTCGGCGTGCCGCCCTTCGTCACATCGCTCACGGAATACAGGCCCTCGGGTCGGTGATTGCGGAGATGCGGTCGGTGCTACATCGCCAATATGGCAAAAGACGGATGCCGAAGCGGCCCCACACCCAATGGTTGCGCCGCTTCCGGGAGGCTCCGGCTCAGTCGGTCACGCGCTGCAGGACGAGCGTCGCGTTCGTGCCGCCGAACCCGAACGAATTGGACAAGGCGACATCGATCTTCCGCTCGCGCTTCACATGCGGAACCAGGTCTATCCTGGTTTCGACGGCGGGCGTATCGAGGTTCAAGGTCGGCGGCGCAACATTGTCGCGAATGGCCAGCGTGGCGAAGATGGCCTCGACGGCGCCAGCCGCGCCCAGAAGATGCCCGATGGACGACTTCGTCGACGACATCGAGACATTGGGCGCATGATCGCCCAGCACGCGCTCGACGGCCGCGAGCTCGATCGTGTCGGCCATCGTGGAGGTGCCGTGCGAGTTGATGTAGTCGATCGCGGAGGGCTCCAGCCCGGCCCGCTTGAGAGCGGCGCGCATGCAGCGCTCTGCCCCTTCGCCGTTCTCGGAGGGGGCGGTGATGTGATACGCGTCGCCGGAAAGGCCGTATCCGACCACCTCGGCATAGATCTTCGCGCCGCGCGCCCTGGCATGTTCGTACTCTTCCAGCACGACGATGCCGGCGCCTTCGCCCATGACGAACCCGTCACGGTCCGAATCATAGGGGCGCGACGCCTTTGTGGGTTCGTCGTTCCGGTCGGTGGACAGCGCCTTGCACGCAGCAAAGCCCGCAAGCGCGATGCGGCAGACGGGGGACTCGGTGCCTCCGGCAACCATGACGTCCGCATCGTCCAGGGCAATCAGCCGGGCGGCGTCGCCGATGGCATGCGCGCCCGTCGAGCAGGCGGTGACGACGGAGTGGTTCGGGCCGCGCAGATGATGGCGGATCGACACATGGCCGGACGCGAGATTGATGAGGCGGCCGGGAATGAAGAACGGCGATATGCGGCGCGGACCCTTGTCGCGCAGGGTGTACCCCGCCTCGACGATGCCTTCCAGGCCGCCGATGCCCGAGCCGATCAGAACGCCGGTGCGGACCTGGTCTTCCTCGGACTGCGGAGCCCAGTCCGCGTCCTTCAACGCCTCGTCGGCCGCCGCGACGGCATAGACGATGAAGGGATCCACCTTGCGCTGTTCCTTGGGCTCCATCACCAGATCGGCGTTGAAGGTGCCCTCGGTGCCGTCGCCCAGCGGGATCTGGCAGGCGATCTGGCAGGCCAGATCGTCGACTTCGAAGCTCGTGACGCGGCCCGCGCCGCTCTTGCCGGCCAGAAGACGGCTCCAGCTTTCCTCAACACCGTTGGCCAAGGGCGAAACCATGCCAAGACCGGTTATGACGACACGCCTCATCACGGACCCTTCGATACAGAATGCCGGCCCGGCGAGCGATCAGGCCCGCCGGAAGCCGATATGGATTGAAAAGAAATCAGCCCTGATTCTTTTCGATGAACTTCACGGCGTCGCCGACCGTCAGGATCGTCTCGGCGGCATCGTCCGGAATCTCGACGCCGAACTCTTCCTCGAAAGCCATGACGAGTTCGACCGTGTCCAGGCTGTCGGCGCCGAGGTCGTCGATGAAGCTGGCGTTCTCGGTCACCTTCTCCTGTTCGACGCCAAGATGTTCGACGACGATCTTCTTCACCCGTTCAGCGGTATCGCTCATATTCAATCCTCTAATGAGATGGGTTTCGCCGTTTTCGTTAGACGCCGCCGGACGGTTAATCAAGCGGCCTGACTGCGGAGTGCTGGCGTTTTGGCGTCTCCGGGCCCAAAAAGCTGGGGGCAACCGGGCCGTCGAACCGGCCCGTGCACCCATATCAGATCATGGCCATTCCGCCATTCACATGAATTGTCTGACCCGTAATATAGGCCGCTTCCTCGGACGCGAGGAAAAGCGCGGCCGCCGCGATGTCTTCGGGCGTGCCCATGCGCTTCATGGGAATGGCCCCCATGATCGCATCCTTCTGCTTGTCGTTGAGCTTGCCGGTCATGGCGCTCTCGATGAAGCCGGGCGCGATGCAGTTTACCGTCACGTTGCGCGAGGCGATCTCCTGCGCCAGCGACTTCGAGAAACCGATCATGCCGGCCTTGGCCGCGCAATAGTTGGTCTGGCCGGGATTGCCGGTCACGCCGACGATGGAGGTGATGTTGACGATGCGGCCGTAGCGGCGGCGCATCATCTGGTGCGTCAGGGCGCGCGTGAGTCGAAAGGTCGCGGTCAGGTCGACTTCCAGAACCGCGTCCCAGTCGGCGTCGGACATCCGGACGAAAAGCCCGTCCCGCGTGATTCCCGCATTGTTGACGAGGATATCGACGCCTTCCATCACCGCGTCGGCAACCTCGCCGAGGGCAGTCTGCCCTTCCCGTGTGCCGAGATCGGCCGGCAGCACATGGACCCGGTCGCCGAGATCGCCGGCCAGCTGGTCCAGCTTTTCGCGGCGGGTGCCGTGCAGGCCGACCGTTGCCCCGCGTGCATGCAGGACACGGGCGATCGCCTCGCCGATACCGCCGCTGGCGCCCGTCACCAGGGCCTTGCGGCCAGATAGATCGAACATCGTCACTCTCCCTGCAGCTTCGCCAGCGCCGCATCGATATCGGCCGGAGTGCCGACCGACTGCGCGGCAAGCCGCTTGTCAATTCGCTTCGCAAGGCCCGATAGCACTTTACCGGCACCGACTTCAAACAGCGTGTCGACGCCGTCCTCCGCCAGGAAGGTCATGCTTTCGCGCCAGCGCACCTGCCCGGTCACCTGCTCCACCAGCTGGCTGCGGATGCGCTCGGGGCTGGACGACGGCGCCGCGAGCACATTGGCGATCAGCGGCACACGCGGCTGCACGATCTCGACGCCCAGAAGCGCCTCGGCCATCCGGTCGGCGGCGGGTTGCATCAGTGCGCTGTGGAACGGCGCGGAAACCGCCAGCGCGATGGCCCGCCGCGCGCCGCGCTCGGACGCCAGCGCCATGGCCCGGTCCACCGCGGACTTGTCGCCCGATATGACGAGCTGCCCGCCGCCATTGTCGTTGGCCACCTGCACGCTGCCCTCGCCCGATGCCTCCCGGCAGATCGCGTCCAGCGCGTCGGCCTCCAGCCCCATGATGGCGGCCATGGCCCCCTGGCCCGCCGGCACGGCTGCCTGCATGGCCTCGCCGCGGATGCGCAGCAGGCGCGCCGTCTCGCCGATGCCGATGGAACCCGCCGCGGCCAGCGCCGAATATTCACCGAGGGAATGGCCGGCGACGTAGGATGCCGAAGACAGATCGAAGCCCCGCGCCTCGAGGGCCCGCATCGCGGCCAGCGAAACCGCCATCAGCGCGGGCTGCGCATTGGCCGTCAGCGTCAGCGTTTCCTCCGGCCCCTCGAAGATAAGCCTCGACAGGTTTTCGCCCAGCGCCTCGTCGACCTCGTCGAAGACGGCGCGCGCTTGCGGTACGCTGTCGTAGAGTTCGCGGCCCATGCCGACAGACTGGCTGCCCTGCCCCGGAAATACCAATGCGAGTTTCATGAGAATTATCGTCTCCGGCTTGTGACTGGCCCCGCCCAATCGGGGCAAGCGCGCTTCAAGTCAAGCGACGCCTTGCGGAATGCATCGAAATAGCGTAAGTCGCGGCCCGTCAATGCCCGTTCGTCAGCCGGGGGCTGAACGGAAGGGGCGGCATTCGCATGCCGCTCGGCCTTCGTGCCTACGCTTCCCGTGTCCCCGCTCTCGACCGTCTCACTCGACGCGCCTTTCCATGTTCGGCACTTCGTGGCCGCTTTCAGGGGGAGTCGCAGAGGCTTAGCCGCTGATGCCGGGCAGCGTACGAAAGAGAAACACGGAAAGGCAATCGATATGGCGCTCTACGAGCACGTATTCCTTGCCCGCCAGGATATCAGCAGCCAGCAGGTCGACGCTCTCGTCGAGCAGTATCGTGGCGTGCTGGAAGCCAATGGCGGCAAGGTCGGCAAGGTTGAGAACTGGGGTCTGAAGACCCTGTCTTACCGCATCAAGAAGAATCGCAAGGCGTATTACACGCTCGTCAACATCGACGCCCCGGCAGCCGCCGTGGAAGAGATGGAGCGTCAGATGCGCTTCAACGAAGACATCCTGCGCTACATGACCATCCGCGTCGAGGAGCACGAAGACAGCCCCTCCGCCATGATGCAGAAGCGCGACGACCGCCCCCGCCGCGGTGACCGCGACGGCCGTGACGGCCGTGATGGCGGCGACCGTGGTGGCCGCCCCCGCCGCGAGCGCAATGAGGAGGCCGCATAATGGTCGACATCGCCCAGCTTCCGACCCGTCGCCCGTTCCATCGTCGTCGCAAGTCCGATCCGTTCGCGGCGAGCGATTCGCCGAAGATCGACTACAAGGACGTCCGCCTTCTGCAGCGCTACATTTCCGAGCGCGGCAAGATCGTTCCCTCGCGGATCACGGCCGTTTCGCAGAAGAACCAGCGCGAGCTGGCCCGCGCCATCAAGCGCGCGCGCTTCCTCGGACTTCTTCCTTACGTGCTGAAGTAGGCATTTGCGGGCGGGGCGCTTCCGGCGCCCCGCTTCCCCGCCTCCCCATTCGGCAGGGGCGGCGTGACGAAAAGCCGAGTTGGGGCGCGTGCCCCTAACTGCGAAACGCAGGACAGCGACATGCAGAAACAAGCCCTCCTCGTATCCTTCGCCGCCGGCCTCGCCAGCGCGCTGCTGTTCGCCGGTCTCATCGCGCAGACCCAGGGCGGGGCATTTCTGACGTTTCTCGCACCGCTTCCCATTTTCATAGCCAGCCTGGGCTGGGGCTCGCGCGCCGGCTTCATAGCCGTGGTCGTTGCGGCCCTCGCCGTGATCCTGTCCAGCGGCTCCATGCTCGTCAGCGTACCGCTGGTGGTCGCGATGGCCGGTCCCGCGGCCTGGATCGGGCATCTGGCCGGCCTTGCCCGGCCCGCCGGCCCCGAAGACGCGCGCACCGGCGTACCGCCGCTGGACTGGTATCCCCTGTCGCGTATTCTGATGGGCATATGCCTGATGGCCATCCTGGGCTGTGTCATCCTTGGCTGGATGATCGGCTTCAATGCGCAGGACTTCGGGCCCGAACTTGCCAACGCCTTCACCGCATCGGGCACCTTCAGTACCGAGGACGAGGCCCAGCTCCGCGAGTTGACGGCCCTTGCGGTGCGCATCATCCCCTTCGTCCAGCCGGCTCTGCTGGTCGCCCTTCTAACGTTCATGCTGTATCTGGCCGCCGTCATCACCCGCGCCAGCGGCCGCCTGAACCGGCCCAGGGACGACATCCCCTCGCAGGCGGGCCTGCCGCGCGTCGCGCTGCCGATCTTTGCCGTGGCCCTGGCCGTATCCTTCTTCGGCGGCGTCGTCGGCACCGTGGCCGCCGTCGTCTGCGGCGCCTTCGGCATGGCCTTCACGATGGTCGGCCTTGCCGCCATGCACCGCCGCACACGGACCATGTCCGGCCGGGGGCTGATCCTGTTCAGCGCCTACGCGGCGATATTCCTTCTTTCCATCCCGCTTTTCGCCTTCCTGATCATCGGCCTGGTCGATGTGGCGAAAGCGGGGGCCGAAGACAGACCCTGAACCCTCATTCGACACCCGAAAGGATCATACACATGGAAGTCATCCTGCTCGAGCGCATCGCGCGCCTTGGCCAGCTCGGCGAAACCGTCCGCGTCAAGGACGGCTATGCCCGCAACTATCTTCTGCCCACCGGCCGCGCCCTGCGCTCCAACGAGGCCAACCGCGCGCGCTTCGAGGCCCAGAAGGCCCAGCTGATCGCCCGTAACGAAGAGCGCAAGACGGAAGCGCAGGCGATCGCCAAGGAGCTCGACGGCAAGCGCTTCGTCATCGTCCGCTCTGCCGGCGAGACGGGCCAGCTCTACGGTTCGGTTTCGGCCCGCGACATCGCCGAACTGGTCCGCAACGAAGGTTTCTCGATCAGCCGCAACTCGGTCGAGCTGAACCAGCCGATCAAGCTGATCGGCCTGCATAAGGTCGCGATCGCCCTTCATGCCGAGGTCGAGGCCAGCGTCGAGCTGAACATCGCCCGTTCGCAGGAAGAGGCGGAGCGTCAGGCCCGCGGTGAGACGCTCACCTCCGCCGATGCCATCTACGGTGCCGACGAAGAGGAAGAGATCCTCGAAGAGGGCGAAGAGGAAGCCGGCGAGGACGAAGAAGCCGAGGCCGAGGCCGACGAGCGCGCCTGAGGCGTCATCGCGTGTCCGATTCGGAACCGCACACGCTATCCACAGGAAAGGCCGGACGTTTGTCCGGCCTTTTCCGTATCGGGCATGGGGCTGAAACCCCGCGCCGACAGGCGGTACGCCCTGCGAGGCGGCATAATCGCCGCCATGTTCTCCACATCTGTGGAAAGAAGCTGTATCTGTCCGGTGAAGAAGGAGCATGCCTCCGGCTACGGCAATCGTCATCCCTGGCGAATGGCTTTAGTGTCTGTCCCATCATGATGGTATCGAAGGGGTCCGCGCATGGCCGATGCGGCGCGCAAGCTTGAGCAGGATGGGCTTCCCTACCGGGAGGCACCCTCGAACATCGAGGCCGAACAGGCCCTCCTGGGCGCGATCCTGGTCAACAACGACGCCTATTACATCGTCCACGACTTCCTGAAACCTGACCATTTCTTCGAGCCGCTGCACCGTGAGATCTTCGGCAAGGCGTCCGAGATGATCCGCATGGGCAAGATCGCCAATCCGGTTACGATCAAGACGTTCCTGGCGGCCAACGACAAGGTGGGCGACATTACCGTCGCACAGTATCTTGCGCGGCTGGCGGCGGAGGCCACCACCATCATCAACGCGGCCGATTACGGCCGTGGCATCTACGATCTCGCCTTGCGCCGCTCGCTGATCCGCATCGGCGAGGAGATGGTCAACGACGCATTCGACGCGCCGCTCGACATGGAGCCGAAGAAGCAGATCGAGGAATCGGAGCGCAAGCTGTTCGAGCTGGCCGAAACGGGCCGCTACGACGGCGGCTTCCAGCCGTTCTCCGACGCGATGGCGCTGGCGATCGAAATGGCCGGCGCCGCCAAGGACAGGGATGGCGGCCTTTCGGGCATATCCACCGGCATCCGCGAGATGGACCGGCGGCTGGGCGGCCTGCAGCCCTCCGACCTCGTTATCCTGGCGGGCCGTCCGGCGATGGGCAAGACGTCGCTCGTGACCAACATCGCGTTCAACATCGCCAACGCCTACGAACCCGCCGAGCAGGCGGACGGCTCCTTCAAGGCGAAGAATGGCGGCGTCGTCGCCTTCTTCTCGCTGGAAATGTCGGCCGAGCAGCTGGCCACCCGCATCATCTCCGAGCAGAGCGAGGTCTCCTCGTCCAAGATCCGGCGCGGCAACATTACCGATGCCGAATATGCCAAGCTTGTCGCGTGCACCGAGATGATGCAACGCGCGCCGCTCTACATCGACCAGACCGGCGGCATCTCCATAGCCCAGCTTGCGGCGCGCGCCCGTCGGCTCAAGCGCCAGCGCGGCCTCGACGTGATGGTGATCGACTATGTCCAGCTCATGCAGGGCTCGTCCAAGCGCGCCTCGGAAAACCGCGTGCAGGAAATCACCGAGATCACCACCGGTCTGAAGGCCCTGGCCAAGGAACTTGCGGTGCCGATCATCGCCCTGTCCCAGCTGTCGCGTCAGGTCGAATCCCGGGAAGACAAGCGGCCCCAGCTCTCCGACCTTCGCGAATCCGGTTCCATCGAGCAGGACGCCGACGTGGTGATGTTCGTCTATCGCGACGAGTATTACCTGCAGAACAAGGAGCCAAAGCCCGGCACCGAAGAACACCTGAAGTGGCAGCAGGCGATGAACGATGCGCGTGGCAAGGCGGAAGTCATCATCGCCAAGCAGCGACACGGCCCCACCGGCACCGTACCGCTGGCCTTCCAGGCCGAATTCACGCGCTTCTCGGATCTTGCCGAGGAGTCGCATATGCCCGAACGCTTCGAGTAGCGCCGGAAGACCGAAAGACCATGTCCCTTACCGATACGCCGCGCGCGCCCTTCGTCGAGATCGACTCCTGGGCCCTGAAATCCAACTGGCGCACCCTCGCCATGCTGGCGCCCGATGCGCGAACCGCCGCCGCCGTGAAGGCCGACGGATACGGCCTTGGCGGCGTCATCGCTTCCAAGGCGCTGTTCGGCGCGGGGTGCCGCGATTTCTTCGTGGCCTGGGCCGAAGAAGGCGCCGAGATCCGCGAGGCCATGCCCGGCAAGAACTGTCGCATCTTCGTTCTGCAGGGTCTGGACGGGCACGCGGCGCGGCTGTGCCGCAGCCAGAGGCTGCTGCCGATCCTGTCGACGCCCGAAGACGTCGAACTGTGGACCCGGGGTGGCCAGCCGGAAGATGGCGGGTTGCCCGGCGTCGCGGGGCTGCAACTGGAAACCGGTATGCACCGGCTGGGCCTGACCGATCTGCAAAGCCGCAAGGCCGCCGAGCTTTCCAGGCAGGGCAAGCTGGACCTGGCGCTCGTCATGAGCCACCTCGCCGCCGCGGACGAGCCCGGTTCCGGGCTGGCAGACGAGCAGCTCGACCGCTTCCGGAAACTGGCGAATCGCTTCCCCTTCGTGGCGCGCTCCCTGGCAAACTCCGCCGCCATCCTGCGCGGCCCGCAATTCCACTTCGACCTGACCCGCCCCGGCATCTGCCTCTATGGCGGCCAGACGGCGCTGCACCCGGGCGGCGCGCTGAGGCCCGTTGCCCGCCTGGTCGGGCATGTCCTGCAGGTGGCCGACGTCAAGCGTGGCGAGCATGTGGGCTATGGGGAGGTGGTCAGGCTCAAGCGCCCTGCCCGCATCGCCACGGTGGGCCTCGGCTATGCTGACGGCTATCCGCGTTCGGCCTTCGGCGACGGCGTCGACGGGCAACGCACGGCACCGGCGGTTCACGTCGCAGGGCATCGCGCGCCGATCGTCGGCCGCATTTCCATGGATATGAGCATGGTGGACATTTCCGGCCTTCCGGATGGCGCGGTGCGGCCGGGCAGCGAAGTGGAGTTTTTCGGCCCCAACATCCCGATCGACGATGTGGCGGCCCATGCCGGCACCATCGCCTACGAGCTTCTCACCGGCATCGGCTCGCGCGTGCGCCGAGCCTGGATCTGAGCGAATGGCAAAGGCGAAGATCAGCTTCATCTGCCAGAACTGCGGTGCGGTGTACAATCGCTGGCAGGGCAAGTGCGACGCCTGCGGCGAGTGGAACACCATCGTCGAGGAAAACCAGGCCGGCGGCATCGGCGGCGGCCCTGCCAAGGCAGGGCGGCGGAAAGGCCGCGTCTCGGCGCTGTTCCCCCTGTCCGGAGAGACGGAGGAAGCGCCGCGCATCATATCCGGCATCGCCGAACTGGACCGGGTCACCGGTGGCGGCATCGTGCGCGGCTCGGCGCTTCTGGTGGGCGGCGACCCGGGCATCGGCAAGTCGACCCTGTTGATGCAGGCCGCCGCGGCGCTGGCGCGGCGGGGCCATGGGGTGATCTATGTGTCGGGCGAGGAAGCCGTGGCGCAGGTCCGGCTGCGGGCGCAGCGCCTGCAGGCCGCCGATACCTCGGTGCAGCTGATGGCCGAAACCAATATCGAGGATATCCTCGCCACGCTGTCGGAGGGCGGGCGGCCCGATCTCGTCATCATCGACTCCATCCAGACCATCTGGACCGACACGGCGGATTCCGCCCCCGGCACCGTCACCCAGGTTCGGGCGGCGGCCCAGGCGCTGATCCGCTACGCCAAGTCCACCGGAACCGCGGTCATCCTGGTCGGGCATGTCACCAAGGAAGGTCAGATCGCCGGGCCGCGCGTGGTCGAGCACATGGTGGACGGCGTCCTCTATTTCGAGGGTGAAGGCGGGCATCACTATCGCATCCTGCGGACGGTCAAGAACCGCTTCGGCCCGACCGACGAGATCGGCGTCTTCGAGATGGGCGACGGTGGCCTGCGCGAAGTCCCCAACCCGTCGGAGCTGTTCCTCGGCGAGCGGAACGACAAGGCGCCAGGCGCGGCGGTCTTCGCCGCCATCGAGGGAACGCGTCCGGTGCTGGTGGAGATCCAGGCGCTGGTGGCGCCCTCGCCGCTCGGAACGCCGCGCCGCTCCGTGCTCGGCTGGGACCAGCCGCGCCTTGCCATGGTGCTGGCCGTGCTGGAGGCCCATTGCGGGGTACGCCTGGGCCAGCATGACGTGTATTTGAACGTCGCCGGCGGCTATCGCATCAACGAGCCGGCTGCCGATCTGGCCGTCGCGGCGGCGCTCGTCTCCTCGTTGTCGGGCAGCGCCCTGCCGGCCGATTGCGTGTATTTCGGCGAAGTGAGCCTTTCCGGCGCGGTCCGGCCCGTGGCCCATGCCGGGCAACGGGTCAAGGAGGCGGAAAAGCTGGGGTTCCGCGGCGCCGTGCTGCCGCAATCCGGGCAGGATCCCCAGTCGCCGCGCGGCTTCCGCGTCGCCGAAGTGTCGGCGCTGGCCGATCTTGTCGCCCGCATTGCCAGCGGGCAGGATAAAAGGAATGCTTGATTTTCGCCGCATCCCCGAGTGTAAGACACGCAATGCAACGAGATCGCCGAAAGCATCTCCAGCCGAAGCGGAATCGCTCCGGCGTCGGACAATGCGGCAAACAGAAAATAGAGCATTTCCGGTGACCCCGCATTCACCGACAATGCTTTAGCCAAGGACCGGTATGAACATCACCCTGCTCGACGTCACGCTCGTCGTCATCACCCTCCTTTCGGCGATCCTCGCGATGGTGCGTGGCTTTTCCCGCGAGGTGCTGTCCATCGTCAGCTGGGTGGTGGCCGCAGCCGCCGCATGGTTCTTCTTTCCAAAACTCACGCCCTTCACCGAGCAGTACATTTCCCAGCCGACCGTTGCGATGGGCGTCACGGCGCTGGGAATCTTCCTGATTACGCTGATCGTCGTATCGCTGATCACCATGCATATCGCGGACTTCATCATCGACAGCCGGGTCGGCGCGGTGGACCGGATCCTCGGTTTCCTGTTCGGTGCCGCGCGCGGCGTGCTCCTGATGGTGGTTGCGGTGGTATTCCTGAACTGGCTCAACCCCGATCAGCAGCATCCGCAGATCGCCGATGCGCAATCCAAGCCTTTCCTGGACGATCTCGGCAACCAACTGGTCGGCAGCATGGACGGCCTGGTCGAATACGTGAACCAGCGCCTCGGACCGCCGCCGGCGCCTGAAACGGACATCGGCGGCGCGGAAGCCCCGTCGGAGCAGGCCGAGCCCGGTTCGATCGACGACGCGATCCAGGGCCAGCAGCCACAGCCCAATTGATTTTCGGGCCGGTGTCAGGCACAAGGCTGCTCAAGCGGCTTCGCGGGGGCAGATCGAAGCCGAAGCCGACTCAATTGGAGGGGTAAGCGACCCGACTGGCGCGATGGTTTTCGCGCCGGTTTCATTTTTGTTTCGCGTTTCGCGTGATCGCCCCCATATGGAGGCCAGCCACGCGGTAGAAGCGCGGTATCGGGCCTTCCGTTCGGGAACGAGTTTGACATGGGCGAAACACCTTTCGACGACATCGACGGCGACACTCTCCACGAGGAGTGCGGCGTCTTCGGCATTCTCGGCCATCCTGACGCCGCGACCCTGACGGCGCTGGGCCTTCATGCCCTGCAGCACCGCGGGCAGGAGGCCGCCGGCCTCGTCTGCTTCGACGGCCGACAGTTTCATACCGAAAAGCGCATGGGCCTGGTGGGCGACCATTATACCGACCCCGCCGTGCTGGCGCGCCTGCCCGGCCACATGGCCATTGGCCATGTGCGCTATTCCACCACCGGCGAAACAGCCTTGCGCAACGTGCAGCCGCTGTTTGCCGAACTGGAAGTCGGTGGCATCGCCATTGCCCATAACGGCAATTTCACCAACGGGTTGACGCTGCGCCGCCAGTTGATTGCCGATGGCGCGATCTGCCAGTCCACCTCCGATACCGAAGTCGTCCTGCACCTCATCGCCCGTTCCCGGCAGGTGTCCTCCTCCGACCGGTTCATCGATGCGATCCGCCATGTGGAAGGCGGATATTCGATGCTGGCGCTGACGCGGACCAAGCTGATCGCCGCGCGCGATCCGATCGGCATTCGCCCGCTGGTCATGGGCGAGCTCGATGGAAAGCCGATCTTCTGCTCGGAAACCTGTGCGCTCGATATCATCGGCGCGCGCTACATCCGCGACGTGGAAAACGGCGAGGTCGTCATCTGCGAGATCCAGCCCGATGGCTCTATCTCGGTGGAATCCCGCAAGGCCGAGACCCCCACGCCCGAACGCCTCTGCCTGTTCGAATACGTCTATTTCGCCCGGCCGGATTCGGTCGTCGGCGGCCGCAACGTCTATACGGCGCGCAAGGCGATGGGCGTCAACCTGGCGCGGGAAGCCCCCGTCGAGGCGGATGTGGTGGTGCCGGTGCCCGATGGCGGCACTCCGGCGGCCATCGGCTTCGCGCAGGAAAGCGGCATTCCCTTCGAGCTCGGTATCATCCGGAACCACTATGTGGGCCGCACCTTCATCGAGCCGACCCAGCAGATCCGCGCCTTCGGCGTGAAGCTGAAGCATTCCGCCAACCGGGCGATGATCGAGGGCAAGCGTGTCGTGCTGGTGGACGATTCCATCGTGCGGGGCACCACCTCGGTCAAGATCGTGCAGATGATCCGCGATGCCGGCGCGACGGAAGTGCATATCCGCGTTGCCAGCCCGATGATCTTCTACCCGGATTTCTACGGCATCGACACGCCGGACGCCGAGAAGCTGCTTGCGAACCAGCATGAATCGCTCGAGGCGATGTGCCGCTTCATCGGCGCGGACTCCCTCGCCTTCCTGTCGCTGGATGGCCTCTATCGCGCGGTCGGTGGCGAGGCGCGCAACGATGCTTCCCCGCAGTTCACCGACCATTATTTCACCGGCGACTATCCCACCCGGCTGCGGGACCGCGAGGCGCCGGCCAACAATGTCCATCATCTGGCGGTGATGGCCGGCAACGGCTGACGCTGCGCGCAACCATCTTTCACAGCTTCGGGAATCCGGAATGGCAGGCAGGCTAGACGGGCGTATCGCCCTGGTAACGGGCGCGTCGCGCGGCATCGGCTATTTTCTGGCAAAGCAGCTCGCGGCGGAAGGTGCGCATGTCATCGCAGTGGCGCGCACGGTGGGTGGCCTGGAAGAGCTGGACGACGAAATCAAGTCCGCCGGCGGATCTGCGACCCTGGTTCCGCTGGACCTGACGGACATGGAAGGCATCGACCGGCTTGGGGGAGCCATCTACGACCGGTGGGGCAAGCTGGACGTGCTGGTGCTCAATGCCGGCGCATTGGGCGTGCTGGCGCCCCTCGGCCACATCGAAGCCAAGACCTTCGACAAGACCATGCGCGTCAACGTGGATGCGACATGGCGGATGATCCGCACGACCGATCCGCTCCTGCGCCAGTCCGACGCCGGGCGCGCCATCTTCCTGTCGTCCGGCGCGGCGCATTCGACCAAGGCCTATTGGGGCCTCTACGCCGCCACCAAGGCTGCCGGAGAGGCGATGATCCGCTCCTGGGCAAACGAAACGCGCAGCCTGCCGCTGCGCGTCAACTCGGTAAACCCCGGTGGCACGCGCACGGCCATGCGTGCCCTTGCGATGCCGGGCGAAGATCCCGATACGCTGCCGCGCCCGGCGGACGTGGCGGCGGCCATGCTGCACCTCGCCTTTCCGGACTTGACGCAAACCGGACTTCTGTTCGACGTTCGCCAGAACCGCTTTCTCAACTACCACATGCCCGACTGAGCGCCCTTGGGCCCAACCCGGCAAAGGAGCGCCGGATGGGCCTGCGCCGCAAACTGAAGGTCGAGCCCGGCACACGCCCGCAGCGCGTGCAGGAAAGCCTTGGCATTCGGAGTCAGCATGTGATCACGTGCGGCCGTTGCTGCCATGTTCGGAGAATACAGGCGGCTTCCGTTCGGCGCCGGGCGCCTATGACGGAGCCGTGTGCCAGCCCTACCGCGTGAGGCGGCAACTTGAAATCAATAATCTTATCAAACTACATCGAGCCACGGTTTAGCCCTAACTCGTATATACGGGTATTGCGGAACGACCCTGCAACCTGTATATACAGGTATGCGTATCGTATAGGATGAACCGAAGAGGCAGGCGAACATCGCGAAACACGCGATGGCGATTGGCAGGTTGAACGCGCCACGACGGTTGTCTTCGTCACTCTGGGCAGCGAGGCAATATCCATTGTCTCCATGCGCGCGGCGTCCATGAAGGAAAGGAAGCTCTTATGAGCGGCAAAACCTTTGATGCTAAGCACGCAGCGGAATACGGCTACACCCGCGAGGATTGGGAGTCTGTCGAAAGCCCAGAGGCGAACGACGAGCAGATTTCGCAGGCGCGGATGTTCTCGGAAGCATTTCCGGAGCTGCACAACAGCATTCCACGGAAGCGCGGCCCGTCCAGGACCAAGACGCCCGTTTCCATTCGTTTGGATGACGACCTGGTTGCCAAGCTTCGCTCTTCCGGGCCCGGCTGGCAGGCCCGAGTAAACGATGCATTGCGCAGATGGATCGATGATGCCGCCTAGGCGCATCAGGCCCTTTGCCTGTCTATGGCTACGGATAAGCACCGGATGAGTTGTGTGATGGTACCGCGCACTGCGGCAAGAAGCAGAAAACTTAGACATCATTTTGGTATGTCGTGACTTTGGAGATTGTCGTCTCCCTGCCCTTCCCGCACCTTTCCACGCCGAGAAAGCAGCCCGCAGGCAACTGGCGGACAACTCCAGGCGCCTCGGCGACCTGCCGCAGATGCTGTACGGCGAAGGCCGGCATGCCCTTCTGATCGTGTTGCAGGGCATGGACGCCACCGGCAAGGATGGCACGTGCTGGCATGTCCTGTCGGCGATGAATCCGCAGGGCACAGTCGTCAAGGGGTTCAAGAAACCAACCGCGAAAGAGTCCGGCCGAGCAATTGCGACGCTTCGAGCAGCGGCTGAACGACCCTGCGCGGCATTGGAAGATCAGCGAAGCAGACTAAGCGGAGCGCCCCTACTGGAATGCCTACCAGACGGCTTATGAGGACGCGATGGAGAAATGCTCCACCGATCACGCGCCCTGGTACGTGATCCGTCGGACCTGAAGTGGTTCCGCAACCTGGCGATCTCGCACATCATCGCCAAAACGCTGGACGGGCTGGATATGAAGCTTCCGGCCCCCAGCGTGAATATGGACAGGATCCGCGCCCTCTATCACGAAGCAGCGAAAGCGACGCCTGCGTGAAGCGCGGGCAACCCGATCGTCGCACGCTCAGGGTACCGCTTCGCCGGCGCCCTGGAGCATTTATCGTTCATATGGAACCACTCTGTTTCTCCCGGGGCCGGATGGCCCGCCAGGAAGGCGGCGCAGGCAGTACGGGCAAGTCCGGCTGACGCCGCGGACGTCCGTCCCCGGGAAACCCGAAGGGCCGGCCATTCGAGCCGCCTTCTTCGGCTTGCATCTTGGCCATACACCAGTATGGCCTTCGACACCCACCTCGATTGCGGCCCGAAGCGCCTCCGGCAGAGTGATTCCATATGTACGGGAAACGCTCTAGTGATGCTGCGCTTCCGCCTTGCGGTAGGACCGCACGCCGAAGGGCATCAGCACGTAATAGGCGACCACGGACAGCGTCAGCGTTTCCCAGAAGAAGCTGAGCAGCAGGCCGATATACAGAACCACCACCAGGACGGCCGGCACCACATACTCTCGCCGCACGGGCATTCCGATCGTCTTGCCGGAATAGGTCGGTATGCGGCTTGCCATCAGCAGGCCGACGACGACGAGGTAGACCGACGAGAACGCCGCCGTCACCTGCGGGAAGCCCGTGCCCTCGCCAGTGAAGCCGAGATAGACGGGAAACAGCGCCAGGGCCGCGCCGGCCGGGGCCGGAACGCCGGTGAAGAAGGCGCTCTTCCAGGCGGGCTTGTTCGGCTCGTCCAGCATGGTGTTGAAGCGCGCCAGGCGCAGGGCCGATCCGCTGGCATACAGGAGGGCCGCGATCCAACCCACGGCGCCGGCATCGTGCAACGTATAGGCGTAGAGCAGGAGCGCGGGCGCAACGCCGAAATTGACCACATCGGCCAGCGAGTCCATCTCCGCGCCAAATCGGCTCTGGCCGTTGACGAAACGGGCGATGCGGCCGTCGATCCCGTCCAGGAAGGCTGCGCCGAGCACCAGCACGACGGCCAGCTCGAACCGCCCTTCGAACGCGTAGCGAATGCCCGTCATGCCGGCGCAAATGGACAGGATGGTAATGACGTTGGGAACGATGTGACGGATGGGGATGCGGGAATAATAGCGCGCGCCGCCGAGCATTTCGTCCTGCTTGTCGTGGCCCTTTTGCGTCACTTGCGTCAGTCCCTCCGCGATGGCCAGGTGGCCAGCCTCTCGCCATGCTCGGCAATCACCGTTTCACCCGCGATGGCACGCTGGCCCTCCGCCACGCGCGGCACGGTGCCGTCGGGCAGGTATACATCGAGCCGCGAGCCGAAGCGTATCAGGCCGTAACGCTCGCCGGCCTCCAACGATCCGCCCGCCCGGACAAAACCGACGATGCGCCGCGCGATCGCACCGGCGATCTGCACCACGCCCACATCACCGAAGGGGCCCGCCAGCACCATGGACGAGCGCTCGTTGACCTCGCTGGCCTTGTCCAGCTCGGCATTCTTGAACTGGCCTTCGCGATAGGCGATCCGCAGGATGCCGCCGCGTACCGGCGCGCGGTTGATGTGGCAGTCGAAGACATTCATGAAGATGGAGATACGCAACATCGGCTCATCCCCGAGTTGCAACTCGGCCGGTGGGACGACATGGCCAACCAGCGATACGCGGCCGTCGGCCGGGCTGACGACGATGTGATCAGCCTGCGGCGTGACCCGCTCGGGATCGCGGAAGAAGTAGGCGCACCACACCGTCAAGACCAGGAACAGCCAGAACAGGGGTTCCCAGAGAAGGCCGAGCAGCAAGCCCACGATGAAGAAGCCTGCGATGAAGGGGTAGCCGGCCTTGTGCACCGGCACCAGCGCGTTGCGGATCGACGTCAGGAAGTCCATGGATTGCGTTTCCTTGCATGCGGCAGCGTGGGCAGGGTTTAGAGTTCTTGGCGCTCACGTTCAAGCGGGTCGGCTGGCGCCCGCCGTTCGACGATGCCGAGGGCGTCCGCCTCGCGCGCGCGGCGCAGCGTTTCCTCGGCCTCGCTGGCCTCGCGCTGCATCGTCCACATTTCGGCATAAAGGCCACCCTCGGCCAGCAATGCGCGGTGGGTGCCGCGCTCCACGATCTGCCCGGACCGCAGGACGATGATCTCGTCCGCGTCGACGATGGTGGACAGGCGGTGGGCGATCGTCAGCGTGGTCCGCTCCCGCGAAACGAGGTTCAGCGCGCTCTGGATATCCTGCTCCGTATGGGTATCCAGCGCCGAGGTCGCCTCGTCCAGCACCAGGATCGGCGGTGCCTTCAAGATGGTTCTCGCAATGGCGACACGCTGCTTTTCACCGCCCGAAAGCTTTAACCCGCGCTCTCCGACCATCGTATCGTAGCCGTCCGGCAGGCTTTCGATGAAGTGGTGGATCTGCGCAAGCTCCGCCGCGCGCCGCACCTCGGCCTCGGTGGCATCCACGCGCCCGTAGCGGATGTTGTAGGCGATCGTGTCGTTGAACAGCACCGTATCCTGCGGGACGATGCCGATGGCGGCGCGCAGGCTGTCCTGACGGACCTGTGCGATATCCTGTCCGTCGATGGTGATGCGCCCGGCCGACACGTCGTAGAAGCGAAACAGAAGCCGCGAGATGGTGGACTTGCCCGCCCCGGATGGGCCGACGATCGCGACCGAGCGTCCCGGCGGCACCTCGAAACTGATGCCCTTGAGGATTTCCCGCCCGTGGTCATAGGAAAAGTGCACGTCCTCGAAGCGGATCGCCCCGGTGGCCACCGCCAGCGGCGGCGCATCGGGATCGTCCTGGACTTCCCGGCGCACGGACAGCAGGTTGAACATTTCCTCCATGTCCGTCAGGCCCTGCCGGATTTCACGGTAGACGAAGCCGATGAAGTTGAGCGGAATGGAAAGCTGCATCAGCAGCGCATTGATGAAGACGAAATCCCCCAGCGTCTGCGTGCCGGCCTGCACCTCGCGCGCCGACATCACCATGGCCGCGCCCATGCCGAGCGAGAAGATGACCCCCTGCCCGAAATTGAGCCAGCCCAGCGAGGTCCATGTCTTGGTTGCAGCGCTCTCGTAACGCGCCATGGAGCGGTCGAAACGGTCGGCCTCCATCGTTTCGTTGCCGAAATACTTGACCGTCTCGAAGTTGAGGAGCGAATCGATGGCCTTGGTGTTGGCCTCCGTGTCGCTGTCGTTCATCTCGCGGCGGATGCCGATGCGCCAGTCGCTCGCCTTCACGGTGAACCAGGAATAGGCGACGACGGTCAGGGCGACCACGAGCACGTAGGACGCGCCGTAGGTGACGCCGAAGATGATGGCGGTCAGCAGGAATTCCAGGAGCGTCGGGACCGAATTGAGGATCGTGAAGCGCACGATCGTCTCGATACCCTTGGTGCCCCTTTCGATGATGCGCGACAGGCCGCCGGTGCGCCGCTCCAGGTGGAAGCGCAGGGACAGCGCGTGCATGTGCACGAAAGTCTGATAGGCCAGCCGCCGCACCGCATACTGGCCGACGCGGGCAAACAGGGCGTCGCGCAACTGGTTGAGGCCAACCGATACGACACGTGCCACATTATAGGCCACGACCAGCGTGATCGCGCCGGCAAGCATCAAGGGCAGCCATTCCAGCCCCTGCCGGTCGCCGTCCAGCGCGTCGGTGGCCCATTTGTAGAAGTAGGGCACCCCGACGGTCAGAAGCTTGGCCAGGACAAGGTAGAAACTTGCCCAGAGAACCCGAGCCCGCAGGTCGGGCCGCTCTGCCGGCCACATATAGGGCCAGAGGTTGCGGAGTGTTCGGAAGGTCGCGCCGCTGTCGCCGGAGACGGCAGGCTGCTGTGTATCGCTCAAGGCTGCACTTTCGGGGTCATGATCGAGGGGCGCGCGGACGCGCACCCCCTAAATGGTCTCCCACGGGGGGATTCGCCAGTCCGTCAGCCGCCGGTGGCCTGCGCAGCCTCGTGGGCCGGCATGCGGAAGACCTGCCCGGGATAGATCAGGTCGGGATTTCGGATATGGTCGCCATTGGCGAGGTAGATCACCGTGTAGCGGCTGCCCACGCCATAATTTTCGCGCGATATGCGCCAGAGCGTATCCCCCTTGCGGATGATGACGCGGCCGTCCACCTCCTGCAGCCCGCCCGCCGGCTCTCCGTTGGAGGCAAGCGTCGTATCCGCCTTTTCGGCGGCGGACATGCCCGGCAGCGCCGGCGACGCGGCAACGGCGGCGACATGTTCGCGGTCGGGCCGCTCGAATGGCACTTCGGCGCGCGCCACGACGCTGCCCGCCTTGTCGACGACGTCGGCGCGCACGACATGCGTGCCCACCGGCACGGCCTGCCGGGCGCTGGCCAGAAATTCGCGCTTGGAGCCAATCGGCGCCTCGGCCACGAAAGCGTCGTTCAGGTACAGCCGCACCTTGGAGCCCTTGGCCGCGGTACCCGCGACGTAGATCTGGTCGCCCTCGATCTCGACCGCGCCGATCGCCGGTGCGTTCGGATCGGCTGCCGGTGCTGCCGGTGCCGCGGGCGCCGTAGCGTCCGCCGTGGCCACCTGCGGCGTGGCCGAGGCGACCTGCGGTGCTGGAGCGGCGATCACCCGCGAGGGCGCGTCCGGCTGTTCCAGAAGCACCAGCAACTCGGATTCGCGGCCGGGCATGGGTATGCTGACGATGGCGCTTTCCGCCGAGGCGAGAACCGCCTCGCCTTCGCCCGTCTCCAGGTGGATCTGATGTTCCCCGACCGCAAGCGGCACATCCAGCGTCACCGCGAACTCGCCCTGCGCATTGGTGCGCGCGGTTGCGATCACCCGGCCGGCCGCCACGATCCGCACGACCGTATCCGGCGCGGCGCGGCCCGCCAGTACGGCGGAGCCATCCGGTTCGACGCGCACGACATCGAAGGAGGGAATGTTGGACGATGCCGGCGCGGCGGCTTGCGCCGGCACGCCCGGAGCCGGCGGCGTGGCTGCCGGGGCCTGGCCCGCCAAGGGGGCCGGAGCCTCCGGCGATACCTTGGCAAGGGTAACCTGGCCATTGGGCAGCGCCGCGCGCGTATTGCCGAAATGCAGATAGCCCGCCACGAGGCCGGCGACGCCAACCATGGCCGCTGTCGCGAACAGGACGCCGCTCTTCCGTTTCATAACCACTCCGAAGGCAAGTTTGCTTGCCGCTTGTGGGGAACTTCGTATCGTTCCCCTATTTCTACAAATTGTTGGCTGCCGCAACAAGGCGAATGAGTCCACATCCCTTGGGTGGATGCGACGGCGCGATCGGATGTGATGCATGAGAATGACGCCCGGATGGCTGACGATCGCGCGGTTGGCCCTCATACAGACGGCCATCGGCGCCGTCGTCGTGCTGACGACGTCGACGCTCAACCGGGTCATGGTGGTGGAACTGGCCCTCCCTGCGACGCTGCCGAGCCTGTTGATCGCCGTCTATTACGCCGTTCAGCTCACCCGGCCGCGCTTCGGCCACGGCTCCGATGTGGGCATTCGGCGCACGCCATGGATCGTCGGCGGCGTCGCCCTGCTGGCTGTCGGCGGGGTGGCTGCCGCCGCGGCCACCGGCCTTCTGGAGCATCATCGCCTGCCGGGGCTGGTCCTCGGCATCATGGCCTTCGCAGCCATCGGCGCGGGCGCCGGCGCGGCCGGGACGGCGCTTTTGACACTGACCGCATCGATCGTCTCGCCGGCTGCGCGGGGCCCGGCGGCGACGGCGATGTTCACCATGATGATCGCGGGTTTCGCCCTGACGACAGCGGCGGCGTCCCGGCTGCTGGACCCGTTCTCCACGCTGCGGCTGGTGGCGGTGACGGCCATGGTGGGCGCTCTCGCCTGGCTGGTCGCGCTCCTTTCAGCATGGCGGCTGGAGGACACCTTCCCCGAGGCACGCGCCGATGGCGCGCCATCGCCCTTCCGCCAGGCCCTCGCCGTCGTGTGGGGAGAATCCGGCACCCGGCGCTTCGCACTGTTCGTCTTCGCATCCATGCTCGGCTACAGCGGACAGGACGTCGTGCTGGAACCCTTCGGCGGCCTTGCCTTCGGCCTGACGCTCGCCGAGACCACCCGCCTGTCGGCATGGCAGAATGGCGGCATCTTCTGCGGCATGGTGCTGACGGCCATCGCGGGCGGGCTCCTCGGCCGGCGGTATCCGGGTACGCTGCGCTCCACGGCGATTGTCGGCGCGGTCCTTTCCGCCCTATGCCTTTCGCTCCTGTCGGTCGGGCCGTATGCCGGCATGACGGGGGAAACGATCTTCCCCCTTGCGGCGGTGCTGGGTATCGGCCTTGGCGCCTTCACCATTTCGGCCATCGGCGCGATGATGGCGATGGCCAATGCCGGCGCAGACGGGCGGGCCGGGCTGCGCATGGGTGTCTGGGGCGCGGCGCAGGCCCTGGCCTTCGGGCTCGGCGGCCTCTTGGCCGGCATTTGCGTCGACCTCGTCGCGCTGGCGACGGGCCGGATGGTGGTCGGCTACGGGGTCGTCTTCGCAGGCCAGGCGCTGCTTTTCGCCCTCGCCGCGGTGCAGGCCCGCAAGGCGATCCGGCTGACCGGCGCAACCGCCACCAGCGCCTTCAGGGCATCACGGAGCCGCATCGGCCAGCGACAAACGTGAAGCCCCAGGCAGAAGCGCGGGCTTGACCGCTGCGACAAAACGGTTAGCCCATCGCCATGACGCCGGCGGCGTTCTTTCGTGTTACCCGCAAGGATCCGGACCCTATGCACAAGCCCATCGCCTTCATCGACCTTGCGACCCAGCAGCAGCGCATCCGCGGCAAGATCGACGCCCGCCTTTCCAGAATCATGGATACGGGCGCCTATATTCTGGGTCCCGATGTCCGTGAGCTGGAAGAGGCCCTGTCCGCCTTCGGCGGCATGGACGCCACGCTCGGCTGTGCATCGGGCACCGACGCGCTCCTGCTGCCGCTGATGGCCTGGAACATCGGCCCCGGCGACGCTGTCTTCGTGCCAAGCTTCACATTCGCCGCCACGGCCGAGGTCGTCGCGCTTCTGGGGGCGACGCCCGTCTTCGTGGACGTGCTGCCCGACACCTACAACATGGACCCGGAAAGCCTGGACAGGGCCATCGCCGAAATCCGCGACGCGGGTTTGTTGAAGCCGCGCGCCATCATCGCCGTCGACCTGTTCGGCCAGATCGCCGACTATCCCTCCATCCGCGCGGTCGCCGACACCCACGAGTTGAAGCTCATCTCCGACGCCGCGCAGGGCTTCGGCTCGACGCTGGGCGGGCAGATGGCCGGCGCCTTCGCCGATGTCGTCGCCACCAGCTTCTACCCGGCCAAGCCGCTCGGCTGCTACGGCGATGGCGGGGCCGTGCAGACCAACGATGCGGAGTTGATGGCCGTCATGCGCTCGCTGAGCGTTCATGGCCAGGGCACCGACAGGTACGACAATGTCCGCATCGGAATTACCGGACGGCTCGACACGTTCCAGGCGGCCGTGCTGCTGGAAAAGCTGCCTCTGTTCGCGGAAGAGATCGAAGCCCGGCAGCACGTTGCCGAGCGCTACGCCGCGGGCCTGCACGATCTTGCGATCACCCCGGCGGTGCCGGACGATATCGTCTCCACCTGGGCCCAATATACCATTCGCGTCGCCGACGGCCGGCGCGAAACCTTCATGGCCCGCATGCGCCAGGCCGGCGTGCCGACGGTGATCTACTACGGCAAGCCCCTCCATCGGCAGACGGCCTACCGGCATTTTCCGGCCGAATCCGGCGCATTGCCCGTCAGCGACGCGCTCTCGCAGGACGTCGTGAGCCTGCCGATGCACCCGTATCTGGATCGTGAAACACAGGACCGGATCATCGCGGCCGCGCGCGAGGCGCTCACAACCGCCTGAATCGGCGGCGTTCCGCAGGGCAACATGCCAATTCCGTAACCATCGTCGCGGCGCAGCATCAGGAAAACGGATAAGCGACGCAGATCAGGGGTTGGAAATTTCCCAGACTGCGACATTCTCTGTCCTACCGGCCTGGATGGACAGAGGAGTCGCAGCGCATGCCATTCGACGAGATGCTGGTTGATGATGGCAAGGTGCGCAGCCCTTATGAACGGTTTCAGAAATGGTTTGCCCGGCAGGAGGCCCCCTCGCTGGCAACCAAGGCCGGAGAGGCGGAAAGCTTCTTCCGCCGGACCGGCATCACCTTCAACGTCTACGGAGCGGACGAGGCGGCGGAACGGCTGATCCCGTTCGACATGGTTCCACGGATCATCTCGGGCAGGGAATGGGCCCCCCTGGCCGACGGGATCGAGCAGCGCGTCCAGGCGCTGAACGCCTTCCTGCACGACATCTACCACGATCAGGAAATCGTAAAGGCCGGCGTGGTGCCGGCCCGCCTTATCGAGGGGAATGAAGCCTTTCTTCCGCAGATGGTCGGCTTCAGCCCGCCCGGCGGCGTCTATACCCACATCATCGGCGTCGACATCGTGCGCACCGGCGAGAACGATTTCTACGTCCTGGAGGACAACGCCCGCACCCCTTCGGGCGTGTCCTACATGATCGAGAACCGGGAAACGATGATGCAGATGTTTCCCGAGCTGTTCGCGCAGAACCGCGTGCGCCCGGTGGAAAACTATCCCCGGCATCTGCGCCGCTCTCTGGCGCGCGTCGCGCCGACCGCTTGCGAAGGCCAGGCGCGGATCGCCGTGCTGACACCCGGCATCCACAACTCGGCCTATTACGAACACGCCTTCCTGGCCGACCAGATGGGCGTCGAGCTGGTCGAGGGCGCCGACCTGAAATGCATCGACGGCCGCATCGCGATGCGCACCACCAAGGGCTATCTGCCGATCGACGTGCTGTATCGCCGCGTCGACGACGCCTTCCTGGACCCCCTCGCCTTCAATCCCGATTCGCTGCTGGGCGTGCCGGGCATCATGGACGTGTATCGTAACGGCGGCATCACCATCGCCAACGCGCCAGGCACCGGCATTGCCGACGACAAGGCGATCTACTCCTACATGCCGGATATCGTGAAATTCTATTCGGGCCGGGACGCGATCCTGCACAATGTGCCCACCTGGCGTTGCGCCGAAGAGGACAGCCTCGCCTACGTTCTCGAGCATCTGGAAGAGCTCGTCGTCAAGGAGGTGCACGGCTCGGGCGGCTACGGCATGCTGGTGGGGCCCGCCGCCTCCCGTGCGGAGCGCGAAACCTTTGCGGCCAAGCTGCGGGAGCGGCCGACCAACTATATCGCCCAGCCGACGCTGGCGCTGTCCACCGTGCCCATCCTGACGGAGGCGGGCCTTGCGCCCCGCCACGTGGACCTGCGGCCCTTCGTGCTGGTCAGCGACACGGTCAAGATCATACCCGGCGGGCTCACGCGCGTCGCATTGAAGGAAGGTTCTCTCGTGGTGAATTCCAGCCAGGGCGGCGGCACCAAGGATACCTGGGTGCTGGAGGACTGATCCGATGCCGCTATTGGGACGTACCGCGAACGGGCTCTTCTGGATGCAGCGCTATATCGAGCGCGCCGAAAACACGGCGCGGCTGATCGATGCCGGCCTCAGATTGTCGCTCACCAACCTGTCGGCCGACGCAGACGAGTGGAACTCGGTTCTGGTCACGGCGGGGGTGCTGGACGCCTATCAGGCGCGGCACGATGTGCTCGACCCCGATCTCATCGCCGAATTCATGCTGCGCGATCCGGCGAACCCCTCCAGCATCCTCAACTCGCTCGCCACCGCGCGCACCAACGGGCGCATGGTGCGCACGGCCCTGACGCGCGAGACCTGGGAGGCGCTCAACGAAAGCTGGATGCTGCTGCGCGACCGGCTGTCCCGTCCGATCACCGACCTGCCGGCCCTTCTGGAACTCATCAAGCAGCGTTGCGCGCTGATCCGTGGCTCGTTCTACGGCACGATGCTGCGCAACGAGATCTTCGACTTCTGCAACATCGGGACATTCCTGGAGCGGGCGGACAACACGGCGCGGATCCTGGACGTGAAATACTGGGTGCTGCTGCCGCAGCACTCCTATGTCGGCTCCTCGCTCGACAATTATCAATGGGGCTCGATCCTGCGGTCCGTGTCGGCGCTGCGCTCCTATGCATGGGAATACGACGCCGAATTGAAGGCCGTGGATATTGTCGACTTCCTGATTCTCAACCGGCGCATGCCGCGATCGCTCGCCTATTGCTACCGGCTGATCGAGGAAAGCCTCAGCTATCTGTCGCGCACCTACGGCGAGGCGCATGAATGCGACGAGATCGCCCGGTCCATCGCAAGGCGGCTGGAGGAAACCACCGTCGGCGACATCATCGACGCCGGCCTGCACGAATTCCTGGAATGGTTCATCCTGGAAAACAACCGCCTGTCCGACGAGATCGCCCGGACCTACCGCTTCCATAGCTGATTTTCGTTTGATAACCGTCGATTGCTGGCGTGGCAGCTCTTGTTGTCTTACAATCCGCGATTGTAAGAATTTAAAGTGGTTTGAAATGCTCCGGCCTCAGCCCTTTTAGGCTGGCGGGTCCTTTTTCGGGCTCCCGTAGGCGGATCTGTTACGGATATCCGAATGACCTATTGCGTCGGCCTGCTTCTCGATCAGGGTCTCGTCTTCATGTCGGACACGCGCACCAACGCGGGTGTCGACAACATTTCCACCGTCACCAAGATGAAGATCTGGTCCCGCCCGGGCGACCGCTTCCTGTGCCTTCTGTCCGCCGGCAATCTGGCGACGACCCAGGCGGCGATCTCCCTGCTGGAGGAGCGTGGGCTGCATCCCTCGCAGCGCAACCCGTCGCTGTTCGAGCAGCCCTCCATGTTCCAGACGGCCAAGCTGGTGGGCGAGACGCTCAAGGAGGTCATTTCCTATACGACGCCGTCCGGCCAGCAGGCCGACAGCCGCTTTGCAGGCACCTTCCTGCTGGGCGGCCAGATCAAGGGCGGAGAGCCACGCCTGTTCATGATCTATCCGGAAGGGAATTTCATCGAGGCCGGCGCCGACAACCCCTTCTTCCAGATCGGCGAACACAAATACGGACGCCCGATCATCGTGCGCACCTACGAGCATTCCATGTCGCTGGAAGAGGCCGTCAAGCTGCTTCTGGTGTCATTCGACTCGACCATCAAGTCGAACCTTTCGGTCGGGCTTCCCATCGACCTGCAGACCTACCGGTCCGGGACCCTCGAGGCCGGCTACCACCAGCGATTCGACGAGCGCGACCCCTACTACCAGGCCATATCGGACGGATGGTCCGGGGCCCTCAAGGAAGCGTTCGACCGCCTCCCCCCCTTCCTGCCGGACGAGCCCGTCAGCGGCTGAGGCCCTTGGCGGCGAGTTCGTCCAGATAGGCCTGCCACAGGCGATCCTGGTCGCGCCCGAGTTCGGCCAGATAGCTCCAGGTGAAGATCCCGGTATCGTGCCCGTCATCGAAGACGATGCGGATGGCGTAGTGGCCGACGGGCAGGATGTCCGCAATGGCGACATTGCGCTTTCCACCGACGGTAACCTTCTGTTCCGCGGAATGGCCCTGCACCTCGGCCGAAGGCGAGTGTACGCGCAGCATCTCGGCTGTGAAGGCGTGCTCGGCCCCGTCGGAGCCCGTCACCTTCAGCGTGCGGCGATCACGCGTCACCGCAATCTTCGCTGGCGCCGCAACCTTGTCGCTCATACAACTCTCCGTACCGATCTTGACCATGGGGTAGCGCCCTTCCACATTGCTGACAACAGGCAGGAGAGCAGGAAGCATCGTGACCCCAGCAGCGGCCCTTGTGCCGACCCCGCGCCAGAACGGCAGTATGATCGATCCTTTCGGACGGCAGATTTCCTATCTGCGCGTGTCGGTCACGGACAGGTGCGACCTGCGCTGCGTATACTGCATGTCCGAGCACATGGAGTTCCTGCCGCGCCGCGAGCTGCTGACGCTCGAAGAGCTGGACCGGCTGTGCACGGCCTTCGTCGAGCGCGGCGTGAAGCGACTTCGGCTGACGGGGGGCGAACCGCTGGTGCGCAAGAACGTGATGTCGCTGGTGCGCAGCCTGTCGCGGCACCTCGACAGCGGCGCCCTGTCGGAACTGACGCTGACCACCAACGGCACGCAACTCGCCGCCCATGCCGACGAACTGGCAGCCTGTGGCGTGCGCAGGCTGAACGTATCCCTCGATACGCTCGATGCGGACAAGTTCCGCATGATCACCCGGCGCGGCGACTTCGACCGCGTGATGGATGGCATCGCCGCCGCACGGCGTGCCGGCATCGACGTCAAGATCAACACCGTCGCGCTGAAGAACTTCAATCAGGGCGAGATTCCGGACATGATCCGCTGGGCCCATGGGCTCGGCCTCGGCCTGACCCTCATCGAAACGATGCCGATGGGCGACATCGGTGAGGACCGGACCGACCGGTATCTGCCCTTGTCGATGCTGCGTCACGAGCTTGGCGCCAGGCACGGATTTACCCTGACGGAGTCGAGCCACCGCACCGGTGGACCGTCCCGCTATTTCGATGTGGCCGAAACCGGCGGGCGACTTGGCTTCATAACCCCGATGACGCACAATTTCTGCGAATCCTGCAACCGCGTCCGCATCACCTGCACGGGCACGCTGTACATGTGCCTTGGCCAGGACGATGCGGCCGACCTGCGCGGTGCGCTGCGCGCATCCGAAGGGGATGAGTTGCTTCATCGCGTCATCGACGACGCGATCCTGCGCAAGCCAAAGGGCCATGATTTCGTGATCGACAGGCAGACCCGGCAACCCGCCGTGTCCCGCACCATGTCCGTCACCGGCGGTTGAAGGCACTGCGCCCAATCGCCGCATTTTGCACGCATTCCCGTTACAAGTTTACGTGTTGGAACGCGTGGGGGACACCGCCGTTCTAAAATTCGATGAACGGCCGCCACGCGCGGCTTCGGCCAAATTCCACAAGGGGTTCGTAAGCATGAAGAAGACTTGGAAGCCGGTTCTGGCGCTCGCCGCCGTCGTGATGATCACCGCTGGCTGCACCCAGACCGAACGTACGGTCAGCGGCGCGGCAATCGGCGGCGTCGGTGGCGCGGCAGTCGGCAATGCGGTCGGCGGCGGCACGGGCGCCCTGATCGGGGGCCTCGGCGGCGCAGGTGCTGGCGCGTTGATCGGCCGCAACACCTACTAAGGGTCTTTCCCCTGTCACCCGGGAATGCCGCTGCCCCGCAGCGGCATTTTTTTTGGCTGTGCCTCGTCACGGCCCGAAAAGCGAAGTAAGCCTGATTATCGCCGGGGACTCATGACCAGGGAGGGAGTTCGCGGCGCCTGCTCCATCCGCCTTCCGCGCCAGGTGAACGCGTGTCCATCGCCAGACATACCGTCGAATCGGCAAGCGCTGCGGACAATCTGCGCGCCAGCCTGATGATGATCGGCTCGACGGCGCTCTTTGTCGTCAACGACACGCTGACCAAGATCATCATGAAGGACATGTCGGCCGCCCAGGTCATCGCCATCCGCGGTGCGATGGTCTGCCTGCTTCTGTTCGCCATCGCCTGGCACCGCAAGGCCCTTCCCTCGCTGTCCGCGCTGTCCAACCCGTATCTGATCATCCGCACCCTGGCCGATGCCGGAACCACGTTCCTGTTCATGCTGGCCCTGGCCAATATGCCGATCGCCAACGCCTCGGCCATCTATCAGGCGCTGCCGCTGGTGGTGACCGTCGGTGCCGCGCTCTTTCTCGGCGAGGCCGTAGGCTGGCGGCGCTGGACCGCCACCTTTGTCGGCTTCACTGGCGTCATCATCATCGTGCGTCCCGGCATGGAAGGTTTTTCCATCTATTCCATCGCCGTTCTTTTGTCGGTCGTCACCTCTGCCGCGCGCGATCTGGCCACGCGCCGCATGCCGAAGGGCCTGTCCTCCATAACCGTCGCAGCCATCACGGCGGCAACGATCACGATGCTTGGTGCCGCCTTGACGCCATTCACCGGCGTCGCGTCCGTCACCGCAATGCATTTCGGGCTGATGGCCGCGGCAGCCGTCCTGCTGTCGGCCGGATATGTGGTGATCGTGGCGGCCATGCGCGGCGGCGATGTCGGCTTCGTCGCGCCGTTCCGCTATACGGCGCTTCTCTTCGCCATCATCCTCGGCTACCTGGTCTTCGGCGAATTGCCGGATTTCTGGTCCAGCGTCGGCTCGGTCATCGTGGTCTTGTCGGGTCTCTACACCATCTACCGCGAGCGACGCCGCCGCACGGTGAAGGCAATCAAGGCACAGGTACACTGATGGATACGAGGGCCACACAACAAACGCAGCCGACCACGGCGGCGCCTCCCTTCAAGCCGTCGGTCAGTTTCATCCTTGCGCTCGTGCTGGCCTCCGCGCTGTCGCCGCTGGCCATCAACATCTTCATTCCGTCGATGGCCTCCATTGCGGGGAATCTGAATGCGGCTCCCGGCACCGTGGCGCTGGGCCTTTCGCTGTATCTCGTAACGGTTGCGGCCGTGCAGCTGATCGCCGGCCCCTTGTCCGACCGGTACGGGCGGCGTCCGGTCATGCTGGCCGGCATGGTGCTGTTTCTAGCCGGCACCCTTGTCTGCATCGTCGCCGAAAGCGCCGCGGCCTTCCTGGCCGGCCGGGTCATCCAGGCGGGCAGCGCAACCGGCATCGCCCTGTCGCGCGCTGTCGTGCGCGATCTGTTCCCGCGCGACCGCGCCGCCAGCATGATCGGCTACGTCACGATGGGCCTTGCGGTCGCACCGCTGATCGGGCCGGCACTCGGCGGTATCATGGACAGCCTGCTCGGCTGGCATTCCGTCTTCTGGCTGCTCGTCGTCTTCGGCGTGGTGACCCTGGCGATGATCTGGGCCTACCTGCCGGAAACCGCAAAGGCGACCAGTGCGCCCGTGCGCGCGCAATTCGGCGCTTACCGACTGCTCATCGGATCGCCGGGCTTCTGGCGTTATGCCGGAACGGCGACGCTCGTTTCGGCGGTCTTCTTCACCTTCCTCGGCGGCGCGCCGTTCATCGCTTCCCATCAGCTTGGCATGAGCCCCGCGGGGTACGGCCTGTGGTTCATGGCCTGCTCCATGGGCTACATACTCGGCAACTTCCTCACGGGCCGCCTGTCGGGGCGCCTCGGTCTCGATCGGTTGATGCGGGCCGGCTCCATCATCACCTTCGTGTCGACGCTGCCGCCGCTGGCGCTGTTCCTTTCCGGTCATCTTTCGGCAGCCGCATTGTTTCTGCCGATGCTCTTCGTCGGCCTCGGCAACGGTCTCGCCGTGCCGACCTCGACCGCCGGCGGCGTATCCGTCCGGCCCGAGGCTGCCGGCGCCGCCGCCGGCCTTCTCGGCGCCGTGCAGATCGGCGGCGGCGCCGCGGCTTCCGCCATCGCCTCCAACCTCGCGCATTCGCCGACGGCCGTCGCCGTTGTCATGGCGGGCCTGGGCGCGGCCGGCGTCGTGCTGGCATCGGGGCGGATGCGGACATGACCCTTGCGGGCGCCATCCTTGCCGGCGGCGCGGGCTCACGCATGCAGCCTTCCAGCGTGCCCAAGCCGCTTCTCGAAATCGCCGGAAGGCCGCTTCTGGCTTACGTTGTCGAGCGTCTGGAGGGCCGGGTTCATCCACTGCTCATCAACAGCCCACCCCACGAAGGCTTCGAACGGTTCGGGCTTCACGTGGTACCGGATCTGCGCCTGGAAAGGCTGGGACCCCTGGCCGGGATGGAGGCCGCACATGCGCATCTGTCCACCGGTTATCCACAACCTGGACACATCCTCTTCGCGCCGGCTGACACGCCCTTTCTGCCGGACGATTTCGTAAGCCGGATGACGCGATCTTCGGGGTGCGTGCGGATCGCACGAAGTGGCGGGCGGCTCCATCCGACGGCCTCGCTGTGGCCGATGGACGCGCTGTCCGGGCTCGGCGCCTATCTGGAAACGCCCGGATGCCGCCGCTCCGTGCTCGACTATGCCCATCTGCAGGGTTTCGACGTGGAAGACTTTCCGGCCGGCCATGGCATCGATCCGTTCTTCAACGTCAACCGCCCCGCCGACCTCGATATCGCCAACGCACATCTGATGCCCCCACCGGCCCAATGACCCGGTTGCCATTTGCGACGAAACAGGCAGTATCGCGGAATTATGCGGCACGCTTACAAGTAATGCTGCTCATTGCAACGTCTTAATGAGGTTTCGGGGTATGCACCTTATTCAACGGCTACTCCTGGCCGCCGCGGCTACCGCCATCGTCGCCGGCCCCGCAAGCGCCCAGGAGTCGGATGCCGACAAGACCTGGACGGAAATCCGGATCGGCACCGAGGGCGCCTATCCCCCCTTCAACTTCCTCAACTCCGCCGGTGAACTCGAGGGATTCGACGTCGACATCACCCGCGCGCTCTGCACGCAGATGAAGGTTACCTGCACATTCGTGACGTCCGACTGGGACGGCATCATACCCGCTTTGCAGAACGGGCGCTTCGACGCCATCGTAGCGTCCATGTCGATCACGCCGGAGCGGTCGGAGCAGGTACTCTTCACCAACAAATACTATAACACGCCGGGTGCGATCGCCGTGCCCAAGGACAGCGAGCTGACGGAGGCCACGCCCGAAGCCCTTGCAGGCAAGGCCATAGGCGTGCAGGGCGGCACGACGCACTCGCAGGCGGCTGAATTCTTCTTTCCGGACGCCGATGTGCGCGTGTACCCGACCGCGGAGGAGTACAAGCTCGACATCGAGAACGGCCGAGTCGACGCGGTGATGGACGACATCGTCGTCCTTTCCGAGTGGATCAAGAGCGACGCCGGCGCCTGCTGCAAGGTGCTGGCGCAAATGCCCGTCAACGAAGAAATCTACGGCCCCGGTGCGGGGATCGCGCTGCGCAAGGGCAACGACAAGCTGAAGTCGATGTTCGACGAGGCGATCGTGGCGATCCGCGAGAATGGCGAGTACCAGAAGGTGCAGGCCAAGTATTTCGACTTCGACGTCTACGGCGACTGAGCTGCGGGGTTGCGCCGGGCATGACGTCCGGCGCGACCCTGCCGCCGACATGGTTTCTCCATGAACGACGTTCTTTCCCTGCTTGCCTACGGCGATGCCGGTTGGGGTGACGAGATCCTGTCCGGCGTCGGCATTACCGTTTCGCTGTCGCTGGCCACGCTACCGCTCGGGCTCGGGCTGGGCCTCCTGCTGGCGCTGGCGAAGCGCGCCGAGGACCCGGCCCTGCGCCTGTCGGCCGACATCTACACGACCATCTTCCGTGGCCTGCCCGAGTTGCTGACGCTGTTCCTCGTCTATTACGGCGGACAATCGCTCATTAATACCGCCTTTGGCGCTGCCGGCTTGCCGGCGCTGACAATCTCCAGCTTCGTCGCCGGCATGATCGCGCTGGGCATGGTCTTCTCGGCCTTTGCATCCGAAGTCTTCCTGTCGGCCTTCCAGGCCATACCGGCAGGCCAGGCCGAGGCAGGGCGTTCGCTTGGGCTGCATCGCTTCGCCATCTTCTACAAGATTACCTTTCCGCAGCTTGCCCGCCACGCCCTGCCCGGGCTGTCGAACTGCTGGCAGAACCTCCTCAAGGATACGGCGCTCGTCTCCGTTATCGGCCTTGCCGACATCTTGCGGCAGACCAGCATCGCCGCGCGCGTGACGCGCGAGCCATTCCTGTTCTTCGGGTTGGCCTGCGTCCTGTTCCTCATCCTCACCTTCGTTTCGGGCGCCGGCATCGCGCGGCTCGAGCGGTGGTCCAATCGCGGAGTGGTGGCCCGATGAGCGCATCGACCGTCCGGCAGCGACCGGGCCCCATCGGCATCGCGGCGCTGACGTTCTGGTTTCTGGCAGCGGCCGGCCTCGTCTGGTATCTCTATTCCGCCTACAATCCGACCTTGTTCGAGCGGTATGCCGGGCGCTATCTGGACGGGCTCTGGGTTACGATCCAGTTCGTCTTCATCTCCTTCATCTTCGGCGCGGCGCTCTCGGTACCCATTGCCTTCGGTCGCATCTCCAGAAACCGGATCACCCGCACGCTGGCCTACGGCTTCGTCAGCTTCTTTCGCGGCACCCCCTTCATCGCGCAGATCTTCCTGATCTACTACGGCTTTGCCAGTTTCCGGGGCGCCTTCGAGGCGGTCGGCCTGTGGTGGTTCTTCCGCGATGCGTGGCTCTGCGCCATCTTCGCCATGGTTCTCAACACCGCGGCCTACCAGGCGGAGATATTGCGCGGCGCCATCCGGAGCGTTCCGCATGGCCAATGGGAAGGCGCCAGCTCGCTCGGGCTGTCCAGCACCGTCACCTTTTTCAAGGTGATCCTGCCGCAGGCGCTCATGGTGGCGCTGCGGCCCTATGCCAATGAGCTGATCCTCATGGTGAAAACATCGGCGATCATCGCCATCGTCACGGTCTTCGACCTGTTCGGCGTCACGCGGCGGGCCTACAGCCAGACCTACGATTTCCAGACCTATGTGTGGGCGGCGGTAATCTACCTTCTGATCGTCGAGACGGTGCGCAACCTGACGGTGATCGTGGAAAAGCGGCTGACGCGCCACCTGAAACGCTAGATCGGGCATTAGGCCGTGAAACTGCCTGCCCGGCATGCCATGCTGGCGCAAAGCTGCGAGTCGCATGGGAAGGAACGCATGGCTAAAGTTGCATTCATCGGCCTCGGCGTCATGGGCTACCCGATGGCGGGCCATCTGGCCCAAAAAGGGGGCCACGAGACCGCCGTCTACAACCGCACTGCGGAAAAGGCCCGCAAATGGGCTGACGCCTTCGGCGGCCGCGCCGCCGAGACGCCGCGCGAAGCGGCACAGGGTGCCGATTACGTGTTCATGTGCGTCGGCAACGACGACGATGTCCGCTCCGTCGTCTACGGTCCGGATGGCATCCTTGCGGGTTTGAAAAGCGGCGCGGTCCTGATCGACAATACGACCGCCTCCGCCCATCTTGCCCGCGAGCTTGGCGATGCGGTGGAGAAGGCGGGGGGCCGCTTCCTGGATGCGCCGGTTTCAGGCGGCCAGGCCGGGGCGGAAAACGGCGTCCTGACCGTGATGGTGGGCGGCGACGAGAAGACCTTCGAAGATGCAAGGCCCGTCATCGACGCCTATGCGCGCATGGTCGGGCTGATGGGGCCAGTCGGCTCCGGCCAGCTTGCCAAGATGATGAACCAGATCTGCATTGCCGGCCTTGTCCAGGGCCTGGCCGAGGCGATCCAGTTCGGCCGTAATGCCGGCCTCGACATCGAAAAGGTCGTTTCCGTCATCTCCAAGGGTGCAGCCGGCTCGTGGCAGATGGAAAACCGCCACAAGACGATGATCGAGCAGAAGTACGATTTCGGCTTCGCCGCCGAATGGATGCGAAAGGATCTCGGTATCTGCCTGGAAGAAGCGAAGGCCAACGGCTCTTCGCTTCCGGTAACGGCGCTTATCGACCAGTTCTACGCCGAAGTCATCGGCATGGGCGGTGCGCGGTGGGATACGTCTTCCCTGCTGGCGCGGCTGGAACGGTAGCCGGCGGCGCCTCGCTAGTCGCGCTGCTCCTTGTCGAGGACGAGATAATCGAGGGGCAGTTCGGTCGTGTACTTGATCTGCTCCATCGCGAAGGACGACGACACGTCGCGGATTTCGATTTTGGAGATCAGCTTCTTGTAGAAGGTGTCGTAGGCGGCGATATCGGGCACCACCACGCGCAGCAGGTAGTCGACATCGCCGCTCATGCGATAGAACTCGGCCACCTCCGGAAACTCGGCAACCACCTCCGAGAAGCGCAGCAACCACTCATTGCTGTGCGAGGACGTGCGCACCGAAACGAAAACCGTAACGCGGGCATTCACCTTCTGAGGGTCGAGAATTGCGACGCGGCGGCGGATGACGCCCTCTTCCTCCAGCTTCTGGATGCGGCGCCAGCACGGCGTGGTAGAAAGCCCGACGCGCTTGGCGATATCGGCGACGGCAAGCGTCGCGTCCGCCTGCAGAAGCCGAAGGATTTTCTTGTCGAGCCGATCCATGTTCCGTGCCTTGTCGATGCCATTGGTTGCGTGGGGCGCAAGCCGCCGCAGCAAAGCTTGTGCATGTCCGGTCAACTTTACGCAAGTTGCAGGCGCTTGCGTTTGCACGCGGCGGTCGCGCAACCTACATCTTCAGCCGAGCGTCATGCCATCCAGGAGACCAGTTTGAGGCCGCCCCACCCGTTTGGCTTTCCGGAAACCTGCCGATGAGGAATGGCGGCGTTCTGATGGTGCTCATCGCTCTTCTGGGCATTGGGCTGGCACTTCTGCTCCTGAACACCGATGGCACGATCGCCGGCCTCGGCGAAGATGATTTTGCGCGGCTCGTCTATCTTGGCGCAATCCTGACGGCGGTGGGCGGAACGGTCATCGTGGCTTTTCGCGGACGGTTTGCCGAGGCGGTGCGCAGCGCCCTCCTGTGGGCCATAGCCTTCGTGGTGCTGATCGGCGTCTATGCCTACTCAACCGAATTCCGCTCGATCGGAGAGCGGATGCTCGGTGCCCTGATGCCCGGACGGATCGTTGCAAGCGGCAGCGGTGACAACCTCCAGGTGTCGGTCGGACGGGGCTTCGACAATCACTTCCGCGTCGACGCCACCATCAACGGGGTAGAGCTGCCCGTGCTGGTGGATACCGGTGCAAGCACCGTCGCCCTCGACCGGGATACCGCAAGGCGTGTGGGAATCGATGTCGACGGCCTGTCCTACGATGCACAGGTGCGTACCGCCAACGGCGTGGCGTCCGCCGCCATGGTGCGGCTGGACAGCGTCGCCGTGGGCCCCATCGAACGGCACAACGTGACGGCCATGGTCACCGCGAACGACGCTATCGGCGTCGGCCTGCTGGGCATGAGCTTTCTGGGCCAGCTCGCCTCTGTGGAGTTTCGCGGCGACCGCCTGATCCTGACCGACCGCTAGAGCGTTCGCGGCCAAGGCGGGCCGCCCTGGCGACGGATCGTGGCGCTTGAGCTCATCGGCGACAGACGGACATGGCCTCAGGCCGCAGCCAGTTCCACGCCGGCCATGGCCTCGAAGAGCAGGTCGGGGCCGGCATCGGGGCGAACCGACTGTTCGGACAGGATCTGCCGCCACCGCCGCGCCCCGGGAAGGCCGTTGAAGAGCCCCAGCATGTGGCGCGTGACATGCGAAAGCCGGCCGCCGGCCGCGACATGCGCCCCGGCATACTCCGCCATCTTCCCGACCACCTCGGCCAGCGACGACGAAGGCGCCGGGCTGCCGAACAGAAGCGGATCGACAGTCAGCAGGTCGGCCGGGTTCTGGTAGGCTGCCCGCCCCAGCATCACGCCATCGAGCCCGTCCAGCAGAGACCTGGCCGATGCGACCTGGCCGATGCCGCCATTGATGCCGATGAACCTGTCCGGCAGGCGAGCCTTCAGGCGTTGGACGCGGCCATAATCGAGAGGCGGGATTTCACGATTTTCCTTGGGGCTCAGCCCCTGCAGCCACGCCTTGCGGGCGTGCACCCACAGGCCGTCCGCCCCGGTGGCGAAAACGGCATCGGCCAGTGCATCCAGCGCCGGCTCCGGATCCTGGTCGTCGACGCCGATACGGCATTTGACGGTAACGGGCACGGCCACGGCGCTTTTCATCGCCGCGACGCAGGCGCCGACCAGGGCCGGTTGCAGCATCAGACAGGCGCCGAAGGCCCCGGACTGCACCCTGTCCGACGGGCAACCGACGTTCAGGTTGATTTCGTCATAGCCGAAACCCTCGCCGATCCGCGCCGCCTCAGCCAGCTTGGCCGGGTCCGAGCCGCCAAGCTGCAGCACCACCGGATGCTCCATGGCGTCGAACCCCAGCAACCGCTCACGCGGGCCGTGGATAGCGGCGTCTGCAACGACCATCTCCGTGAACAGCCGCGCATGCGCGCTCATCTGCCGGTGAAAGTACCGGCAATGTCTGTCCGTCCAGTCGATCATGGGTGCGACGGCGAATTTCATAGATATTTCAACAACCTGTTATTTCCTGGTATGCCGAAAGAGTAGGATTGTCGCCATTATTTCGGCAGCCTGGGATCTCCGGTCTCATCTACGTCATCTCAGATGCGAAAAAAGTGTCTGCCTGATGGGATAGACGATAGTTACTATCTTTCGAGGGGCATTCCAGCAAGCTTGCGCTCAGCAGCAACGCGTCATATGTAGGTACTTGCCTACATGGAGGTGCGCCTTGCCTGTTACCACCCTTTCCAGTCGCGAGTTGAATCATGACGTCAGCAGCGCCAAGAAGGCGGCGCAGAGCGGCCCGGTCGTCATCACCGATCGGGGCAAGCCCTCCCATGTCCTGATGACCTACGACGAGTTCAAGCGCCTGACCGGCAAGCGCCGCAGCCTCGTGGAAGCCCTGGCCATGCCTGGTCTGTCGGACATCGACTTCGATCCGCCGCGCGTCGAGATCATACAGCGCCGGGTCGACCTGACGTGAGCTATCTGCTCGACACCAACGTTATTTCCGAACTGCGCAAAATCGGCGACGGCAAAGCCGATGCCAACGTCGTCGCATGGATCGGCGCGGAAGACACGGCAAATTTCTTTATCTCCGCGATTACCATTCTCGAACTGGAGCGCGGACTTCTGGGTGTACAGCGCCGGGACGCCCTGCAAGGTGCGCTTCTGCGCGCTTGGCTCGACAATCATATACGACCGGAGTTTTCTGGACGCATACTGCCCGTTGACGACGAAGTCGCCACGCGCTGCGCGCATCTGCATATCCCCGATCGACGCAACGAGGCCGACGCGCTGATTGCCGCTACGGCACTGGTCCAGGGCTTGCCCGTGGTGACGCGTAATACCCGCGATTTCGAGGGTACAGGCGTTGTTTTGATCGACCCCTGGCGGGGCTGACCAACCCTTGCCCCTCGCTGATCCTTGTCCATGATCCGCAGGTATAGTGCGCAGTGATATCCGCACCGGTGTTTGCCCTCTGTCTCGGCTATTTCTGAACGCTCCCGGTCAATCGAAACCACTCCACGAAATGGCCATGGCATGCGGCCGGAACTGCGCTATCTGCTGCCGCTGGCAACCCATCGGAGCGAGTGCAACCGGCATGGCAAAAGAACAGGGGCAGCCCATCATCGTGTGGCTGCGTCACGATCTGCGGCTCGACGACAACCCGGCCCTTGCGCATGCGGCGGAATCCGGACGCCCCGTCATCCCCCTTTTCATCCTGGCCGACGCGAATGCGCCCGTACGACCCTATGGCAGTGCCCACAAATGGTGGCTGCACCACTCGCTGAAAGAGCTTTCCGCGTCGTTCGGCAAACTGGGATCGCGCCTTGTATTGCGCCGTGGCGATGCCTTCGCGGTGCTGGAGGACATCCTGTCGAAAAGTGGCGCCACCGCAGTCTACATCAACCGTCGCTATGGTCCGGAAGCATCGCGCGTCGATGGCGAGCTGGAATCGCGCTTCAATTGTGTCGACATCCAATGCTTCGAAGCTGCCCTGCTGCACGACCCCGATCAGGTCAAGACGGGAAGCGGTGGATACTACAAGGTCTATACACCCTTCATGAAGTCTGTCAGCGCCGGTCTGCATAGCTATCGGCACCCCATCGATCCGCCGTCCGGGCTGGCGGCGCCCGAACATTTCCCCCTGTCCGAAAGCCTCGATACGTGGGGGCTCCTGCCGACCAATCCGAATTGGGCGAAGGGCTTTCAGTCGGAATGGATCCCCGGCGAAACCGGGGCGCAGGAGCGGCTTTCGTATTTCTGCGATGAGCTGCTTGCCGGTTATGAGGAGGGACGAAACAAGCCGTCCGAAGACCTGACCTCCCGCCTCTCGCCGCATCTCCATTTCGGCGAGGTGTCGGCGCTTCGCGCGCTGACAACGGCCGAGGAAACCGCCCATCGCCGCAAATCCATTCCCGACAACGACCGGCAGACATTCCGCCGCGAACTGATCTGGCGCGATTTCAACCACCATCTGCTTTATCATTTTCAAAATCTTGCAACAGATAACTTCAACCATCGCTTCAACGCCTTGAAATGGCGCGAAGCGACCGGGGACTTGAAGGCGTGGCAAACCGGCCGGACAGGATATCCCATCGTGGATGCCGGCATGCGCCAGCTCTGGCAGATGGGGTGGATGCACAACCGCGTGCGGATGATCGTCGGATCGTTCCTGACGAAGGATCTGCTCATCGACTGGCGGGAGGGCGAAGCCTGGTTCTGGGATACGCTCGTCGATGGGGACGAGGCGAACAACACCTCGCAATGGCAGTGGATCGCGGGCACGGGCGCCGATGCGCAGCCCTTCTTCCGCATCTTCAACCCCATCAAGCAAAGCCAGGATTTCGACCCCGAGGGCGACTACATCCGAAGCTTCGTGCCCGAATTGTCGAAGTTGCCCGCCAAAGCCATCCACGCACCGTGGGAGGCCGATGGCGCCACGCTGGACGAGGCGGGCGTCACGCTGGGCGAAACCTATCCACGGCCGATCGTCGACCATAAGGAGGCGCGCGACCGGGCCAACGCCGCCTTCCAGGCGACCCGGTAACCGGCCGCCGGCCGATACGACGGAAGGCGTTTCGCCAACCTGTCCGATGATCTAGGCTTGCGGCGATTCGAGATACGATGCCGACACACGATCGGAAACCCAAATGGAACGAAACCTTTCCGTCATCGACGCCATCGGCAATACGCCGCTGATCCGGCTGCGGCGCGCCTCCGAGGAGACGGGGTGCGAGATCTGGGGCAAGGCCGAGTTCATGAACCCCGGCCAGTCGATCAAGGATCGGGCGGGCCTGTTCATCATCCGGGATGCCGAAGCCCGGGGCCTGATCCAGCCGGGCGGCATCATCGTGGAAGGCACGGCCGGCAATACCGGCATCGGCCTGACGCTGGTGGCGAACGCGCTTGGCTACCGGACCGTCATCGTGATCCCCGACACGCAGTCGCAGGAAAAGAAGGACGCGCTCCGCCTGATGGGTGCGGAGTTGCTGGAAGTGCCTGCGGTGCCCTACCGCAACCCCAACAACTACGTAAAGATATCCGGCCGGCTCGCCGAGCGGATCGCGCGCAGCCATCCCGATGGTGCCATCTGGGCCAACCAGTTCGACAATGTCGCCAACCGCGACGGCCATATCGTGACGACGGCTGAGGAGATCTGGCAGCAGACCGGCGGCCAGATCGACGGCTTCATCTGCTCTGTCGGAACGGGCGGCACGCTGGCCGGAACCGCGGCCGGCCTCAAGCGGCACTCCGGCCATGTGCGCATCGGCCTCGCGGACCCGATGGGCGCGGCCCTCTACAGCTTCTACAAGGATGGCGAGTTGAAGTCTGAGGGCTCGTCCATCACCGAGGGCATCGGCCAGGGACGCATCACCGCCAATCTCGATGGATTCGAGCCGGATTTCGTCTGCCAGGTGCCGGATGCGGAAGCCCTGCCGATCCTGTTCGATCTCGTGCTGGAGGAAGGGCTGTGCCTCGGCGGATCGTCGGGCATCAACATCGCGGGCGCCATCCGCATGGCGCGGGAGATGGGGCCGGGCCACACCATCGTCACCGTGCTCTGCGATTACGGAAACCGCTATCAGTCGAAGCTGTACAATCCCGACTTCCTGAAAACGAAAGATCTCCCGCAACCGGACTGGATCGACAGGGAGCCGGGCTTCGACATTCCCTTCGAAGCTGCGTGACAGGGGGCGCAAGCGTGAGCCGGTACAGTACAATCCTTTCCCCGCAAGAGTTGGCGGCGGCATCGAGCGCCGGCAAGCTGCGCATCGTCGACGCCTCCTGGTACATGCCGGCGCAGGATCGCGATGCCCGCGCCGAGTTCGAGGCCGCGCATATTCCGGGGGCGGTCTTCTTCGACCAGGATGCCGTCGTCGATCCGCAATCGAGCCTGCCCCATACCCTGCCATCCCCTTCGGTCTTTTCCAAAGCGGCCGGCGCACTGGGCCTGTCTTCCGATGACAGGATCGTCGTCTATGACGGCATCGGCCTCTTCTCCGCCGCACGCGTCTGGTGGATGCTGCGCGTGTTCGGCGCCCGTGACGTTCTCGTTCTGGATGGCGGGCTGCCGGCATGGCTGGCGGCCGGCCTGCCGACAGAGTCCGGCCCGGCCCAGCCCCAGCCGGCGCATTTCGAGGCCAGGGAACCGGGCGACGCGGTCGTCGGTCTCGAGGCGATGCGTCGCATCGTCGAATCCGGATCGCTCCAGATTGCCGATGCGCGCCCCGCCGAACGGTTTTCCGGCAGTGCGCCGGAGCCCCGGGCGGGCGTCCGGTCCGGCCACATGCCCGGCGCGTCTTCCCTGCCCTTCAGCGAGGTGCAGGCAGATGGCCGGCTGAAGGACGAGGCGGCCCTGCGCGCCGCGTTCCGCGATGCGGGCATAGATCCGGACGCGCCGGTTGTCACCACGTGCGGCTCGGGCGTCACGGCGGCCGTCATCAATCTCGCGCTGGAATCACTCGGCAACCGCGGTGCGAAGCTGTATGATGGCTCGTGGACGGAATGGGGCTCGCATTCGGATACGCCCGTGGAGACGGGCCCGGCCGTAACGAGGTGAAGGCGTGACGACAATCAAGACCGAAGTGACGCAGCTTGTGCTGCATTCGCTTCCCGATGCGGAGACCCCGATGCCCGAGCATGCCGGGCGGCTGGACCTTCTTCGCGTGCGGACCATTCCGCTTGCCTTCTACCGCTATCTCTATCGGGTCGGCAGGCCCCACCACTGGACATCGCGCTGTCTTGGCGACAGGGAACTGGCGCGCGAGGTGCATGCGCCCAATGTCCGTTTGCAGGTCCTGTATTGCGATGGAGCGCCCGCCGGCTGGTTCGAGCTCGATGTCGGCCGTGCCCCGCGCCAGACCCGCCTTGTCCACTTCGCCACGATGCCGGAGTTTCGGGGGCGCGGGCTTGCCCGGTACCTTTTGTCCAAGGCCATCACGGCCGGCTTCGAGGACGGGCCGAACGGACTGGTGGTGGAAACCAACACCCTCGACCATCCCGCCGCCCTGCCCCTGTACCGCAAGATGGGCTTCCGTCCGCTGTCGGTGCGCGAGGTTGTAACCATCGCCTTCACCGATCCGGAAGCCGACGGCGACGGCCTCTCCGAGCCGTCCGGCCGTTTCGCGCCAGGGATGGCCTGACGATCGTACGATGGCGCAGGCGGTTATCTCCGGCGATGCTGGCGCCGCACGCGCCAGGCTTCGCATCCTTGCAACGAGCGATCTTCACGCCTGCATCTATCCCTATGACTATTTCGTAGACCGGGAGACGCATTCGGTCGGTCTGGCACGTGCCGCAAGCTGCATCGCGCAGTTGCGCCGCGGCGCGCCCAATTGCCTTCTCTTCGACAATGGCGATTTCCTGCAGGGAAATCCGCTCGGCGATTTCGCCGCCAGGAGCAGCGCGGAACAGGGGTGGCGCCACCCCGTGGTCGAGGCCATGCGGCAACTCGGCTACGACGCGGCGAGCCTCGGCAATCACGAGTTCGACTGGGGCTTGCCGTTCCTTGCGCAGGCCCTGGAAGGTGCCGGGTTTCCCCTCCTGTGCGCAAACCTCCAGTCCGCCGGCACGTTCAGCCCCTTCTGGACCCCTTATGCCATCCTGCACCGGACCCTGGCGCTGGATGGCGGGGGCCATCTCCCGATCCGCATCGGCGTTCTGGGCCTGCTTCCGCCGCAGGTGACGAAGTGGAATGCGCATCACCTGGACGGCGTCGTCGTCAGCCAGGACATCGTGGCCACGGCCTTACAGGTGGTGCCGCGCATGCGGGCCGAAGGCGCCGATCTGGTGATCGCGCTGGCCCATACGGGGATCGATCCTTCGACCGATGGGTCGAGGCAGGAAAACGCGGCACTTGCGCTGGCCTGCGTGGCGGGGATCGACGCGATCATTGCCGGCCATCAGCACTTGCGCCTTCCGGGCAGGGATTTCGCCGGAATTGCCGGCGTCGACGCGGATACCGGCTTCGTCCACGCAATACCCTGCGTCATGCCCGGCTTCGGTGGCTCGGAGGTCGGCGCGATCGACCTTGCCCTGACACATGAGGGCGCCCGCTGGACGGTCGAGGCCGCAGCCGCCCGGCTGCACCCGATCAGTCGCAGGGGCGCGGATGGCGCGATACCGCTGGTGCAAAGCGACCGGGCCGTGCTCCACGCAGCGGCGGCCGCCCATGAGGGCACGCTCGCCTATATCCGCCAGCCCATCGGCAGGACACTGGCGCCGCTTCATTCGTATTTTTCGGTCCTGAAGCCGACACGCGCGCTGCAACTCGTCAGCGAAGCGCAGCTCTGGCATGCCCGAAGAATGATCGCCGGCGGTCCGCTGGACGGGCGGCCTCTGCTGTGCGCGGCATCGCTGTTCAAGGCGGGCGGGCGGGGCGGGCCGGCGAATTACACCGACATCCCAGCCGGGCCACTGGCCATCCGCAACGTGTCGGACCTCTACAGCTACCCCAACGAGTTGCAGATCGTCGATATGTCCGGCGACGAACTCGGCGAATGGCTGGAGATGTCGGCCAGCATATTCTCCACCGTGGCGGCGGACGGGATCGTTCGGCCGCTGCTGCTTCATGGTGCGGCTCCATACAATTTCGACGTCATAGATGGTCTGACCTATCGGATCGACCTGGCGATGCCAGCGCGTTACGACATCGACGGCAAGCTTGCCCCCAGCGGCGCGCGGCGCATCGGCGCGTTGCGGTACATGGACCAGAAGGTTTCGCCGGACCGGCATTTCCTGGTGGTGACGAACAGCTTCCGGGCATCGGGCGGAGGGCACTTTCCCGGACTCGGCATGGACCGCGTGGTCGCATCGTCGCACGAGGCCAACCGCGACGTTCTGGCTGCCTATATCGCCGATCGGGGAACCGTGGAGTGCCATGAGCGCCCGATATGGCGCTTTGCAGAAACCGGCGGCGCGCTCGTGGATTTCGATACCGGGCCCGGTGCCGCGCGCCATCTGCATGAGATCGCCGGCTTTGCACCGGTGGCGCAAGGAACGACAGAAGAAGGCTATGTGCGATACAGGATGACGCTGCCATGATCGCTTCGCACACCGTCAGACGCCGACTTGCCCTGGCGGCCGTTGCCGTTTCGGCAATCATCCTCGGCGCGGCCGCGTTCTGGACACTCGGCCCGCGTGAGCCGGTGGCGCGGACATCCGCGTTTGCCGCCCGGGATATCGGCCCCGACATATCGGCCTGGCTGGCGGCGGGCGAGGCCGACATACCCAACCTTCGCCCCGATGCGGCCAAGGAGATCGTCTGGGCCTATCCGGCATCGCGCGCCAGGACGCCGGTGGCCATCGTCTATATCCATGGTTTCTCAGCCAGCAAGGCCGAGCTGCGTCCCGTGCCGGACATGGTTGCACGGAAGCTCGGCGCCAACCTCTTCTATACGCGGCTGGCCGGGCACGGCCGCAACGAAGCGGCCATGGCGGAGCCGACCGTCGGCGACTGGCTGGACGATCTTTCGGAAGCCGTCGCCGTCGGCCGGCGCATCGGCGAAAAGGTGGTCATCGTCGGCACGTCCACCGGCGGCGCATTGACGACCTATGGCGCCAGCCTGCCGGGCATGCTGGACGGGGTGGCGGGCGTGGTTCTGATATCGCCCAATTTCGCCATTCGCGACTGGCGGAGCTTTCTCCTGACCATGCCGTATGCGCGGCAGATCGTACCCTTCCTGCATGGCGACACCTACGGGGAGGCTCCGCGAAGCCGGCCCGCCGACGAGGCGGCGGAAACCTATGGCTGGACGCGGGGGTTCCCCACCGTGGCACTGCTGCCCATGGCCGCGCTTGCGCAAACGGCAGCGGCCATCGACTTTTCCGCGATCCATATTCCGGCGCTCTTCGTCCTGTCGCCGGCCGACAAGGTGGTGGATGCATCGGTGACGCTGGACGCAGCCGGCCGGTGGGGCGGGCCGCACCAGGTGCTGCAGATCGACGATTCCAACGACCCTTCGCAACACCTCATCGCCGGCGACCTGCGATCGCCGCAAACCAGCCAGCGCGTGGCGGACGCCATCGCCGGCTGGATCGCCGCCCTGCCCTGATCCAACCCGTCAGATCAGGAGGTCGGCGATGACCTGGTTTTCGGTGATGTCCTGATAGCGGATGCCATTGGCCTCGAAGCGCTGCAGCAGGCCGTCGAAGTTCCTGGCGTCCTTCGTCTCGATACCCAGCAGGATCGAACCGAAATCGCGGGCCGACTTTTTCAGGTACTCGAACCTGGCGATATCGTCGTCCGGACCGAGCAGGCCGAGGAAGTCCTTCAGGGCGCCCGGCCTCTGCGCCAGCCGTAGAATGAAGTATTTCTTCAGTCCCTCGAACCGCAAGGCGCGTTCCTTGACGTCCGGCAGGCGCTCGAAATCGAAGTTCCCGCCGGAGACCACCAGGACGACCGTCTTTCCCGCGATGACGTTGCGTAAGGAGCGAAGGGCGTCGATGGACAGTGCGCCAGCCGGCTCGAGCACGATGCCCTCAAGATTGAGCATTTCCAGCATGGTCTGGCAAAGCCGCCCCTCCGGCGACAGGATCACGTGGTCGGCCGGAAAACCGCCCAGAAGTTCGAACGGGAGGGCGCCGATCTCGGCTACGGCCGCACCATCGACGAACCCGTCGATCTGCGGCATCCGCATGCGCCGCCCTTCCGTGAGGCTGGTCTTCAGGCTGGGCGCGCCAAGCGGCTCCACGAAGCGGAAGTCGGGTGCGCCAGGCCCGGCAAAGCAGGACGTCACGCCGGAGGCGAGGCCACCGCCGCCGACCGGCATGACGACCATGTCGGGCAATTCGCCCTTGAGCTGGCGCTCGATCTCCAGCGCGACGCTGGCCTGCCCCTCCACGATGTCCTCATGGTCGAAGGGCGGCACCATGGCGGCGCCGCTGTCCTGCGAGTACCGTTTCGCCGCGGCATAGCAGTCGTCGAAGAAGTCGCCGATCAGCTCGATCTCGATGGCATCGCCGCCGAAGACACGGGTCTTGTCGATCTTCTGCTGCGGCGTGGTGACCGGCATGAAGATGCGCCCCTTCAACCCGAAGTAGCGACAGGCGAAAGCGAAACCCTGCGCATGGTTGCCGGCCGACGCGCAGACGAAGCTGGCGGATGCCTCCCCTGCCTCCAGCCGCTTGCGCATGAAATTGAAGGCACCGCGAATCTTGTAGGAGCGGACCGGAGTGAGATCCTCGCGCTTCAGGTAGATCTTCGCCCCGAACTGCTTGGAAAGATGCTCGTTGCGCTGCAAAGGGGTAGCCGGGAACAGCCGACGCAATGCATCTTCCGCCCTGGCGACGCCTTCCCTGAATGATTGATTGTCCATGGATGATCCGAGTGCTGTCTTTCACTGCGGCCTGTGTACCGCCCGGTCCCTTACGCTCTAAGCCTTCGAAGCCGGACACTCAACCCGTTTCGTCATCCACGAAAAGCGGCACTTTGCGGAAGCTGTCGACATCGATCAGCCCCTGGTCGGATATCCGCAGCGAGGGGATCACGACAAGCGCCAGCAGAGAATGCTGCATGTAGGCATTGTTCAGCGTGCAGCCGGACCGGCGCATCGCTTCCAGAAGGGCGGTTGCCTTCTGGGCGACGATCTCGGCGCGTTCGTCCGACATCAGCCCGGCGATGGGCATTTCCACGAGCGCCTGTTCCTGCCCGTCGGCGTAGAAGACCACGCCGCCGCCGACAGCCCGCAGCCGGTTTGCCGCGAGCGCCATGTTCTCGCGGTCGGTGCCGACGACGATCATGTGGTGGCTGTCATGCGCGACGGTGGAGGCAAGCGCGCAACGCCCCTCGTAGCGGAAGCCGGAGACGAAGGCGTTGGTGACGCCGCCGGTCGCGCGGTGCCGCTCGACCAGGGCAATGTGGGCGACATCCTGTGCCACATCGCTTTCGACCAGTCCGGATACGACGGCAAGGCGCGCCTGTGCCTTGCGTGTCGGCGCCTGGTTTTCCACCACGCCGATGACGCGCGCCGTCACGGAATTCGCGCCGGCCGGCGCCGGTACGGCAAAGTCGTCCGCCGTCACGTCGCGTTTCATGCGCACGGTCTGCCGCGCACTCTCCGGATAGGCGTATGCCGGCAGGTCCTCTACCAGGCGTCCGGCCTCGGCGAGCTTGCGTCCGCCGGCGAACACCATGTCGATCGCCAGTTCGGCAAGGTTGGACACGATCAGGAAGTCGGCCCGGCGACCGGGCGTTATGGAGCCGATCTCACGCTCCAGCCCGAAATGCTCGGCCGTGTTCAGCGTCGCCATCTGAATGGCCGTGACTGGTTTCAACCCCTGCGCGATAGCGTGCCGCACGACGCGGTTCATGTGCCCGTCATGCACCAAGGTTCCGGAGTGGCTGTCATCGGTACACAGGATGAAGTTGCGGCTGTCGAGGCCGAGTTCGGTGATGGCCTTCACCTGCTCGGCCACATCGTACCAGGCCGAACCGAGGCGCAGCATGGCCTTCATGCCCTGCCGCACACGCGCGGCCGCATCCGCCATCCGCGTGCCTTCGTGGTCGTCCTGCGGGCCGCCGGCCACATAGCCATGGAAGGGCAATCCGAGGTCCGGCGAGGCGTAATGCCCGCCGACCGTCTTGCCGGCACGGACCGTGGCCGCGATGCCGCCGACCATGGTCGGATCGTTGGCGGCGACGCCGGGAAAGTTCATCACCTCGCCAAGGCCGATAATGCCCGGCCATGTCATCGCTTCCGCCACGTCGTCCGGCGTGATCGTTGCGCCCGCCAGTTCGAGCCCGGGGGCGGACGGCACGCAGGACGGCATCTGCACATAGACGTTCACCGGCTGGGCCAGCGCCTCGTCATGCATCAGCCGTACGCCCGCAAGGCCAAGAACATTGGCGATCTCGTGCGGGTCGATGAACATGGATGTCGTGCCGTGCGGGATCACGGCGCGGCAAAACTCCGTAACCGTGACCATGCCGCTTTCCACATGCATGTGCGCATCGCAAAGGCCCGGTACGATGTACCGCCCGCCTGCATCCACGATCAGTGTGTGAGGGCCGACGGCATGCGAGGCATCAGGACCGCAATAGGCGAAGCGCCCGCCGCTGACGGCGATATCCGTGGCGGGGATGATCTCGCCCGAATGCACGTTCACCCAGCGTGCGTTGCGCACGACGACGTCGGCGGGGCGACGGCCCATCGCGACATCGACGAGGTCGGACGCCATATCGGCAAAGCTGCGCCGCGTCGAATGGGGCTGGTTGCTGCGATTGCTCGTCATGCGCGCTCCGGATCCTCGATCGAAAGAAACTGGTGCGGGCTGCGGGACTCGAACCCGCACGGGGAGTCCCCGAGAGATTTTAAGTCTCTTGCGTCTACCATTTCGCCAAGCCCGCCGGCCCGCTCCGAGGGCGGCGGGCGAATCCCCTTTCGGAGACGCCCGTCCGACGGAGCTGGACGACAGCGGGATACACCGTCAGGCGAGGCTGTGGCAATCCGGCGTCGGCAATGAGCGCTCAGCCCTCCTGCCCGGCCCCGCGCCTTGCCGCTTCCTTGTTGACCCGGCGCACGGCCTCCGCGAGAAGGCCGGACTTCTGGCGCATGCCGGAGTTGGAGTGGTCGAAGCCGCCTCCGCCGCGCCGCGCTTCCCGCCGAGCCTTGGCCGCCAGAGATTGCGCACGATCGCGCCTTTCGCGCAGGCGCGACAGCAGATTGCGCAGGTCCGCATCCCCGAGGGATCGGATATGCGGGTGACGGGTCTCGGCCACCAACTCGCGTTCCGCAGTGTCCAGAACACGCTCTTCGTCCTTGATACGGGTGCTCAATGCCACCTCCCGTCTGTTGTTGCAGGAAGCCAACCCATGCGGGACAAGCCCGGTTCCTTCACGGCCGCGTCAGATGGAGTGATCGGTCGTTTGCGCGCTCGAACGCGGCGGAACGCTGGATCTAGCAATTAAGGTATGCCGCAAGCCAAGCTTGGTGATCAACAGCTCAGCTTTTGGAGTGCTGCAGCTGCTCGAACCCCAGCATAGGACAACCCGATGGCTAGAAACCGAACTGAAGCGCGATCCAGGTACGCGTCCGACAAAGTGGAGAGAACCGCAATTGGGGCGCTGGCGGCATTGGCTGACTGCGGCTAACGGCATGTTTCGACCCCAACTCAGACTGTACGTCATTTTTCCTAGCTTCCGAAAAGCGGATGTTCTCACCGGACCGCATGCCCGTGTCTTCACCTTCAAGGGTCATCCAGAAGTCGGGTGACGACGTCGAGCAGGATAGTCGCGCCTTTAATCAGGTCAGCGTCGTCGGTATGTTCGTTCGGATTGTGACTGATGCCGCCGCGACTCGGGACAAAGATCATAGCGGTAGGACAGACAAGAGCCATCATCTGCGCGTCGTGCCCGGCGCCAGAGGTCATGCGACGCACTGAATACCCCGATGCATGGACGGAAGCCTCGATTATCTGGACAATGTGGGGATCGAAGGAAACGGGTTCAGATCGAGCCAACCTCTCGAGCGTGATGGCGACTCCCTCTTTTGCCGCGAGCTGATCCAGGTACCCTCGCAGGACCCGCTCCTCTTCGGTGAGCCGGGCCGCGTCCGGATCGCGCAAGTCGACCGTGAACGTCGCTCTTCCGGGAACGACGTTGATAGCGTTCGGGTGAAACTCCATGCAGCCGACCGTCGCCACCGTCGAGGCATCAGCATGCTTGAAGCGATCGGAGAGGAAGGTCACGACGCGAGCGGCCGCTTGTCCCGCGTCACGGCGCATCGACATGGGCGTCGTGCCCGCGTGGTTGGCCACGCCCTCGACCGTCACCCGCTGCCAGGAGATGCCCTGTAGGTTCTCGACCGCGCCGATGGCGATGCCCTCGCGCTCCAGGATTGGCCCCTGTTCGATGTGGAGCTCGACGTAGGCCCGGGGTGTCGGGAACCTGGCCATCCCGCTACCTGCATAGCCGATGCGTGTCAGTTCCTCGCCGAGGACGGTTCCATCGGTTCCTCGCGCGGCCAGCGCCTCGTCCACGTCCATTCTGCCAGCGTAAACCAGCGATCCCATCATGTCGGGCGCGTAGCGGACGCCCTCCTCGTTGGTGAAGGCGGCCACCGCGACGGGCACGGCAGGGCGAACGCCGCTCGCCTGGATCGCCTCGATGACCGACAGCCCCGCCAGGACGCCGTAGCACCCATCTAGGATTCCCGCGTCCGTCACCGTATCGATGTGCGAACCCATCATCACGGGCGCGGAAGGTTCCCCGTTCGCGACGTGCAGGATGGCGAAGATGTTTCCGACGCGGTCGACCTCGACGTCCAACCCGGCCGCTCTTGCCCACTGCACGAACAGGTCCCGCCCGGCCTTGTCCGCGTCCGATACCGCAAGGCGGGAGAGCCTACTTTGTTCGTCGCGGCCGACCCTCCCGAGCTCCCGGAGCCGCGAGACCAAGGTCGCACCGTCGATGCGCATTCCGTCCGTTTCCAGCATGGTCGCCGTCCCCTAGATCAAAGCCGGACGAAGTCGGCGAGACGGCGGTCGCTGCCGAGATCCTGTCGCAGCCTGGACGGCGGGCCATCGAAGACGACCTTGCCGCCCTCCATGAAGATCACGCGGTCGGAGACGTCCAGGGCGAACTTCATCTCGTGCGTCACGACGATCATGGTGCGGCCCGAGCGCGCGAGTTCCGCCATGATCTTGAGGACCTCGCCCACCGTCTCGGGATCGAGCGCGGAGGTCGGCTCGTCGAAGAGAAGGATTGATGGTTGCATAGCAAGGGCGCGGGCGATGGCGACTCGCTGTTGCTGTCCGCCGGAGAGCTGGTGCGGGTATTTGTTCTCGTGCGCCAGCATCCCGACCATTCGGAGCATCGTCCGCGCCTGTGCCGCGATGTCGGCGCGATCGCCACGGCGATGGTGCAACGGTCCGAGCATGACGTTGTCTAGAACGGTCCGGTGGGGGAACAGGTTGAAGTTCTGGAAGACCATGCCGATCTCGAGCATGTCGTCGACCGTGGGACGCATGTTTGCTCCGGCTCGTTCCTCCGTTCCGGCCAGAACGGGTTTCCCGTTCAGGTGCACGATCCCCTGGTCGAGGGTCTCGAGGCCGTTCAACGATCGGATCAGCGTCGTCTTTCCCGACCCCGAGGGACCGATGATCGACACGACCTCGCCGCGGCGGAAATCGAGGTTGAGGTTGTTGAACACGACGTTCTGCCCATAGGCTTTTCCCGCCCGGTCCAGGCGGATCGCATGCCCGGCTCCGCCGCTGTCGCAGGCGGGACGGGAGAACCCGTCCTCGTCCGCGCCCGCGTCCGAGACGTGGGTGAGCGCGGTGACGCGCGACGAGAAGTCCATGCGACGCTCCACGAACTTGAGGAGCAGGTCGAAGACCGTGACGATCAAGACATAATAACAAGCGACTGCCACCATCGTCTCGATAACGAGAAAGTTCTGCGTGTAGTAGCGCTGGCCGACCAACAGAATTTCTGCCAGCGAGATTACGGATACGAGCGACGTCAGTTTGACGATCGACACGAACTCGTTGCCCAGCGCGGGCAGCGCGATCCGCAGTGCCTGGGGGATTACGACGAGTCTCTGCAAGCCTGTCCGAGACAGCCCGAGGACACGCGCGGCCTCGTACTGTCCCTTGCCGACCGAGAGGAGCGCGCCGCGGTGGATCTCGGCCATGTAGGCCGTCTCGCTCAGGACGAGGGCGATCAGCCCGGAGGCGAAGGGGACCGAGAGAAGCCCGCCGAGAGAGGGGAACGCCTGCGGGAGATTGTATACGAAGATCAGGAGGACGAGGAGGGGCAGGCTTCTGAAGAACCAGACGTACGCCGCCGCGATCCATCTCACCGGGGGAAGCGGCGAACGGTCGGCCAGCGCCAACACGAATCCCAGCGTGACCGCAAGGACCCAGGTCGAGACGCTCAGTTCGACCACCAGCAAAGTCGCGTTCCAGAAGTCCCGGCTCCAGAACAGGCCGAGCGTGTAGGTCCAATCGAATTGCATGCTCTCGTTCCCTCATGGTCGCCGTGGCGCCCTCGCGGGACGCCACGGCGGTCGTCGTCAATTGGTCTCGGCGAGGGACTGCGCGACCTCGGCGTCCGAGGGCGTGGCGAGGTTGTACTTAGCGAGGATCGCCTTGTACTCCTTCGAGCCCTTGAACGCCTCGAACTCGTCCTTCAGCCGTTGGAAGAGCGCGTCGTTCCCCTTCTTCACCGCGATGCCCATGACGACGGGGAAGAGGATCTCGCTGGACGTGATCTTGAGCCTGCCCCCGGACGCCAAGACGGCCGCCTTGCTGACGCCAGCGTCGTCGAAGACCACGTCGGCGCCGCGGGAGAGCAGCGCTTGGGCCGCCTCGGCCGAGGTCGCGTACTCTTTGACGTCGATCGGCGAGGACCCGCAGCTCGCCTGCGAGGTCTTCTGTAGTTCGGGCACCCAAGCGGCACCCTTGAGGTTCGCGACGCGCTTGCCACAAAGTTCCTCGGGACGCTGGGGCGCGAAGTCGCTGTCGGCGAGGACCATGAGCGAGCCGCCGGTCTTCGCGTATGGGATGTAGTCGACCACCTTGGCGCGGGCTGCCGTGACGTAGAGCGCGGACGCGATCACGTCGTAGCGGTTCGCCTGGAGCCCGGGGATGAGGTTCGCGAATCGGGTGTCCACGAACTGCGTCTCGACGCCGAGCTTCGGAGCGAGGGCGTCCATGACCTCGGCGTCGAAGCCCTTGGTCACGCCGTTCTCCAGGTAGTCGTAAGGCGGGTACACCTGGTCAGACCCGATCATCAGGGTACCGGAGTTGATGGTCGGCAGGTCCTGCGACTTGGCGTCGGTGATGCCCGCAAGGGACGCGGACAGGACGGAGGCGAGGACCCCCAGTCCCGATGCGGCGAACTTGGCTCTGCGCTTCATGTGTCTTCCTTTCGAGTGGGCGGATCGCCCGGTTGACTGGTTTCCTCCCGCGTTCGTCGTCATCGGATGATCGGCAGCTCCCGCGGCGCCCGCTTGGTCAGGAGACGGGGGCCGTCCCGTGTCACCGCGATGTTCTCCTCGTGGACGATCATCTTGCCCGGCGCGTACTCCATGCCCGGCTCGATGGTCAGCACCATGTCTTCCAGGATCACGGTGCCGTCGCCGAGACGGTGCGAGGGCGGCTCGGTCAGTTGCAGGCCGAGGCCGTGCCCGAGGCGTCCGACATTGTTGCCGATCGCGCCGGCGTCCTCGATGATCCGCGACATCGCGCGGAACACGTCGTCGGTTGTTGCGCCGGGAACGGCCGCGGCGATGCCTGCCTCCGTCGCCAGCCAGAGCGCCTCGTGCACCCGCTTGGCTTCGTCCGCGACGTCGCCGATGGCGTAGTTCCGGTCGAAGTCGCAGAAATAGCCGTCGAAGGTCGATCCCGTATCGATGAACAGGATGTCGCCGTTCTCGAGGGTGCGATCGTGCGGGCCGCAGACGATCTGCGGGACGCCGCCGGGGCCTGAGATGGCCGGCATGAAAGGCGTCGCATCCGCGCCACGACGGGCGATGTCAATGCGAAGCTTGCGCACGGCTTCCCGCTCGCTCTCGCCGACCGAGATCTGTGAGGCCAGCGCCTCGTAGGCGTCACTCGCGATCTGGCAGATGTAGTGGATATGCTCGATCTCCGCCGCCGTCTTCACCATTCGGATCTGCCAGAGGCAGGGCGAGCCGTCGACGATTTCCGATCCGAGACCGTCGCGGAGCTTTAGGAAATCGGAAACGGGCATGCGCAGGGCCATCTCACGCCCCATCTCGGCGCCGACCTTGCCGAACCGCTTCGGCAGGCCGTCGAGGGTGGACCGCAGGAGCGAGATCCCGTCGTCCTCCGGGACGGGTGCGGGCCAGGTGCGGATGTCCTCCATCCAAGTCAACGCCATCTCGGGCGCTCCGATCTCCGGGATCACGGCGATCGGTCGTCCCTCGGCGGGCACGACGACGAACCACGGCCGGGTCGGGCTCTCCCAGAACTGGGAATCGAACCCCGTGAAGTAGCGCACGTTCGGTGGCGAGGTGACGAAGATCGCGTCGAGGCCGCGCTCGTGCATGATGGCTTGCGCGCGTCGCGTGCGCGCCTCGAACTCAGCCGCGGAGAAGCCCCGCTTCGGAAGGATCAGCATGTGGTCGTGACTTTCGTTTGTGGGACGATGGGATAAAGGGGCGAGCCGCAGGTGCGCGTCAGGCTGCCACGAAGCTCTCGGCCGCGGCGCCAACGATGGCTTCGAAGGATGCGGGATCCGTCGCGCCCTCGGTGTTGACGAGAAGGACGCGGCTGGAGGCGTCCAGGCCGACGGAGCGGCGCGCGCCTGCGTCGGCGGCGAGGGCCAGAAGCCCGGCCAGCCCCGCCGCGCCGCTCTCTCCCGCCACGATCGCCTCGGGCGTGCGCAGGGCGAGCCTACGCATCGCCATCCTCGCGTCCTCGTCGGAAACCGTCATGAAAGCGTCCGCGGTCCTTTCCAGGACCCTCCAGGCGATGACGGACGGCGTGTAGCACTCGAGCATGGCCATGATCGTCGGCTCGGTGGGCGCAAACGAGCGCAACTCCCCCGCTCGGGCCGTCGCGAGAAGGCACGCGGCACGATCCGGCTCGACAACGACGGTGCGGACGGAACCGCGGCCGAGGCGTTCGCAGAGGTGGGCGGAGACGCTGGCGGCAAAACCGCCGACCCCGGCTTGCAGGAAGACGTGCGTGGGGGGCGGCAGGTCGTGCCCCGCCACTTGCTGGAGCACCTCGTCCGCCAGGATCGTGTAACCCTGCCCGACCAGCGCGGGGATGCGTTCGTAGCCGGGCCAGGAGGTGTCGGAAACCAGGTTCCAGCCGTTCGCCTTGCTGACCCTTTCCGCTTCCTCGACCGAACGGTCGTAGTTCCCGGAAACGCGGACCACCTCGTCGGACCCGATCGCCGACGCCCTCGCCTCCGTCACCCCTTCATGGACGAAGATCACCGACTTGCATCCAAGGATGCAGGCGCCCGCGGCGACCGACTTGCCGTGGTTGCCGTCGGTTGCGCAGCAAAAGGTGACTTGTCTTGCGAACTCGCGCGCCGTCGGGGTGACGAGCTGCGCGACGGTCACCTCGCCGCCGAGATGGCTCTCCAGCATCTCCTTGAAGATCGTCATGACGGCGTAGGCGCCGCCCAGCGCCTTGAAGCTTCCCATCCCCAGACGCCTGGACTCGTCCTTGAGGTAGACCTCGCCGACACGCGCTTCTGTCGCGATTTCGGGCAGCCGGACAAGGGGCGTGGCACCTGGTCGACGCCAGAGCGCCATGAAAGGCTGGACGGCGGCTGGAGCGTCGGAGCCGAAGAGCCCGCGATCCACGTCTTCCAGGTTTCCGCCGAACGCGTTCTTGAACTGCACTATCATCGCGCATCCCCGTTTATTGGCGAGAAAGTAGGCAATTTCTCGCTGTCTTTGTGCTCGAATTTGCTCTACGTTTTGCAAGAAACGTGCATGGCGAGGCCTCCCCACGAATGAAGAAGCTGGAACAGGCGGCCCTCGATGCGCTCGACCTTAAAATCCTTCGGGCCGATCAAGAGAACAATCTCGTGCCCCAATGGGTGATTGCCGAAGCGGTCGGCCTTTCGCCGCCCGCCGTTGCCCGCCGCTTGCAGAGCCTGCGCGAAAGCGGCGTGATCGCCAAGGACATCGCCGTGGTGGACGGGCACGCCGTCGGCCGTCCGCTGACCATCATCGCCCACGTGACGACCGAGAACGAGCGACTCGACCTTCTCGACGCCATGAAGGAGAGGTTCGCCCGCTGTCCACAGATCCAGCAATGCTACTATGTGACTGGGGAGATGGACTTCATCCTGATTCTCAACGTCACAGACATGGCAGAGTACAACGAACTGACGCGGGAGTTGTTCTTCGACGGCGGCAACGTGAAAAGCTTCCAGACCTGCGTATCAATGCAAAACGTCAAGACCTACGGGGCAATTCCACTGTAGTCTGCGCTAGCAGGTCGGCGCTCGCGTCGCGCTCATTGCGGCACTCGAAAACAATCAGAAAACGTCTGGTACCATTGAGCTGGACAAACCTACCGGCTCGTTTTGTATTGTTCGAGCTGAGTGGCATCAGGGGGCGGGCATTGGGAAACGGTTCGGGAGTGCTCGACCCGAAATCGTCCGTATCCGCCCGTCGAGAGCGTGCATGGTGCCGCCGAAAGCTGGTGGGCCAGCGTTCCCGAACTGCCATTGAAGTCGGGCGAGGTCGCCTTATGAAGGTTGCCGTAGGTGGCTCCCGATGTGCAGGAGCGTCTGCTTCTACATCCGCCGGCCCAAAACCAGACTGTCCCCTTTCCACCCCCATTTCCCCGTTGCCAAAAGTCACAAGATTGGCGCTCGATGATCGGGGCTAACTACAGACGCGGCTCCTGGCCCGGCTTGCGGCCGCGCTTGATCTCGCGCGCGCGCCGTCCGAGGCTGAGAAACGTCGACATCAGCGGCGAGCGCGCCGCTGCCACGGCCTCGCTGGACGGGCTGCGGCGCTGGACCACGCGCGGCGCCGCGGCCAGGCTGGTAAATCCCGGAAACGTCCGCCGAAAGACCTGATAGGCAGCCTCCACCGAGACGGCATCGCCCGCCTGATCGCCCGGGGGCCAGTTGCGCAGGAAAACCGCAAGCTCGATCCCGGCGGCCCGCGATAGGCCGACCACCTGGCACTGCCCGGCCGGTCCGTCCGGTGAAAGAACGCACACCGGCCCGCGCCCGGGCGTCAAACCAGGCGCCTCGCCGAAGAACAGGTCCCAGCCCTGTTGCGAAAGAGAGTGCAGAACCGCGGCGATACGTCCGCGTTCGGCACCCGGAAACACGGCATCGTCCTGGATTATCAGCAACGATCCTCGGCCGGATACCAGGAAAGCGTCCAGGACGTCGCGATGCGCCTGCAACCGGGCTCCGGGCCCCTGCGGCCGGATGCCGGACGGATGTTCAGGGGCGACGGCCTCGTGCACGAGGTCCGGAAGCACTTCCGGCGAAAGGCCCAGCCTGCGGAGCTGGGCCGAAAACTCGCGCCGACGGTCCGCATGCTGCGTCATCGCAATGACGCGGACCATGTCGAATACCCCCGAGACCGGGTTATGTGGCTGCCAGCGCACGCCCGCCGCCTCAGGCCGAGGCCGCCAGCCGCTCAGGCGGGGCACCCTCTTCCGGAAAGTCCTGCTTGAGCGCCAGCGTGGCGGATTGCAAAGCCTGCGCGCGGATGGCGACGACAGGCTCGGAGCCCAGCGCGGCCAGCCTGATGCCCATCTGCCCGCGTCCGGGATGGACCGGTGGCCAGATATCGACCGAGAAATAGCGCGCCGCACTGCGGTCGATATCGCCCCAGAACTGAATCACCATGCCGGCAGGTATCAGGTCCGGCAGCCGCGAGACATCGGCAAGATCGAGGCGATAATCCCGCGAGGGCGTCATCGCCAGAACCACCAGATCGAACGAGCCTTGCGAGACCTCGGCCAGCGAGGGCCTGATGACGACGTCCGCCCCCGCGCCCTGCAGGCCGGTTGCCAGAAGCCCCTTCATTTCGTTGTCGCACAGAAGCAGGCACCGCGCGCCCGCCAGATCGACGCCGGCCTGGGAAATCTGCAGAAGACAAAGCGGGGCAAGATAGTCGGCGACGCCGGATTCGCGGTCCGCAAGGTCGGCGCCCGCGACCTTGAGGTCGTAGGCGTCGCGCTGACGCGCGTCGAGGCCGCCTGAGACCGCCCCCCGGCAATCGAACAGCATGGCCAGAACCGACCTGGATGGCATGAGGCTCAGCAATGCCGGCTTAATGAGCGACGACTGGCGCTCGACAGCCACGATATCGACGCCGGTCGCTATATCGGCCGTCAGCCCCTGCACGAATTCTATCTCGCTGGTCAGCGTTTCCTCGGCATTGAGGCGCCGCAACATCGCTTCCACCTGGGCGCTCCGAACGGTTGCCCGGGCCGGCGCGGCCGCCACGATCCGTCGGGCCCCGGCACGCGCCGCCAGGAGGATCGTGACGAAATCCTCCTCGGTCCGCGCGTCGGTCAGAACGGTGAGGCCGGTAAGGTCAAGCCCGATCGCCGCGATACGCGCGTCGATCACCTCCAGCAGCCGGCCGCTCGTCGAATCTGCCCAGATCATGTTGCTATCGTTTAAATCCGACATTGCCGCCGCCCTGAAAAGTCATTGAAAAATCTGGATAATATTGCGTTACGCATTGATATGGCCGTGCACCGCCTCCCATTTCGGCGACGTCGTCTCGCCTTCGTTTTCCAGAAGGCCCCAGGAGCCCCATTTTCCCGGATCGTACATCGAGGTGTAGAGCACCATCAGGCCACCGCCCGCCGCCTTCCAGCCATCGAGGTAGGTGCGATACAGCTTGCCCATGCGCGGATCGCGGTTGGCCGCGATGAACAGGGCTTCCAGCCGCTCATCGTTTTCCTGGCCGGCGACACCGACGAGATGCTGCCCGGCCTCGTAGGCCGCCAATGGCAGGCCCAGCCTCTTTGCCGTCTCGCTCTGGGCGCGCATCATGTCGCGCGTCCGACCCGCCACGTCCTTCTCCAACTCGGAGAAGAGTCGGTCGAGAGACCATCGCGATACATCCTTCGCGCGTTCGGGCGTGCCGTAGCTGTAGCCGAAATACGGAGCGATCGCGATCAGGTCGGCATTGTCGCGCGCCTGCTGCGACGACAGGACGACGTCGACGGTCCAGGGGTTCTCCGCCTGCCCCGCGAATACGCCCTTGACGCGTTTGGGATCGGCGCCGAAGACGCGGCGGAAGGTGGCGATGACTTCGCTGGAGCGTTGCCCGTGATATTTGAGCTGCGCTTCGAAAGGATCGCTCGACAGGCCGAGGCGCAATCCCTCTTCCCGGGCGTGCGCGGCCTGCTTGAAGATCTCGTTCCAGACCTCGTTGGAATATTCCACATAGAGCGGCAATGCGGGATCGAGCTGGTCGCGCACCAGTTCGGCCATACGTTCCACATATCCGTCGTCGGCCAGATGCGGGATGGTGAACCAGGGCGCGATACCCGTCCGGTTTGCCAGCGCCACCATCGTTTCCACCGGAATGCCACGATCGGCAAGGTCGAACATGCCGGGCTTCGGCCGCTGGTCCCAGCTTTGGAGCGGCGAGTCGTTCGTCTGGCCCCAATCCATGAAACGCAGGGCCTGCATACCCTCCAGGCGGGCAAGGAACGCGTCGCGGAACATCTCGTCGCCGCCGTCCGCCTGCTCGACCAGGCGCAGATTGTGCAGCGGGTTGTCGGGGTCGGTCTCGTACAGGCGTGCGATGACGGGGGCATCGGTCCGGTTGATGCGGATGCGGTCGAAGCCTTCGCCACGGTCCAGCAGCACGGCGCCGCCATAATAGCCGATGCGCCCGCGACCATCGTATCGCACCGTCAGATCGGATTTGAGGTGGCTTCGGTACTTGGTATGGATCAGGAAGGATTCCAGGAACGTGCCGGGCGGGATCATTCGCGGATAGCGATCATCCGTCATGGGCGGCAGCGGGTCGTCCCAGGTAAACGGGGCGTTCACACGCTGCACGCGCCAGCGCGAAGCGCTTGCGGCCAGGTTGGTGAACGGGTGCTCCGTGGTCCAGTACGGCAGGCCGACGAGGTTCAGGCCGAGGCCCGACCCGCGCTCGGCCGCACGCGCCGAGCGCGCGACCTCCACCACGCCCGGAACGGCCAGGGAGGCGGATGCGGCTAAAAGGAAACGGCGTCGATTGAGCATCATCTAGTCTCCGCGGCTTTCCCGGCCTTCGGCCGATGACCGCAAGGCGCTGTGGCGCAGGAAATCCTTGAACAAATGCGGCGGCACATCGTCGGCGCCGCGCCGGAGCGGTCGCCTGACGCGCCGCAGCCCGAAGCCCGAAAGCCAGGCCAGATCGGCGAGCACGGCATAGGTGCGGCCATAATTGGACATGAAGAAATGGCGGCGGGATTCGAACCAGTAGCGGGGGCGGCGCGCCGGCTTCGACGTCCGCCGCGTAACGTTGGTGGATTGGCCGACCAGATGCACGACCCGGCTTTCCGGCACGTGCCAGCACTCCCATCCGGCGCGGGCCGCGCGCAGACAGAAATCCACCTCCTCGTAGTACAGGAAGTAGTCTTCGCTCATCAGGCCGATCTCGGCCAGCATCTCCTGCCGCACCATGAAGCTGGCGCCGCTGACCCAGCCGACCTGCTGTGGCGCATCGCCGGTCGGCTGCACATTGGTGAAGCGTTTCAGGATACGGCTGGCCGGACCGAAGCGGACTTCGCTTTCGAACTCGCCCAGGGGATTGGGAAACCGGAACGCGCAGGACTGCATGGTTCCGTCCGGATCTTCCAGCCGGCTGCCGGCGATGCCGGCGCGCGGATTGGCGTCCATGAAGTCCACCAGGGTGCGAGCGGCACCGGGCCGCACATACGTGTCCGGATTCAGAAGGAGCGTGTATTCCGATGGCTGGCCACTGGCGCGAAGATGCTCGATGCCCCGGTTGTTGGCATAGGCGAAACCGCCATTCACCGTAAGGGGTAGCAGCTCTACCCGGTCGGCCCATGCGCGCTCGCCGATGGCCGCCCCCAGACGGGTGACGGAATCGTCGCCGGATGCGCCATCCACGATAACGATGCGCGTCCCGGCCGGCAGACTGGCGTCATCCAGCAGAGACGTCACGCCGTCGAGGACCAGCCCGGGCGTACGGTAATTTACTATGACGACGCTGAGCTTCATACGGTGCGCCTTCTCCGGTATCGGCCGTTGCAGGAACCAGGGGCCCGATCGATCCGTCGCGAGAACCGGGACGCCGTGGAACGACGGTGGATCGGCGGGCGGAAAACGGGCCCTGTCCTCCGTTATGCAGGACGGGGAGCCCGTTGCGCGACTTGGCCAAACGGGTGAAGCCCTCCTGCCATCGGTGGAATGGCATACCCCATCGACCGTGTTGTGGTGGTGGCAGGCGGTGGCCTAACAATCATTACGACAAATTTTGTATTCGCTCCCGCGCGGGCGTCTTTTCATCAAGGAGCGGCCCGCCATGGGCGAGTCCATTTCAGCCGTCACCTACATCCTTGCCGGCACGCTCGCGATGTTCGCCATTGCGGCCCGGATCGCCACCGGCATCGTCGATCGCGAAACGATACGTGTCTGGATCGGCAGTTGGGTCGCCGCCACGGTGGCCGTCTTCCTGGTGCGCAACTTCTTTGCCTACGGAGCCTGCCTCTTCGTCATCGCCCTCGTCTCGTCCCGGCGGCTGCCGCCCGAAGAACGACCCTTTCTCTTCATCGTCCTGATGTTCACCGCGCCCAATCTGGTGATCCGGATGCCGGGCTTCGCCGGCATCAACACGCTGCTGGACCTCACGCCCCAGCGCATCCTTTCGGCAGCCATCCTGCTTCCGCTGCTGCCTGCCCTGCTGCGGAAGGCCGTTCCGCCGCGACTGAAGATCGTCGATACCCTCGTCGTCTGCTTCGTCCTTCTGATTACGGTGCTGACCTTCCGCCACAGCGAGGCGACCGCTACCGATACGGTGCGACGCCTGATCACCAATGTCCTGGAAATCGGCGTGCCCTACTTCGTCTTCAGCCGCTGCCTGATGACGGTCGGCGATATCCGCAAGGGTTACATGGCCCTCGTGTTCGGAACGCTGTCCTTTCCGGTCATCGGCGTCATCGAATTTCTCCGCCAGTGGCGGCTCTTCAATGTCGTCGCCCAGGGCTGGGGGGCGGAGATGGTGCAATTCTACCTGTTTCGCGACGGTATGCTGCGCTCGGCCGGGCCGGCGATCGAGGCGATTGCCTTCGGCTTCATCTGCATGATCGCCATGGGCTGCATGCTGTCCCTCATGACGCGGGAAAAGCGCACCATGGTCGTGATGGGCATCTTCGCGGCCTTCGCCATCGGCCTCGTCACCAGCCTGTCGCGCGGGCCGTGGGTGGGCGCGGCGATCATGCTCGTCGTCTATCTTCTGGCGCGCCCCAAGGCCGTATCGACCGGGGTGCAGGCCACCCTGCTGGGCGGGCTCGCCCTGGTCCCCGTTCTCATGTCGCCGCTTGGCGACAAGATCATCCGCTACCTGCCCTTCGTCGGCACCGTGGAAAACAACAATGTGGAATATCGCCAGCAGTTGATCGACAATTCGATGGCCATCATCGGCCGGCACCCGATCTTCGGCGCGGCCGAATTCCTGAACGAACCCGAGATGCTGGTGATGCGGCAGGGCCAGGGCATCATCGACGTGGTGAACACCTATGTCGCCCTTGCCCTCGAGTTCGGCCTGCTGACGCTTGCGATCTTCCTTCTCATCTTCGTGCTGACGGGCCTGTCCGTCCTGCCGATGGCGTTCCGCCGCGATGCGTTGGCGGAGCCCGCGCGCCAGTGGCTGGCCATCATGGCGGCGACCATGGTGACGATCGCGACCGTCAGCAGCGTCTCCTACATCCCGTTCATCTACTGGATCATGGCCGGTTTCGGTGTCGGCATGGTGCGCATGTCCACGATGGGCGAAACGGCGGTCGGCGCGATGCCCCACGCAACCGGTTCGCCCGGCATGCAGGGCATGCGCGTCATCGGTACGGGCGCTTATGCACATAGCGGCGCCGCGGCGCCTGCCACTGCCCTTTCCCGCACCAATGACGCTTGAGGCACCAGCATGACGGCAGAAGCTATGGAACGTCCGCTCCGCCGCCGGGTCTCATCCGCCGGTGCCTGGAGCATGGGCCAGTTCGGCGCCTCGCTCGGCGTGCGCATGGTCAGCAACATGATCCTGACACGGTTGCTGCTGCCGGAGGCCTTCGGCGTAATGGCGGTCGTCGGCGTGCTGACGGTCGCGCTGGCATTGTTGTCGGATCTCGGCATCGGCCAGAATGTCATCGTGCACAAGCGAGGCAGCGACCCCACTTTCCTCAACACCGCGTGGACAGTCCAGATCGCGCGTGGCTTCTTCATCTGGAGCCTCGCCATCGTGCTGGCGATCGTCATTTCGGTGCTTGCGCCGCTTGGCGTCTTCGCGCCCGACACGGTCTATGTCGATCCGCGACTGCCGCTCGTGCTGGTGGCCGGCACCTTCGCCGCCGTCCTGCAGGGGCTTGAATCCACCCGCATCCACGAGGCGCGGCGCAACCTTCAACTGCGCCGCCTGACCGAGCTCGAGTTCGGTGCGCAGATGGCGGGTTTCGTCGTTACCCTGGCGCTCGCCTATACCTGGCCGTCGATCTGGGCGCTGGTGCTGGGCGCGCTGTTCGCGGCCTTCATCCGCATGGCGGCAAGCCATCTGGTGCTGCCGGGCCACGCAAACCGCATCGGCTGGGACAGGGATTCCTGGACGGAGATTTTCGGTTTCGGGCGCTGGATCTTCGTATCCTCGCTGATCGGCGTGCTGTTCACCACCGGCGACCGGCTGATCCTCGGGGGCCTCGTGGATGCCCACGTGCTCGGCCTCTACGCCATTGCCGCGCTTCTGCTCAGCGTTTTCCAGACGGCCGTCAACACGCTGGCCGGCACCGTCGCCTTCCCCGCGCTCAGCGAACTGGCACGCACCGATACGGCGGCCTTCCGCAAGAGCTACTTCACCTTCCAGGCCGGCGCCGACGCCGTGCTGGGGCTGTGTGCCGGGGGCCTCTTCGTGACGGGGCCGCTGATCGTCTCGATTCTCTACGATCCGCGCTATGCGGAGTCCGGCACCATGCTGTCGCTTCTGGCCGTCGGCCTCGTCGGCATGAAGTTCTGCGTCACCGAGCAGTGCTACATGGCCACCAAGCGGATGGGCTATTATCTGTGCACGAACGCCATCCGCCTCGTCGTCCTGGTCGTCGGATTGCCGGTCGGCCACTCGCTGTTCGGGCTCGAAGGGGCGCTGGCGGCAATCGTTGCCGCGCAATTCTCGTCGTGGCCGATCGCCTATGCGTTCAAGATCCGTCACAATCTTTTCGACTGGCGTTTCGAAGGGGTGGTCATCCCCGCCGTCGCCCTGGGCCTGCTGCTTGGCTACCTGGTGCTGGCCGGGGCCCGGGCCCTGGGCTGGGCAGCCTGAGGGAACCCAGGCAACTCGGTTACGCACATGCAGAAGGGGCGGCCATGGGCCGCCCCTTCTGCGTTCGATGGGGACCGTGGATACCGGCAGCCAGACGTCGATCCGGTCGAAACGGAGCGCCGCTTGGGTGAAGGCGGCCAGGGCAGCAACGCGATCACGCAGGCGCAGACAAATGCAGAAGGGGCGGCCATGGGCCGCCCCTTCTGCATTCGATCGGGTTCGGGGGATGCCTAGATCGTGCCGGCGACCGGCATAGCCTCGATACGGGAGCCGAAGACGCCGTGCTGGGCGCGGTCGGCGATGACCTGGTTGACGATGCGGGGCGTCACCATGGATGCTTCCTCCGCGTAGGCGTATACGAGGCAGCGGTCGGCAAGGATGTTCATCAGGCGCGGCACGCCCTTCGAGTCCTCGTGGATCATGCGCTTCGCCTCGTTCGAGAAAAGCTCCCGCTCGCAACCCGCCACGCGCAGGCGATGATCGAAGTAGAACATCGCTTCCGTTGCCTGCAGCGCCGGCAGGTTGAAGTCGGAGGACACGCGCTGGGCGAACTGTTCCATGCCCGGCCCCTGAAGCGTGGCCCGCAATTCGGGCTGGCCCACCAGGATCAACTGCATCATCATCTCGTCCGTGTTGACGTTGGAGAGCATGCGCAGCTCTTCCAGCCGCTCGGCATCGAGGTTCTGCGCCTCGTCGACGATCAGCACGACGCGGCCATGCCGCTCGTATTCGGAGGTGACGAACTCTGAATAGCGCTTGTAAAGGCCGGCATAGGAGCCCTCCTCGAAGGGCTGGTTGAAGGCCATCAGGATCCACTGCAACATCGGGCTGTTGTTGCGCGGCGTGTGGCTGATGAGGCCCGTGCGCACATCCGGCCCGAGGCAGCCGAGAAGCTGGCGGATCAGCGTCGTCTTGCCCGAGCCGATGGCCCCGGTGACGACGGTAAAGCCGGCCTGGTTGATGATGCCGTATTCCAGCATCGAGAAGGCCATCTGGTGGTTACGGCTGAAATACAGGAAACGCGGATCCGGGAGGATTGAAAATGGCTTTTCGCGCAATCCGAAATAGGACTCATACATGAAATGGCTCCTTTGGCGGTAGCCGTTGCATTTCGGGCCGCCGGCTTACATGCCGTGCGGCCGCGCCTTGTTCATCAAAACCTGGAGCTTGGCGCCGGCCGGCAGGAACGACTTGCACGTCTCCAGCTCCGAAACGGAGGATTGCCCCACCGCGACAACCAGAAGCACGAGGTCGGCGACCGGCAGAATCTGTGCCGCCTCGTCGCCGACCAGAAGCGGCGGCGTATCCAGCAGCAGCACGTCCGGCCGCAGGTCCCGTTTGACCATGTCCACGAAGGCCGGGATATCGGCATTGTCCGGAGGCGTCAGCATGTTGACGACCGCGCCGCCGGCCCGCACCCGGCGAACCCGGTCGACGATGGTGCTGTCGGCTGCCGCCTTTACCCGTGGCAGGCTCAGCACTTCGGCAAGGCCGCCGGCCTTCGCCTTCGGCTTCAGGTCGATCACCACGATGGTCTGCTTGCGCGCCCGCGCAATGGAGAAGGCCAGATTGGCGCAGGTAACGGTCACGCCGCAGCCGGGCGTCGGCGCCGTGACGGCGACGACCTGCGGAATATCGGCCTTGACGAGGCCCAGAAGATGGTTGCGCAGGACATCGTAGGCGCGTGTCCGCGGCTCCGACTTGTCGAAGGCGATCACGTTGGCTGCGAGCAGCCGGTGCGGCGCGGGCGCATGGGGCTGCACCTCCTTCGCGCCGTCGAGCTGGGCGATACCACCGTCCAGTTGGAACAGAGAGCTGACACGCTGGGCGCGGTGGGCCCTCGCATCGCGCTGGGCGGCGGCTTGCGGCAGCGGAGCCGGTGTCATCGCCGGAAGCGAGCGCGCCCGCTGAAGTGCTTCGGTCACACGATCCATGGAAATTGTCCTCAGGCAACGACGCTGGGCGCGATGGGTTCACGGGGCTGCGGGGAAGCGGGCTGGCCGGTGGCCAGCCCCGCCGCGACGACGAAGATCATGAGAGAGGAGACAAGGCCGACACGGCGCATCAGGCCTTCGCCCCGCGGATGCAGGTCGGGAATGACGACCAGCGACTGCCCTTCCAGGGAGCGGCGCAGATCGAAGGCCCCACGGATGGACTTGTCCATCATGTCGGACAGGTACAGGCAGGCTGCACCGGCGACGCCGGCCGCGACAAGCACCAGAAGCATCATCTTGGTACGGCTGGGCGCACTGGGATAGCGGGGCACCTCGGGCGCCTCCACCACCTGGATCTGGTCGACGTTCTGGTCTTCCTCCAGGCGCAGGCCAACGCGAGCGGTGTCGAGCTTGGCGCGCATGTCTTCCAGGCTGCGCTGGGCGGCCGTGCGGTCGCGCTCCAGCGCCGCCATCTGCGACTCCACCTCCGGCGCGCGGGCGATCGTGGCCTTCAGCCAATCGATACGCGAGGCGAGTTCGCCCTGCTGCTGTACCAGCCCCGCGCGGCGCGGCTTCGACAGTTCGATACGCTCGGAGATCAGGCCCAGCTCCGGCGACAGCGTCGCAGGATCGGTGCCCGCCGTCGCGGCGGCATTGCCGGCGATCTGCGCCTCGAGGGATTCGATGCGCGAGCGCAGGCTGCGGATTTCCGGATGGGCATCCGACATGGCGGACGATTTTGCCGCAAGTTCTCCCTTGAGCTCGTCCAGCTGGCGCTGGCGGGCGGCGCTGGCCGTATCGGCCAGGGGCGCATTCCAGCGGTATTGTGCTTCCAGAAGGCTGATCTCGTCGTCGAGGGCGGCGATCTGGCGGTTCACCTCCGCCAAGTCCTGCTCGCGCGTGTTCAACTCCCCGACGAGGGCCGTGGTCCGGCTGGGCAGCGCGTCGCCGTTCTGCTCCAGGAAATTGCGCCAGGCCGTGTCGCGCTCGGCGAGGCTATCCGAAAGAGCGGCAACCTCGCGCTCCAGGAACTGCGATGTGTCGGCGGCGGTATTGGTGCGGCTCTTGCGGTTCTCGCGGATGATCATGTCCACCAGTTCCGAGGCACCCCGGGCCGACAGTTCCCTGTCGCCGTAGGAGAACCGCAGACGGAAGATCGAGCGACCGGCGAATTGCTGCGATTCCTCGGTGGCCAGCGGGATGATCGATATTTCGCGCCGCACCATCTCGGCCAGGCGTGAATCCGACATCGTCCCCCGGATGTCCGGATACAGGTTCAGGCGATTGACGAAGGCCAGCAACTGGTCACGCGCCAGGACGCGCTGCTCGATGAACTGCAGGCGCTCGGTGCCCACGGTCGAGGCGATCAGGGGGTTCGGGCCCTGGTTGGAGCGAACCTCGATGATGGCTTCCGACGTGTAGGTGCGCGGCAATTGCATGACGACGACGAGGCCGACGAGCACCACCGCGACGGCGGGCAGGATTGCTGTCAGAGGACGGCGCAGGGCCAGTTCCACATAGTATTTGATGGTATTGAGAATATTGTTTTCCATGCCACGCTCCATCGGTGGGAGGCCGCCGTAAGGATGAGAGGTTCGCCGGCGAGGCGTCAGTTACTGCCGCCCGCCTGGGTTCCGTCGATGGACGCAGACCGCTGGCCGTTGCGCTGATAGGCCACGCGCACCAGGTCGCCCGGCCGTAGCAGCGTCGTTTCGGTGGCCGGAACCTCGCTGACGTCGCCGTCCTGCGATCGCATGATCGAGTAGTGTGCCTCGATGCCGCGACGCTCCGAGATTTCGCTGTTCGTGTAGATCGACATGACCCGCTCGTCCTGGATCAGCGCGGCCTTGGCCGACTGGAGCTGGCGCTCATTGTCATGCAGTTCGGCAAGCAGGCGGGCCTGGCGCTCGTTCAGGTAGGTATCCACCCGTGTCTTCTCGGTCAGGTTGGCGCCCTCGAGTGCACTCAGATCGTTCTGTAGCTCGTCGCCCTGCTCCCTCAGCTCGGCAACTTCCGCTTCAAGCTCCAGCTTGGCGGAGGCGTGCGACAGGCCCTTGGCGACCAGCGCCGAGGTGGAGGCCAGGCGCTGGTTGGCCAGGTCGATGCGTCGGTTGACGCTTTCCATGCGTCTGCGGAGCGCTTCGATGCCGGAGTCGCCGAGGGTGCTCAGCTGCGTCTGGGCATTACGCTGCGCATTCACCTCGTCGATGTTGGCCTTGAGCACCTGCCGCTCGCGCTCCACGAGGTTCTGCCGCTCGGTCTCGGACATTTCCGGCAAGGCACCGGCCGGAAGCTCGATGTCCTGGCGCCCTGCCAGTTCGGCGTTCAGCCGCGCGATGCGCAGTGTAGTGTCCGCGATCCGCCGCCGCGTCTCGGCAAGCTGGTTTTCGACGACAAGCGCACGGTCCTGATCGCGCGCTTCCATCGGCGTGCGATAGAGGCCGCCCGCCACCGTAACGGCATGAAGCACCGTCATGGTGGGCCGGTAGGGGAAAGACCCCGGCGCGTCGACATCGCCGACCACGTAGATCATCGGCATGTGCTGGGCGCCGGGCTGCAGCATCACCGAAAGGTTCAGCTCGCCCTTGAAGAAGCCCGCGAGCTTCTGGGACAATTCCTGTTCGAGCTGGTCGACCGTCAGGTCCTGGGCTTCGATCTGGCCGACGAGCGGCAGCGACAGCGTGCCGTCGGGGCTGATGATCGCCTCGCGGTTCATCCGCTCGTCCTGGGCCACCCAGACTTCGAGCGTATCGCCGGGCTGGAGTTTGTAAGGTTCGGCCCTTGCACCGGTTGCCACAACCAGAAGGCAAAGAGACATAATGAAAAGCATCAATCGCATTGGGGCGGCTCCGGGCGAAATGAATTCCCGATGATCGGTCTTGAATGAACTTTATGCAGGCCGGTCGGCTCTTGCCCCCCGCACTGCCTAACAGCTGCGAAACTAATGGAATCGGGGCCCGTTTACCCGTACGCAATTAGCATTAGACACCCCTCCGTCCGGCGCATCCGGAGGCCCGGAACACCTCCACTGACGGACTTCTGGCGGGCGTTGGGACAGGGCATTCTTGCGGCTTGAAGAAAATTGCCGCCGCGCCGTTGCAACTTTGCCGTGCGTCGACTCACAATCCGGACTGTCCGGATAGGTTTCAGGAGACGAACATGAGCGGCCGCGATATCGGTATCGTCGTCATCGGGCGCAATGAAGGCCCGCGCCTTGCCGCCTGCCTGCGCTCGCTTGGCCCACACATCCACAGCACAGTCTATGTGGACTCCGGCTCGACGGACGGAAGCCCCGAGATGGCCGAGGGGATGGGTGCGATCGTCGAGCGGCTGGACATGACGCAGCCCTTCACCGCGGCGCGCGCCCGCAATGCCGGTTGCGCAAGGTTGGCCGCGGCGGCGCCGGGGCTTGGTTATATCCAGTTCGTGGATGGGGACTGCGAGCTTGCCAAAGGCTGGCTCGACGATGCCCGTGCGTTCCTCGACGCACACGACGATGTCGCCATCGTTGCCGGCCGCCGGCGCGAACGCCGCCCGGAAGCCTCCGTCTATAATGCGATGACCGACCGCGAGTGGGATGTGCCCGCCGGCGAGCAGCAGGAATGCGGTGGCGATTTCCTGGTGCGGTTTGAGGCATTCGACGCTGTAGGCGGATTCAACCCGGCCTTGATAGCGGGCGAAGAGCCCGAGTTGTGCGTCAGGCTGCGCGCCGCCGGCTGGCGGGTTTTCCGGATCGCATCGGAGATGACGCGGCACGACGCCGCCATGACGCGCTTTTCCCAATGGTGGCGGCGCAACGTGCGCGGCGGACACGCTTTCGCGGAAGTGGCGCGCATGCACGCAAACTCGCCGCACGGAATATGGAAACGCAGCGTCTCGCGCGCCTGCATCTGGGGTGGCGCCATACCCGCGGCGGCGCTGGCGACGGCCGCCGTGCATCCGGCCGGCCTGCTGTTGCTCGGAATCTATCCTCTGCAGGTTGCCCGCATGGCCCTGCGGCAGGGCGCGGGCCGAGCCGACAACTGGGCGCACGCAACCTTCCTCGTCCTAGGAAAATTTCCCGAGATGCAGGGCGTCGCCAGTTACGAGTGGAACCGGCTTCGCGGGCGCAGGCGGCAACTCATCGAATATAAGTGATGGCCTACGCCTTTGGGGGCACGATGATCGGCCGCCGGGCTCGATTCGACGCGGCGATGCTCGCCACGGGGGGTGCGATGCCATCGCCCGAACCGGCGAAAGCGGTGCGAGCAAGCCCCCAATTACCACCACTGGCATCTTCCGATACGTACAAAATGCAACTTTAGGTTCAATCCCGAACTGAAAGGATAGGTACGGACGGGCACGCATTGGCCCTCTTCTAATGCCGAAGGACAGCTTGTTGCAAAGCCTGCCGCTTGGGATTCTTGCCTCGTTTTCAAAGCCTTGAACAGGCAGGACCCGGGGGCTCTCTCGTGGCGCAATTGCTGAACATGTTTTTTCTGGCGTTGAACGGCGCGCTTGCCGTTCCCACCGTCGTATACGGGACGGAAATCGCCGCCGGTATTCTGGTCAAGCGGAAGCCCAACCAAGCCATCGCCGTGCGGCGTCCCAGCGTCGCGATCGTCGTGCCGGCACATAACGAGGAAGACAATATCGGCGGCACGATCGCCGCGCTTCTTCCCCAGCTCGCAGACGGTGACCGCGTCGTCGTGGTGGCCGATAATTGCGAGGATCGGACGGCCGCCATCGCACGGGCGGCCGGCGTCGAGGTGGTGGAACGATACGATACGCAGAAACGCGGCAAGGGCTATGCGCTCGACGCCGGCGTTGCTCATGTCGCCAAGAACCCCGCCGACTGCCTCGTCATCCTGGATGCGGATTGCCGCCTGTCCGACGGCTCGATCGACATGCTCGCCCGTCAGGTCGCCGAAACCGACAAGCCGGCCCAGGCCGTGTACCTGATGACCGCCCCGAAGGGCGCGCCCATCGAAACCCAGGTCGCGGCCTTCGCCTACGTCATCAAGTGCCTCGCCCGGCCGCTCGGCCTGCGTCGCATGGGACTGCCCAACCAGTTGATGGGCACCGGGATGGCGTTCCCGTGGAAGGCGATCGCAACCGTCGACCTCGCGAACGGGCATCTGACCGAGGATCTGAAGCTCGGCCTGGATCTGGCGGTGGAGGGTTATGCGCCGTTCCTGTGCGAAGACGCCTACGTGACCAGCGAATTCCCCTGCACCGAACAGGGAATACGCTCGCAACGCTCGCGCTGGGAAAACGGCCATCTCTCGATGCTGGGCCGTGCTATCGCGGGCTTCTTCAAGCCGGGCATTCTCCGCCAGCCGGGTGCGCTCGTCCTGTCGCTCGACATGATGGTGCCGCCGCTGACGCTTCTCCTGCTGCTGCTGATGATGATGTTCGGCGTGACGGCGGTGTTCGCCATGATCACCGGCTCCGTGGGCGCTTTTCTTCTGGCGGCCTTCAACCTGGCCGTCGTGTTCGGGGCCTCGCTGGTTGGATGGGCAAGGTACGGACGATCGATCCTTCCGGCACGGGCCTTCGGCCATATCGCCACCTACGCGCTCGGCAAGATCCCGCTTTACGTCAACAAGCTCATCCTGCGCCGCAATGCATCGGGCTGGGTTCGCACAGACCGCAACCGTGCCGAGAGCACGACCCAGGCCCGGCCCTGAGGCCGGACCGCAGGGCCGCGCCCGAAAGGGCGCGTCACCGCAGACCATCGAACCCTTTACCCGTTGACAGCCCCGTCCAGGCGCGAACCGCAGCCGGACGGATGGCCCTACACCGCGAGCCCGACATGGCGCTGATCGAAACCACCCACCTCAAGGTCGCCGCACGGCGGCGACAAGGCCGGACCTTGAACTACGACACCATCGCCACGGTTGCCGCCGTGCTGGATGTCGTGCTCATCGTCGGCAGCAGCATTACCGCGGGGATCGCCTACCACTGGTTGGCCTTCGGCGTCCTCATCGACCCCTCCCCCTGGATCGGCGTCGGCATCACGCTGGCCGCCGCCTTCGTGCTGACGATGAGCGCGGGCGGCCTCTACAAGCCGACCGCGCTTTTGTCTTTCGGCACCCAGTTTCGGGCCATCCTTCTAGCTGGCGTCGGCATCATGGCCTTTCTGGCCAGCGTCGCCTTCTTCCTGAAGATCGGCGAAATCTTCTCGCGCGCTTCCATGCTGGCCTTCATGTTGCTGGCGATGACGGTCCTTACCGTCAGCCGCGTCGTCTGGAGGCGTCGTCTGCACGCGGCCATGGCGCACGGCCTGTTCCAGATGAAGCGCGTGCTTCTGATCTGCGGAGAATCCTTCGACTACGACAAGATGTCTGCGGACGTGGCCCGCTACGGCCTGTCGATCCACCATGTGCTGCGCTGCCCGAACGACGATTTTTCGGCGCTCTCCGGTGCGTTCAGCGCCGGCATCGGTTTTTCGGTCGACGAGGTCATGGTCGCCACTCCTGCCGGCAACCTGCCGATGGTGGATACGCTGCTGACCGAACTGCGTGCCCTGCCCCTGCCGATCAAGCTCGTCGTCAACGACTTTGCAGCGGGGCTGGTCGCGCAGCCGGTGCGCCATATCGGCGACAATATCGCCTTCGAGATCCAGCGGCGGCCGCTGACGCTTGCCGAGCGGGCGATGAAGCGCACCTTCGACATCGTCTTCGCCTCCGCCGCGCTGGCTTTCCTGGCCCCGTTGTTCCTGGTTGTGGCGACCGCGATCAAGATCGACAGTCGCGGCCCGGTCTTCTTCCGTCAGTCCCGGCGCGGCTACAACAACGAGGCGTTCCGCATCGTCAAGTTCCGTTCGATGCGCGTCATGGAAGATGGCGAAACGGTTACGCAGGCGCGGCGCAATGACGACCGGATCACCCGCGTCGGCGCCTTCATCCGGGCCAAGAGCATCGACGAGCTGCCGCAGTTCTGGAATGTCCTGTGCGGCCACATGTCCATTGTCGGCCCCCGCCCCCACGCCGTGGCGCACGACAAGGAATACGACCAGCTCCTGAAGAAATACACGTTCCGTCGCCACGCCAAGCCGGGCCTGACGGGCTGGGCGCAGATCAACGGCTGCCGGGGCGAGACGCCGACGCTGACGCACATGGAAGAGCGGCTGACGCACGACCTTTGGTACATCCACAATTGGTCGTTCCTGCTGGACATCCGCATCATCTTCCGGACCGTCGTGGAAATGATCTCGTCCAAATCGGCCTATTGACGCGGGAGAAGCGGTCAGCGCCCGGCAGCGACCCTTTCGGGTTCCGAGCGGCGGGACACGGCGTCCGCATCGTCCCTCAGGACGAATTCGGGATATCGGTCGCTGATCGCATCCACGATCGCGAGCGTCCCTGAGAGGTGGCGCCGCATCGCCTGCTCGGCCTCGCCCGAACGGTTCCCGGCCTCCACCGCCTGGACGATGGCGCGGTGGTCCTCCAGGACGGCCTGCATCTTGCCGGGCATCGGCAGGTTCAACCGTCGCAACCTGTCGAGGTGGGTCGAGCGCGTACGCATCATGCGCCACAGGCCGAGATTGCCGCTGCGCGCGTACAGGACACGGTGGAAGTCGCGGTCCAATGCATCGAACCGGTCATGGGTCGACGGATCGGCCACCTTGTCCTGCTGCTCCAGAACCCGCGCCAGTTCGGCGGCCGTTTCGGCCGGAGACTCGGCTGCCAGCCGGCGGACCGTCTCCAGTTCCAGCGACAGCCGCAGGAATTGCGCCTGCCGGGCGTGCCCGATGTCGATCCGTGAAACGAGCGTCGCATGCTGCGGAAAGATATCGACGAGCCCCTCCTCCTGCAGCCGCAGAAGCGCATCGCGCACGGGCGTCTGGCTGACGCCGAACTCTTCCTGGATATCGCTCCGGACCAGGAGCGCGCCCGCAACCTCCTCGATATCCCGGCCGTCTTCGCCGGCCTTCTCACCGTCATCGTCATTGGCCTGATCGTCGAGAACGTCGTTTTCCAGACCATCGAACGCCATACGATCCTGAAATGGGGCATGAAGGAATGAGCGACGGACCCGCAAACAACATGACCGGCCGCAGGAAGACGTATTCGCAGTTGCGATCCAGATGGATGGTACCCGACGATCAGCGTTCCTTCGGGCACGGTCCCGCACGATGCAGATGGGCTACGACCCGGCCGACTGGGAAGGCCGGCCGATCATCGCGATCCTCAATACCTGGTCCGATGCCCAACCCTGCCACATGCATTTCAAGGACCGTGTCGAGTGGGTGAAGCGCGGCATCCTCCAGTCCGGAGGATTTCCGATGGAGCTGCCGGCATTGTCGCTGTCGGAAAACTTCGTCAAGCCCACCACCATGCTCTACCGGAACATGCTGGCCATGGAGACGGAAGAGCTCCTGCGCTCGCACCCCGTCGACGGAGCGGTGCTGATGGGCGGCTGCGACAAGACCACGCCGGGCCTCGTCATGGGCGCGGTCTCGATGGGGATACCGTTCATCTATCTTCCGGCCGGACCGATGCTGCGCGGCAAGTATCTCGGCTCCGGCACCGACGGCTTCAAATACTGAGACGAGCGTCGGGCCGGCACCATCAGCAAGGAAGAGTGGACGGGCATCGAGGGCGGGATCGCCCGGTCCTACGGTCATTGCATGACCATGGGCACGGCCTCCACCATGACGGCGATCGCCGAGGCGATGGGCCTGAGCCTGCCCGGCGCATCGTCCATCCCGGCGGCCGATGCCGGCCATCAACGCATGTGACGCAGTGCGGGCGGCGCATCGTCGACATGGTCTGGGAGGATCTGAAGCCAGGTGACATCATCACCGAGGCGGCGGTGCGCAACGCGGTCACCGTCGCGATGGCCACCGGCTGTTCCACCAACGCAATCATACACCTGATCGCCATGGCACGGCGCGCCGGCAGACCGCTGGAGCTTGACGACCTCGACCGGATCGGCCGGACGACACCGGTGATCGCCAACATAAGGCCATCCGGCACGACCTATCTGATGGAGGACTTCTATTACGCCGGGGGCCTGCGCGCGCTCATGAAACAGCTTGGCGACAGGCTGGACGCCTCGGCGATCACGGTGACGGGGCGCCCTCTGGTCGAGGGTCTCGAGACCGTCAGGATCTACAATGAGGACGTCATCCGCCCGCTGTCGAACCCGGTCTACGCGGAAGGCTCGCTCGCCGTCCTGAAAGGCAATCTCTGCCCCGACGGGGCGGTCATCAAGCCGGCAGCCTGCGACCCGAAATTCCACCGGCATTCCGGCCCGGCGCTGGTGGCAAACTCCTATGCGGAACTGAAGGCCATCATCGACGATCCGGATTATCCGATGACTCCGGATACGGTCCTGGTGCTGCGCAATGCCGGCCCGCAAGGGGGACCGGGCATGCCGGAAAGGGGCATGATCCCCATGCCGAAAGCCCTCTTGAAGCTCGGCCTGCGCGATATGGTGCGCCTGTCGGACGCTCGCATGTCGGGCACATCCTTCGGCGCCTGCGCGCTTCATATCGCGCCGGAAGCCTATGTCGGCGGACCGCTGGCGCTCTTGAGGACCGGCGATATCGTGGAGCTGGACATCCCTGCACGCAGGCTCGACATGCCGGTGCCGGACGACGAGCTGGCCCGACGCCGGGCGGCATGGACGCCGCCGGAGCCGCGATACGGCCGCGGATACGGCCTGATGTTCTCCAAGCATATCGAGCAGGCCGACAAGGGCTGCGACTTCGATTTCCTGCGGGCCGATTACGGCGGCCCGACGCCCGAACCCGCCATCAATTGAGGAACACGAGCATGACGACGATGAACCCGGCAACCCGGGAGAAGCTGATGGGCGTTTCGGTGGCGACGCTATGCTCCGCGCTGTACAAGCGCGGATTGCGCAACCAGACGATCCAGGATGTGCGCCCTGTCAAGCCGAAGGGGCGCAACATGGTGGGGCCCGCTTTCACGCTGCGCTACATGCCGGCGCGCGAAGACCGCAACCCCATGAGCGTCTTTCGAAATCCGGAGCACCCGCAACGCCTTGCCATCGAGACATGCCCCGAAGGGTGTGTTCTGGTGATGGACAGCCGCAAGGACGCAAGGGCGGCAAGCGCCGGCGACATCCTCATCACCAGCCTGATGAAGCGCGGCGGCGCCGGCGTGGTGACGGATGGCGGCTTTCGGGACGCCGCAACCATCGGCGAACTCGATATTCCGGCCTATCACAATCGGCCATCCTCCCCCACGAACCTGACCCTGCACGAGGCCATCGACATCGACGTTCCGATCGGCTGCGGCGAAGTTCCGGTCTTTCCGGGCGACATCGTCGTCGGAGACGATGACAGCGTCATTATCATCCCTGCCGAGATCGCGGACGAAGTCGCCGACGAAGCGGTGGAAATGACCGCCTATGAGGATTTCGTGACGGAGCGCGTCAAGCAGGGGCACACGATCATCGGGCTTTATCCGGCGACGGACGAAGCCAACCTGGCGCTCTTTGCGGATTGGCGCGCGAAGGCCGGCCGGTGAATCAGCCGGTTATATCGGCAAAGCCGGTGACGACATGGCCGCCCGCCACGTGCAAGCGGCCATGCCATGTCAGCCCCGCATGGAACGGGCCGACATCGCCCTGCCAGGTCGCCTGGAACGTCCCGCCCGGCATATCCAGCGCTACCTCGAACATCTCGAAGCCGAACAATATCCCGCTTGCCGGATACTGCGCCTTGTAGACGCACTCCTTGGCGCTGAAGATCACGCGGGCGGCAAGCCCGGCTTCGGCCAGCGGCATGGCCGATAGTCTTCCATTCTCCGCAGGCGTCAGAACGGTTTCCCACAGGTCTTGCGGCAGGGGCTCGGCCAATTCGATATCCAGTCCGACAAGGCGGACCCCGTCCGCCTTGCGGCCGAGCGCCACCCCGCACAGCGCGGGCGAATGGCTGATGCTGCCCACGATGCCGTCCGGCCAGCATGGGGATCGGTCCGCGCCGGCCGGAATGGCCGCGGGGGCCTCGCCCAGCGCGGCCAGCGCCCGCCGCGCCAACGCCCGCCCCGTGGCGAATTCGGCCCGGCGCCGATCCACGGCGCGGGCGATGAATGCCTCCTCCAACGGCAGAAGCCCTTCCGCCGTGTATGGCGGAAGGGCTTCTGCAGTGGCGATGGCAGGGCCCAACAGGCCCGGCAGAAAGGTCATCCCGTCTCCCGCACGCGCCCGAACCCGGCGCGCCGTTCGTTCATGGCGTTGCGGCGCATGGCAGCACGATCGGCAACCCGGTTCAAGCGCTCGTCCGCCTTGCTGTCGCCGCCGATATGGGCGGCAAGTCCCCCGGCAGTGGGGAAGCGGAACAGATCGGTGATCGTCAGGGCCGGCGCGATGCCGGCCTTCAACTCGCGGTGCGCCTGCACCGCCAGCAAGGAGTGGCCGCCAAGGGCGAAGAAACTGTCGTTCAGCCCCACGCGCTCGACGCCCAGTATGCGCTGGAAAACCTCCACCACGGCGCGCTGGATGGCATTGTCGGGCGCCTCGTAGGCCGAGGCCGGCTCTGCCGACGCCACTGCTTCCGGCTTCGGCAGCAGCTTGCGATCCACCTTGGCGTTCGGCGTCAGCGGAAATGCCGTCATGGCCACGTAGTGGGCCGGCAACATGTAATCCGGCAGATCGCGCGCAAGCTCGCTCCGCAGCGTCGCGTCCGGCACGGCCTGGCCGTCGAAACGCAGATAGGCAACCAGCCTTATGTCGTCCTTGCGGTCCTCGCGCGCGATCACCACGGCCTCGGCAACGCCCGGAAGCGCGTTCAGCCGCGTCTCGATCTCCCCAAGCTCGATGCGATAACCGCGCACCTTGACCTGATGGTCGGCCCGGCCGAGGAAGTTGAGGACGCCATCGGCCGTCAGGCAGGCGAGATCGCCCGTCCGGTACATGCGCCCCCCCGCGAATGGGTTCGGTACGAAACGCTCCGCCGTCAGGTCGGGACGGTTGAGGTAACCGCGCGTCACGCCGTCGCCGCCGATATAGAGTTCGCCCGGGGTGCCGGTCGGCACGGGTTCGCCCGCATTGTCCAGCACGTAAAGCTGTGTATTGGCGATGGGCCGGCCCAGCGGCACCACGCCGTCCTGCGCCCGCGCCGTCAGGGTGGACGACCAGATGGTGGTTTCGGTCGGCCCGTACATGTTCTCCACGGTGGCGCCGGAGATGGAGCTGAGCTCCTTCACCAGAGAGCCGTGCAGCGCCTCGCCCCCGATGAAGAGGTGGCGTACCGAAGCAAGCGCATTCCGGTTGTCGGCGGAATCCAGGAACATGCGCGCCATGGACGGCGTGCACTGCATATGGGTTACGCCATGGCGGCGGATGAGAGTGGCAAACCCCTCGCCCTCCTCGCCGGCCGGCGCGGCGATGCCGGCGCCCCCGGCCCGATTGCGGGCGACGAGTGCGGCCAACGGCTTGAGGCCCTCCAGGACGGCATCGCTCGCCACGCCGAAATCGATGAGGCAGGCGACGTCGTCGACGCCGATGGCCGAGATCTCGTCCAGCCTCCTGGCGCCGTCCTCGATGGTGCCGAACAGGCCGGAATCTTCGAAGTAGCGCTGGAAGGCGAATTCAAGGATCGCGTCCGTCTCTTCCTCGGTCAGCGAGCGCAGGTCGATATCCATCGCCTGAGCGGCGCCCGCCGGCCGCTTGAACGCCGGGAAGGCCCAGGCATATTGCTTGATCAGGGCGGCGGCGCTTTTCAGGTAGGCCTTCATCGGCCCGCGGGCCATGTCACGCACGCTTTCCCGGGTGTCGCCGATCAGCGTGTGCAGCATCAGCGTGACCTTGTGGTCGTCCGGGTTTCGGCCGCATTCCCGCAACGTATCGCGATAGATGCGGATCTTGCCGGCGAGTTCCTCGATGGACTGGCCGAGAAGATGAGTCAGCACGTTTGCTCCGGCACGCGCCGCCTCGCGGTAGGTGTCCGGGTTGCCGGCGGTGGTGATCCAGACCGGCAGTTCCTTCTGCACCGGGCGCGGCTGCGTGACATAGGAGGCCTTGCCGGCCCCGAAGTCGAACTCCACCGCTTCGCCGCGCCACAACCGGCGCACGGTGTCCACATCGCGCAGCATGGCGCTTTTGTTGTGGGGCGGTGCATTTTCCGGGCGCAGCGCGAAATCCTCGGGCATCCAGCCGGACGCGAAGGCCAGGCCGACGCGCCCGTCGCTCAGATTGTCGAGGACGGCCCATTCTTCCGCCACACGCAGCGGATGGTGCAGCGGCAGCACGCAACTGCCGGCACGGATGGCCAGGTTGCGCGTGATGGAGGCCACGGCCGCACCGGTGACCGCCGGGTTCGGGTACGGTCCGCCGAAGGCATGGAAATGGCGCTCCGGCGTCCAGATCGACTGGAAGCCGTGCTCGTCGGCAAACCGAGCGCCCTCCAGCAGCAGCCGATACTTGGCCGGGCCGACGCCATCGTCGTTGCCCCAGTAGAACAGTCCGAAATCCAGCACCTTGGAGGTGCCGGCCAGGGCCGGCGCGGATGCCTCTTCGCCCTCGCCGCGATAGACGACCACCTTGAAGCCGCGCGCCAGCGTCCAGAACAGCTCCAGCACGGAAATGTCGAAGGACAGGCTGGTGACGGCCAGCCAGACCTTCTGGCCGGCCGCGTCCATGCCCTGGATCCTGTCGTCCATGCCGACATGGAAATTGACGACGTTGCGATGCTCCACCATCACGCCCTTGGGACGGCCGGTGGAGCCGGATGTGAAGATGACATAGGCGAGGTTGTGCGGAGCCACGCCGGACGCCGGCCGCTCGGCCGGCCAGTCGCCCGCCAGCACATCCTCGATGACGAGCGTGCGGACACCGGCCAGAGCTGGCGAGTCCTGCAGCGCGCGCTCCGTCAGGACCACGGGGGCGGCGCTGTCCTCGACCATCATCGCAAGCCGCTCGGCCGGGAAATGCGGGTCCAGCGGCACATAGGCCGAACCGGCCTTGTGGATGGCGAGCGCCCCGGCAACGAGGTCCACCCCACGCTCGACATGCAGCCCGATCAGCACGTCGGGCCCGGCTCCGGCCGCGCGCAGGGCATGGGCGATACGGTTGGCCCGCTCGTCCAGCGCGCGATAGGTCAGCTCGCGGGCGCCGGCGGCGACGGCCGGCGCATCGGGCGTGCGGTCCACCTGAGCCTCGATCATGCCGTGCATCGTGGCCGTACGGTCGTACTGCCGTTCCGATTCGTTCAGCCCGTACAGGATGCGATGGCGCTCTTCCGCCGTCATCAAAGGCAGGTCCCGCATGCGCTGGGCCGCATTGAAGGAGCCGGCCAGGACCGCGACGCGGCCGGCAAGCGCATCGGCCGCCTCATCGGAGATTCGGCGGCGGTCGTAGAACAAGGCGGAGCGGCCGTTGGCGAAGGCAAAGGTAAGCGCCGCACCGGCAACCGGCTCCATGCCGTAGGACAAGGCGACGGAAAGCTCCGCATCGACGGCGCCAGGGGTGCGGGCCGGCAGATCGGCGGCACAGATGCCGCGCGCGAGCAGCGCGACGGCGCGCTGTTCGAAACGCTCGGAGAACGCCGCCGGCGATTCCTCCTCCGAAAGTTGTATGCGCAGCGGCAGGGCTTCGCGGAAGAAGCCCGGGAAGCCGCGCGCGGCCGCAAGCGCGGTTTCGGAAACATGGGCGATGTCGAAGCTCGTCTCCCCCGTCAGCCGGTACAGAAACGCGGCGACGGAGGCCGGCGTGACGCTCGGAGCCAGGGCAAGCGTGCGCACCTCCGCCGGGCCGGACGCGCGGCTGTCGCCCGGAATGTCGAGATCGACCAGCGTTGCGAAGCGATTGCGGAAGAAGCCTTCGTTGGCTGCGGCTTCCTCGCCCGTCGCCAGCAGGCGCTCGGCCTGTCCCTCGCCCATGCGCGGCAGGATCTGCCCGACCGAAAGGACGGAGGCGATCGGCAGCCCCTTGGAGCAGCGCGCCTCGACCCGGATGGGCCGGTCAGCCGTTGCGATCACGGCCGCCGTTCCCTCGATGCCCATGACCGTGCCCGGCACGCCCCGCGATGCGCCATCGACGATGTCGAGCGCGGTTACGGTGAAAATGGTCGTATCGGCAACGATCTTGGGTGTCGCGAGCGGGTTGCGGTAACCGTCTCCGAAGCTGAGGGCGCGGACCATGCGGGAGGCGGCCTCGGCCCCGTCCTCGAAGGCGATCGCGCCAAGGCGCTGCGGCCGCTTCTGCCGCATGAAGAGCTGGCGGTCGGTAAAGTCCTGCGGCACGGGCCGCAGCGATCCGTCCTCGAGGCCCGGCAGCATGTCGGCGAAAGCCGCAAGGCCCGCCTCGAAGCACTTGGTGTTCAGGGTCAGCGCCGAATCGTCGGGGGCAATGTCGAAGTCGGCACGCGCATAGATGCCGCCTTCGTCGATGCCGTCGGTAATCGAATGCCAGGTGATGCCGTGGCTTTCCTCACCGGCCAGCAACGCCCAGCTCGGCGTGTTCAGCCCGGCATATCGGGGCAGCGGACCATCGTGGAAGTTGATGGCGCCGCGGCGGGCGCGCTGCCACACGCTCTGCGGGATCATGCGCAGGTTTGCGATACTGAACAGATAGTCGAAATCCTGCGAAGCCAGCGTCTCGCTGAGGTCGTCCCCCCACTCCAGAACCTTGATGCCGCTGCCCTCGGCCCATTGGCGCACAGGCACCGAGGCGGTCACGATGGCTGCGATGGCGTGGCCGCGCGCCATCAGGCGGCGGGCACATTCGACAAGGAGGGATTCATCCCCGACAAGGACACACTGAAATACGGCCATCGCAATCGGCTCCGAATATACTTTCGAGAAATATCAGGCGGACTATGGCCAAGCTCCGACGGAAAGATCAATTTGCACTTCCGGCGACGTCGGAAGGATGGTGCCGGCGGTAGGCCCTACGCCGGAAGCGGTAGCAATATCCGCAATTTTATCCGTTCGGCATAAGCCCGATCTTTCCAAATGCTATCATGACGCGCATCGCTCGAAGGCTTACCCGTATTGCCAGCGGCGCCGTGACGTTTTCGCCGCGCAATGGATTTTCAAAACATTTGCGGGCGGAGCGACATGGCCAACGAGACGATTTCACCCAACGACATTGCCATCGTCGGCATGGCGCTGCGCGTACCCGGCGCCAGGAACGTGGGAGAGTTCTGGGACAATCTCTGCAACGGGGTGGAATCGATCCGCACCCTCAGCCATGACGAGCTGATCGAGGCAGGAGAATCGCCCGACCGGATTCACCATCCCAATTATGTGCCCCGCGCCGCCGATCTCGACGATATGGAGCAGTTCGACGCGGACTTCTTCGGGCTCAGCCCCAAGGAAGCAGCCATCATGGACCCGCAGCACCGCCAGTTCCTGGAGTGCGCGTGGGAGGCGATGGAGGATGCCGGGCGCACGCCCGACGCCACCGCCGGTCCGGTCGGCGTCTTTGCCGGCTGCGGCATGGGCAGCTACTTCTACTTCAATGTCTGCAGCAACCGGCAGCTGGTGGAAGACACCGGCATGTTCCTCCTGCGTCACACCGGCAACGACAAGGACTTCCTGTCCACCCGCGCATCCTTCACCTTCGATCTGCGCGGCCCCAGCGTGAATGTGCAGACGGCCTGCTCCACCTCGCTCGTCGGCGTACACTATGCCTGCCAGAGCCTGATGAGCGGCGAGTGCGACATGGCGCTGGCCGGCGGCGTGACGATCGAGCTGCCGCACCGGCGCGGCTATACATTCCAGGACGGCGAGATCCTGTCGCCCGATGGCCATTGCCGCGCCTTCGACCATCGCGCCGCGGGCACGGTGTTCGGCAGCGGCGTCGCCATCGTCGCGCTGCGGCGCCTGTCCGACGCCATCGCGGACGGCGACGTCATCCATGCGGTCATCAAGGCCAGCGCCATCAACAATGACGGCGGCACCAAGGCCGGCTACCTGGCCCCCAGCGTATCCGGCCAGGCCGAGGCCATTGTGGAAGCACAGGTTCTGTCGGGGCTGGATGTCGACACGATCGGCTATGTCGAATGCCATGGCACCGGCACCTATCTCGGCGATCCGATCGAGGTGGAGGCGCTGACGCAGGCCTTCCGCCAGGGCACCGACAAAACCGGTTTTTGCCGCATCGGCTCGGTGAAGACCAATATCGGCCATCTCGATACGGCGGCCGGCGTCGTCGGCCTCATCAAGGCCGCCCTGGTCGTCAAGCACGCCATGGTGCCGCCCAGCCTCAACTACGAAAAGCCCAACCCGTCCATTCCCTTCGCCGACAGCCCCTTCGTCGTCAACGACCGGCTGAATGCGTGGACCGATCTGGGTGCCCCCCGGCGCGCCGCCGTCAACTCGCTCGGCGTCGGCGGCACCAACGCCCACGTCATCCTGGAGCAGGCCCCCACCGGCTACGGCGGCGGCCGTCAGGACACTGCCGATAACGACAACGCCCCGCGCCTTCTGCTCTTTTCCGCCCGTAACCGCAAGGCGCTCGATGGTGCCGTCGCACGTTTGTCGGCGCGGCTGAAGGAGGATGCCTCGCTGAGCCTTGCGGACACGGCCTTCACCCTGGCCACCGGCCGCAAGACGTTCGAGCATCGGCGCGTGGTGGCCGTGCGCGGACGCGGCGACGCCATCGAGGTGCTGGGCGATGCCGAAACGCGCCGCGCCTTCACGCATACGGCGCTGGACGCCCCCACCGGCGCGGTCTTCCTGTTCCCCGGCGGCGGCGCGCAGCATACCGGCATGGCGGCGCGCCTTTATGCCGAGGACACGGCTTTCCGCGCCACGGTCGAGGAAGGGCTTGCCGCCCTTGCTCCGGAAGCCGCGCGCGAGATCCGCGCCGCATGGCTTGAGGCGCCTGCCGGCGATACGAAGGCGGCAGAGACGCTTCTGAAACCATCGGTCCAGCTTCCCGCCATCCTTATCATCGAAATCGCCGTCGGCCGGCATTTGATGGCGCATGGCATTCAGCCGCAGGCGCTGATCGGCCATTCGATGGGCGAGAACGCGGCGGCCTGCCTTGCCGGCGTCTTTTCCTTTGCCGATGCCGTGCGCCTGGTGCGGCTGCGCGGCGAACTGTTCGACACCATCGCGCCCGGCGGCATGCTCAGCGTGCCGATGGATCCGGCGGCCCTGAAGGCGCGCCTGCCCGAGGCGCTCGACCTCGCCTCGGTCAACGCACCGCAGTTCTGCGTCGTATCGGGCCTCAACGAGGACCTGGAGGCGTTCCGCCAGTCGCTGGCTGCCGACGGGATCGACGCGACGCGCGTTCCCATCGACATCGCCGCCCATTCCCGGATGCTGGACGCTATCCTGCCGCGCTTCGAGGCCTTCCTGCGGACGATCCGCCTTGGCGCGCCGCGCATCCCCATCGTCTCCAACCTGACCGGAACGTGGCTGACGGACACGGAAGCCACCGACCCGCTCTACTGGTGCCGACATCTGCGCTCCACGGTGCAGTTTGCGCTGGGCATGGGGCTTCTGGCGCAGGACAAGGCCCGCATCTACGTCGAGGTCGGCCCGGGCCGCGCCCTGTCGTCGCTTGCCAAGGCGCAAGGGTCGATCGACGCCAACCAGATCGTCAACGCCCTCCCCCATGCCGACGAGAAGGGCGACGACCGGCTGAGCCTGATGGCCGCGATGGGCCGCCTCTGGGCAACGGGCCTTTCCGGCGACTTCGACCGTCTGTGGACCCAGCCGGGCGCCCGCCGCGTCTCGCTGCCGACCTACGCCTTCCAGCATCGCCGCTACTTCATCGAGGCAGCCGCCCGCGAGCAGCAGGGCTCCGATGCGCCGGCGCTGGTGCGCCAGGAAGACCTGTCGCAATGGGGTTACCGCCCGGTCTGGAAGCGTTCCGTCGCCGATATCGAAAGCGATGGCGAGTTGGCAAAGCGGTTCTGGCTCGTCTTCGAGGACGAAGCCGGCGTCGGCGCCGAGATCACCGGGCGCCTGCGCGCACTCGGACACCGGGTGGCCACGGTGCGGCAGGGCGATAATTTCGGCAAACGTGGCCCGGACTCCTACGTCCTGTGCCCGGAAGGCGACCGGTCGGGCTACGACGCCCTGTTCAGCGGGCTTGCCGCCGACGGCGAACTGCCGACCGAGATCATCCATCTGTGGCTGCTGACGCAGGGCGAAAAGCACCGCCCAGGCTCCAGTTTCTTCCACCGCAACCAGGAATGCGGCTTCTACAGCCTGCTGCATCTGTCGCAGGCGATGGCCGACGCCGGCATCGCCGCCCCGCTGCACCTGACGGTCGCCACCAACGGCATGCAGCGCGTGGGCGACGAGGCACTGCCTTATCCGGACAAGGCCACCGTTCTCGGCCCCTGCCAGGTCCTGCCGAAGGAAATGCCGGGCGTCACCGTCCGCGTCGTCGACTTCGACCTGCCGCGCGCCCCTTCCGGCACCGAAAAGCGCCATGGCCTGTTCGTCCGGGCCAAGACCAAGGCCGTACCTGCATCAGGCACGACACCGGACGATCTCTGGAACGAGCTTCTGGGCGCACCGGCATCGGAAATCGTGGCATGGCGCAAGGGCCTGCGCTGGAGCCGCGGCCATGCGGCGCTGAAGCTGCCCGAGACGGGCGAGGTGCCCTATCGCACCGGCGGCGTCTATCTGTTCACCGGCGGCCATGGCGACCTGGCCCTGGCACTGGCCCGCCAGCTTGTCGAGCGGCACGCGGCGCGTATTGCGCTCGTCGGCCGCCGCGCCCTGCCCGCCCGGGAAGAATGGCCGAGCCTGAAGCACGCTTTGCCCCGGGGCGATCGCCTGCGCAGGCTGATCGAAGCCGTCGAGGCCATGGAGGCCGCGGGCGGAGACGTCCTGTGCCTGTCCGCGGATGTCGGCAACCAGGAAGCGATGACCGCGGCCGTCGAAGAGACCCGCCGCGCCTTCGGGCGCATCGACGGGGTGTTCCATGCCGCCGGCCTCGTCAAGGATGACCTGATCCCGCTGAAGACGCATATGGACATCGAGGAAGTGTTCAGCCCGAAGGTGCTGGGCACCAATGTCCTGGCCGACGTGCTGGACCGCGAGGCACTGGACTTCCTTGTCCTCTTCTCTTCCACCAGCACCGATACGGCCCCGGCCGGACAGGTGGATTACGTTGCCGCCAACGCCTACCTGAACGCCTTTGCCGAGGCCGAGCGCGGCCGCGCCAACCGCAAGACGGTGGCCGTGCACTGGGGCATCTGGGACGAGACCGGCCTGGCGGCGCGCGCCATGGGCCGCGCCCGCGCCGACGGCGGCGGCCAGCCGGTGCGCCACGGCCCGTTCTTCGAGCGGTGGGAAGCCGACGCCGACGGCGTCGACTGGCTGGAGCGGACAGTCTCGCCCGAGCGCGACTGGCTGTTGTCCGAGCATCGGCTGACATCCGGCACGGCGCTTCTGCCGGGCACCGGCTACATCGAACTCATCGTGGAGGCGGCGCGCGAATATGGCCTGCCGTCGCAGCTGACCATATCGGACCTCGTCTTCCTGCGGCCGCTCGACGTGGGCGATGGTGAAGAGAAGACCGTTCGCACCCGTCTGGAAAAGCGCAAGGACGGCTGGCGCGTCACCATCCTGGCGGCGAGTGCCGGAACCGCCTGGCAGCGCCACGCGGAGGCATCGTTGAGCTTCGGCGACGGAAAGGCCGGGATTCTCGACGTTCGCTCCGTCTTCGAGCGCTGCCCGGACCGGCGTGCCGCGCCGGAGGGTGGCTCGCTGGTCGCCGCGCAGGAAGGCCATGTCCGCTTCGGCCCGCGCTGGCGGGTGCTCAAGCAGCTTGGCCTCGGCCAGGGTGAAGCCCTGGCAGAGCTGACGCTGGCGCCCGAAGCCGGCACCGACGCCATGCTGCTGCATCCGGCCCTGATGGACATCGCCACGGGCTGCGCGATGGAGCTGATCCCCGGCTACGGGGAAACGGATGTGCTGTGGGCGCCTGCGTCCTATGGCAGCATCGAGGTTCACGCGGCCCTGCCACGCCAGATCTACAGCCACCTGCGCCTGGCCGACGCCAACGACCTCGGCGAGGGTTATGCCGCCTTCGACGTGACGCTGGCTGGCCCCGACGGCGTCGCCGTCGTGGAAATCGAGCGCTTCATCATCAAGCGCCTCGCCAGCGATACCGGCTTTGCGGGTGGCGAAGCGCCCGCCCCGCTGGTTCCGGCGACGGCCCCATCCCTGTCACCGGCCGTGGCGGCGCTTGCCGCGCAGGTGGCGCAGGGCATTCGGCCAGCGGAAGGGTTCGAGCTTCTGCAAAGGGCACTGGCAACCCAGGAAAGCCAGCCGATCATCTCGTCGATCGACCTGCACGCGCTGATCGCCCGGGCGGCGCAGCCTGCGGCGGAACCGGCCCGTCCGGCACAGCTGTTCGAGCGTCCCGCCTCCGAGCGCGACTACGTCGCGCCGCGCAATTCGGTGGAACGTCGCCTTGCGGCCTTCTGGCGCGAGTTGCTGGGCATCGAGGAGATCGGCGTCGACGACAGTTTCTTCGACATGGGTGGCCATTCCCTGATCGCGGTGCGCCTGTTCCGCATGATCCGCCAGGAATACGGCGTCGACTTCCCCATCTCGGTCCTGTTCGAGGCGCCGACCATCGCGGCCTGCGCGCGGTTGATCGCCGAAAGGACGGGCATCTCCGACGAGGGCCAGGAAGCCGCCGCAACGCCGGGCGCGGGCACGGCGGCAGCCGCCCGCATGACGCATCTGGTGCCCATGCATCCCGGACGCGATTCCAAGGCGACGCCCTTCTTCCTGTGCGCCGGCATGTTCGGCAACATACTCAACCTGCGCCACTTGGCATTGCACCTGGGCGCCGACCGGCCGGTCTACGGACTGCAGGCGCGCGGACTTTACGGGATGGAGGCCCCCCACGAGACGTTCGAGGCGGCGGCCGCCGACATACTGGCGGAAATCCGCATGGTGCAGCCGCATGGACCCTACCTTCTGGGCGGCTTCTCGGGCGGCGGCATCACCGCCTTCGAGATCGCGCGGCAGTTGACGGAAGCCGGAGAGACCGTCGAGCGCCTCATCATGCTGGATACGCCGTTGCCGACGCAGCCGGCGATCAGCCAGCTCGACCGCTTCGACATGAAGCTGCAGGATATCCGGCGCAACAAGCTGTCCTTCGTCTCGCAATGGTGGCGCAACCGCATGCTGTGGGAGAAGGAAAAGCGCGAGCGCGAATCCGCCGCCGCGGGTGAAACTGGTGGCGAGCAGTTCCACAACCATAATATCGAGGCGGCCTTCCGCCGTGCGCTCGAGTTGTACAATGTGCGGCCCTATGGCGGGACGGTGCACCTGTTCCGCCCTGTCCCGGAGGTCGTCTACCGCCTGCGCGACGGCCGCCGTCTGCAGGAGGGCCGGACGATCGTCCTGGACGACAATGGCTGGACCCCGCATGTCGACGAGCTGGTCGTCTCCATCGTCCCGGGAGACCATGATGGAATGGTGCTGGAGCCCTGCGTGCGCGTCCTGGCGCAGCGCATGCGCCAGTGCCTGGCGGAAGCCGAGGCGGCGCGCGGCGGCGATGACGGGATGCTGATGGCGGCGGAGTAATCCGCCGCCTACCCCTAAAGACTCTGTAACGATGCCGTGAAAGTAGAGATTGAAGCGGAGATTATTTTCCAGTTCAATGTGTACGCCTTGAACCGTGTTTTGACCAAGCCTTCCCAACCTGTTGTTTAGATGCGGTTTTGTAGAATTATTTTAACCTATTTACGAGACGGCCCCCGCCTGTTTTCCGGCGTCGGCCTCTTGCCCACTCGGAAAAACCCATATGATCCACGATGATTTCGATGGCCTTGGGACATCCTTTTCCGGCGTTTGCATCGTCGGGGCCGGACCTGTCGGCATTACTTTGGCAGTCGAGCTTGAGCGACTGAAAATTCCTGTCCTGCTGCTGGAGTCGGGCGGCCACCGCCAGTCCGGTTCCATCCAGGCGCTGGCCGAAGCGGACTTCGCGACGCCGGACCGGCACGACGACATGAGCGTGGCGACGGCGCGAGCGCTTGGCGGCACATCCAACCTTTGGGGTGCCCGCTGCGTCATCTACGATCCAGTCGACTTCATTCCGAGGCCGGGGCTGGTGAATGCGAGCTGGCCTATCTCCTATGACGAGATATTCCCCCATTATGCACGGGCATGCCAGATCGCCGATGCGGGCGACGTCGTCTATAGCGCGCCAATTCCCGGCCTGACCTGCCCGGATGACAGTTTCACCTTCGATACGCTGGAGCGCTGGGCCAACGAGCAGAAGCTTCATGTCACCCATCGCAAGCTGCTGGCGCGCAGCCCGCTGATCGACGTCCGGCTGCGCTGCGTCGTCACCGATATCGGCGTTTCGCCCGATGGGCGGGTTCGCGACGTGGAGATCGTGCGGGCCGACGGCGAGGAGCGACGACGCCTTGGCGTGGACAGGCTCGTCATCGCGGCCGGGGGGCTGGAAAGCGCCAGGCTTCTGCTGGCGACGCAGCGCCGCCATGCAAACCTGTTCGGCGGGCCGGACGGCCCTCTCGGCCGCTACTACATGGGGCATCTGATCGGCGAGATCGCCGACATCACCATGGCAACCGGCGATATCGACAAGGCCTTCGACTTCTTCGTTCACGACAGCGGCTCCTATGTCCGCCGTCGCTTCGTGCCCAGCATGGAAACCCAGCTACGCGAGGGCGTTCTGAACACCGCGCTGTGGCCGGTCGTGCCGCCCGTCGCGGATCCGCGGCATGGCAGCCCCATCCTGTCGCTCGTCTACCTGGTGATGGCGCTGGGGCCTGTCGGGCGTCTCGTCGTCGCGGAGGCGATCCGGCGCCGGCACATTCCCGATGCCCCGCGCGAGATCAAGGCGCATCTGCAGAACGTGCTGAAGGGCGCGCCCGAAGCGATGGCCCAGGCGGCCGGATTCCTGATGCGCCGCTATGGCCGGCGCGAGCGCCTGCCGGGCCTGTTCGTGCACAATCGCAATCGCCGCTACGGCCTGTCCTATCATTCGGAACACAGCCCCGATCCGCTCAGCCGGGTCTGGCTGACCGACAAGACCGATGCGCTCGGACTGCCGAGACTTGAGATCGACCTGCGTTTTCCCCGCTCGGACGCTCAATCCGTGGTCAAGGTGCACGACCTGTTCGAGAACTGGCTGGAGACGACGGGCTTCGGACGGATCGATTATCGCATGCCGCGCGAAGAGCGGGTGGCCTCGGTGATGGCGCAGGCACGGCACGGCACGCATCAGATCGGCATGATCCGCATGGGCGCCAACGCCCGCGAAGGTGTCGTCGACGGCAATCTGCGCAGCTTCGACCTGCCAAACCTGTTCGTCACCAGCACGGCGGTACTGCCGACCTCGGGCCAGGCCAACCCCACCTTGACCGCCATGGCCCTGGCCGTACGCCTCGCCGGCCGCCTGTCGGCGGAAAGCGAAGGCAAGGTTACGCCATTTCGCAAGGTGAACATGCGCGGCAGCGTTGCGGCGTAAGCCACGACGCTGCCGGAGCCTTTCGGGTCCTGTCCTTTAGAGCGTTCCCACCCATATGGAACCACTCTGTTTCTGCGAAGGCCGGATGGCCCGCCAGGAAGGCGGCGCAGGCCGTACCGGCGGTACGGGCAAGTCCGGCTGACGCCGCGGACGTCCGCCCCCGGGAAACCCGAAGGGCCGGGGCCATTGGAGCCGCCGTCTTCGGCGTGCATCCTGGCCATACACCAGTATGGCCTTCGACACCCACCTCGATTGCGGCCCGAAGCGCCTCCGGCAGAGTGATTCCATATGTACGGGAAACGCTCTACGCCCTGAACAGCTCGGCGAGGTAACCGGCCTCGCGCGACAGGTCATGGCGCTGGCGGACCAGCGCCTGTCCGCGCCGGCCCATGTCCTCGCACGCGACATCCGGCGTTTCGAGGCAGCGGCGCATCGCATCGGCGGCCTCTTCCACGGAGCCGGCGCCGAAGAGCCAGCCCGTTTCCCCTTCCTTGACGAGTTCGGGGATGGCCGCGATTTCGGTGGCCAGCACGGGCCGCCCGAGCGCATAGGATTCCATGATGACCACCGGGAGGCCCTCGGCAAAGCTCGTCAGGATCATAGCGCGCGCCGCCAGAAGCTGCGCGCGCACCTCCTCGCCGCTGGCCCAGCCGGTTATGCGCACCACGCTCTCCAGCCCCTCCGACCGGATCAGACCGTCGATCTCGCTTCGCAACTCGCCGTCGCCGACGAGAACCAGCTCGAAATCGACGCCCTGGCGGTGCAGGAGGCCGGCCGCCTGCACCAGGATCCAGTGGCCCTTCTGCCCGCCGAGCCGCCCGACGCAGACCAGGCGCCTCGGATGGGAGGGCGGCGGTGGATTGTCGAGGAAATAGTCCGGGTCGAGTCCGCAGCGAACGATCCGTACCTTGCCCCAGTCCTCGAAGGCGGCCCAGCGGAATATCTGGCTGGCGCAGAAATGGCTGATCGCCGCGACGAAGCGGGCGCGCGCCACCTTTTCCCCGAGTTTCATGAAGCGCGGCGCATCGAACTCGTCCGGCCCGTGGACGGTGAAGCTGTACGGAATATCCGACAGGCAGGATGCCAGCATGGCGACTTCCGCCGAGTTGGTCCCGAAATGGGCATGGATATGCGTTACCCCGGACTTTTCAAGATACTCGACGAGCAGGCACGCCTCGGCCAGGGTGATGGCATGGAGTGCGGCGGCCCGGTCGCTGCGCCGCATCATGGCCACCGTCAAACTGATCGCCTGTCCAAACTTTTTCGGCCGCTTGACGGCCAGCCGCATCATCGCGGCGGCCAGCGGGCGCGCCCCGTCCTTCAACAGGTAATAGGTCCGTTGCTGCTCCGCCCTGTCGTCCGGATCGACAAGGTCGGCGTCCCATCCACGCATCGCGGTTCGCACCACCGTCTGGCCAGCGGCTTCCAGTGCCAGGATCTCGCGACGGATGAAGCTGTGGCTCGTCTTGGGATATTGATTGATGAGATACGCGACCTGCATTCCAGAGCACCCGGCTGAAAGACCAAAGACTTGGCGTTACAGCAAGGTATAGCGTCTTTCCGCACGCAAGCCCGCGCGCCTTCGGAATGCTTGCTTCGTCAATTGGTGGTAGGCGCCTCTCAGGCCGCGACGGGCTCGGCTTCGTGCTCGTGCCCGGCAACACCCTGAAGGCCATGGCCGGTCCAGCGGATCATCTCGAAAGTGCCGTCGAACCGCTCTCCGATGGCCGTGCAGCTTTCAACCCAATCGCCGGTATTGATGTAGGCGATGCCGGCACGCTCCGCGATGGCCGCATGATGGATGTGGCCGCAGATCACGCCCTGGCATCCACGCCGCAGCGCCTCGCCGGCCAGCGCATCCTCGAAGGCGCCGATGAAGTTGACGGCGTTCTTGACCTTCAGCTTGGCCCAGGACGATAACGACCAGTAAGGGAAGCCGGCCCAGCGCCGCATGCGGTTGAAGACGTGGTTGACGGCGATTGCCGCGTCATATGCCCAGTCGCCGAGATAGGCGATCAGGCGCGCATTGCGCACCACGACGTCGAATTCGTCGCCATGGATGACCAGGTATCGGCGCCCGTCCGCCGCTTCGAACACGTCGTCGACGCGCACCTCGATTCCGCCGAAATGCTGGCCGGGAAACGGTCGCAGGAACTCGTCGTGATTGCCCGGTATGTAGATGATGCGGCTGCCCTTGCGCGCCTGCCGCAACAGCTTCTGCACCACATCGTTGTGCGAGGCCGGCCAGTGCCAGCTGCGGCGCAGACGCCATCCATCGACGATATCGCCCACCAGGTAGATGGTCGGCGCGGTATGGAAGCGCATGAAGTCTACCAGCAGGTCGGCCTGCGCGGCCTTCGAGCCGAGATGGACGTCGGAAATGAACAGCGTTCGGAACTGCCGCGCGATGGTAGCGGGGGCGACGGTGCCGCCAGGCACGTCCGAGATGGAGTCCATGGGGCTTCGAGCTCCTGTTTCGACTGCTGTGCAGCCAATGCCCGATTCCCATGACATCCATATGATAATGCGGGAAGCCTCCGGTATTCCGGGGATCGATGCCAAACTGTTTCGAACGATCGGGGCACAACAAATGCGTGTAGGAAATGCTCAGACCTTTGCGCGGCGTGCGCCGATGTTCTAGACGAGACTTTCCGCCTCCTGGCGGGGCTGCCCATGCAAAAGCGAGGAACCGATGCCCGGAACAGAAGACATCCAGCCGAACCAGCCGAACCGGGATCTCGACGCACAGGCCTTGTTCTACCATCGGTATCCGCAGCCCGGTAAGCTGGAGATCCGCGCCACCAAGACGCTTGGCAACCAGCGCGATCTGGCGCTGGCCTACTCGCCCGGCGTCGCCGCGCCATGCCTGGAGATCGAAAAGGACGCGTCGCTCGCGGCCGACTACACGGGCAGAGCCAACCTCGTGGCCGTCGTGTCCAACGGAACCGCCGTTCTGGGCCTCGGCGATATCGGGCCGCTGGCGTCCAAGCCGGTGATGGAGGGCAAGGCGGTCCTCTTCAAGAAATTCGCCAATATCGACGTTTTCGACATCGAGGTGGACGCAAGGGAAATCGACCGCCTGGTCGATGTCGTGGCCGCGCTGGAGCCAACCTTCGGCGGCATCAACCTGGAGGACATCAAGGCCCCCGAATGCTTCGAGGTGGAAGAGCGGCTACGGGCCCGCATGGGTATTCCCGTCTTCCATGACGACCAGCATGGAACCGCCATCATCGTCGCGGCCGCCGTGCGCAACGCGCTTCTGCTGGCCGGCAAGGCCATCGAGGACGTGAAGATCGTCACCTCGGGCGCGGGCGCGGCCGCCCTCGCCTGCCTGAACCTTCTCGTATCGCTCGGCGCGCGCAGGGAAAACATCACCTGCACCGATATCGAAGGCGTCGTCTACAAGGGCCGCGAAAAGCGCATGGACCGCTGGATGGAGGTCTATGCCCGCGATACCGAGGCCCGCACGCTGGCCGACGTGATCGGCGGCGCGGACATCTTTCTCGGCCTGTCGGCCGGCGGCATCCTGAAACCGGAGCTGCTCGAGAAGATGGCCGAGCGGCCTCTGGTGATGGCCCTGGCCAACCCCACCCCGGAGGTGATGCCCGACCTGGCGCGGGCCGTGCGCCCGGATGCCATGATCTGCACCGGGCGGTCGGACTTTCCCAACCAGGTCAACAACGTCATCTGCTTTCCCTTCATCTTCCGTGGCGCGCTGGATTGCGGTGCCACCTCGATCAACGAAGAGATGAAGATCGCGGCTGTCGACGCCATCGCGGAGCTGTCGCGGGAGGAGGTGTCCGAAGTGGCCGCCAAGGCCTATGGATCGGAAACACCCGTATTCGGACCCGACTATCTGATCCCCTCGCCCTTCGATCCGCGCCTGATCCTGAAGATCGCGCCGGCCGTGGCGCGTGCCGCCGAAGCGACGGGCGTCGCTTCGCGCCCCATCGCCGACTGGGATGCCTATCTGGACAAGCTCAACCGCTTCGTCTTCCGCTCCGGCCTCATCATGAAGCCGGTGTTCGCGGTGGCACGCAAATCGGGCAAGCGCATCATCTTCTCCGACGGCGAGGACGAGCGCGTGCTGCGCGCCGCCCAGGTGCTGCTGGAGGAAAACATCTGCCAGCCCATCCTGATCGGGCGTCCCAGCGTCCTGCAGACGCGCCTGGAGCGCTTCGGCCTGCGCATCCGTCCCGGCAAGGATTTCGAGGTCGTCAACCCGGAAGACGATCCGCGCTACCGCGATTATGTGGATCACTACTTCTCCAAGGTCGGCCGTCTCGGGGTAAACCCGGACACCGCCCGCACCATCGTACGCACCAACACCACCGTCATCGGCGCGGTTTCGGTGTCCCGCGGCGAGGCCGATGGCCTCATCTGCGGTCTTGCGGGCCGCTTCTCGCGCCATATCCGCGACATCCGCCACGTCATCGGCGCTACGCCCGGCGTCTCCAGGATTTCGGCCCTCAGCCTGCTGATCACGCAATCCGGGCCGCTGTTCTTTGCCGATTCCTACGTGCAGGAAGATCCCTCAGCCGCCGACATCGCGGAGTTCACCCAGCTTGCCGCCAAGGAGCTGGACCGCTTCAACATCGCGCCCAAGGTCGCGCTGGTGTCGCATTCCAACTTCGGCACCGGTGAAACGGAGGATGCGATCAAGCTGCGCGAGGCGCTGGCCATCGTACGGCAGGCCATGCCGGACCTGGAGATCGACGGCGAAATGCACGGCGACGCCGCCCTGTCGGAAGAGCTGCGCAGCCGCGTGATGCCGCAGTCGACGCTGACGGGCGTCGCCAATCTTCTGATCTTCCCGACGCTGGATGCCGCCAACATCACCATGAACGTCGTGAAGGCGATGACGGATTCGCTGCATGTCGGCCCCATTCTTCTGGGTACCAACTCGCCGGCTCACATCCTGACCCCGTCGGCCACCTCGCGGGGCGTGGTCAACATGACGGCCATCGCCGTGGCGGAAGCGGTGCAGAAGCGCGGCTGACGGCCGCGCAAGCCAGGCAAAGGCGGGCGCGCTCGCCTTTGCGGCAGGTCAGGCTGTCAGGGTATGCGCCGCAAGGTGCGGGCATGGCCGATGACCGGCAGAAGCGCCGCCAGCTCGGGGCCGTGGTCCACCCCTGTCAGGGCCAGGCGAAGCGGCATGAACAACGACCGGCCCTTGCGGCCGGTCGCGGCCTTCACCGCGTCGGTCCACCGCCGCCAGGTGTCGCCATCCCAGGGCTCTGCTGGCAACAGCGTAAAAGCCGTTCGCACGAATTCCAGATCCTCGCTCGAAAACGCGATCTGCGATGGCCCGCGATAGACGATGCGCGCCCATTCGGCGGCATCCGGCACCTTGCTGCAATTGCCGCGCACCGCCATCCAGAAGGCTTGTGCATCTTCTGGCGGGACATCGAAGTCTGCAAGCCGCGCCGCGACCGCCTCCACCGGCAACTCATGCGTCAGCTCGGCATTCAGGCGCCCGAGTTCCGCAGGGTCGAACTTCGCGTTGGAGGACGACACTTGCGAAAGGTCGACACGCGCGCCGAGCGCGCCAAGGCTTGGCATCGGCTCGATGGATCCGGATGCGCCGACGAGCACGGCCAGCGAGGCGATCGCCATCGGCTCGAAGCCTTCGTCCCGCAGGGTACGAATGGACAGCGCGCCCGAGCGCTTGGACAGGCCCTCGCCGTCGACCGTCGTCAGAAGATTATGATGGCCGAGCGTCGGCACCGCGTAATCCAGCGCCTCGAAAATCGCGATCTGCACGCCGCTGTTCGTCACATGGTCGTCGCCGCGAATGACATGGGTGATCCCCATCTCGCCGTCATCGACGACGGAAGGAAGCGTGTAGAGATAGGTTCCGTCTTCCCGCACCAGTACAGGGTCCGACAGGGACGCCAGGTCGATCGTCTGGGGCCCCCGCACCAGATCGTCCCAGTGCACCTCGGTGCGCCGCGTCTCGAAGGGGCTCGATTCAAAGTTCGGCAACAGAAAGCGCCAATGCGGGCGGATGCCCCGCGCCTCACAGGCGGCCCGCTCCTCGGCCGTCAGCGCCAGCGCCTCGCGGCCGTAGACGGGGGGCAGGCCCCGCGCCATCAATCGCTTGCGGCGACGCTCCAGCTCATCGGCCGTCTCATAACAGGGGTAAAGCAGCCCGTTCCGGCGCAGCTTCTCGGCGGCGGCGTCATAAAGTTCCAGCCGGTCCGACTGGCGCACCACCTCGTCCGGGTGAATGCCGATCCAGGCAAGATCGCTGGAGATGGCATCGGCATATTCCCGGCGCGATCGTGCGGTATCGGTATCGTCGAAACGCAGAACGAAGCGACCCGGCCCGGCGTCCGGCCGCTCCTTGGCGAACAGCCAGTTGAACAAGGCCGGCCGAAGATTGCCGATGTGGATGTAGCCGGTGGGCGACGGGGCGAAACGAACGATGACACTCATGGCGGGAGCCTTATTCCGCCGCACGGGTGAAAGCAATCAAATGTCCAGGCCGCGCTGCATGATGGGCGCAAGGACGCTGGAGGCGACCACCCATCCCGCCATGGCAAGGCCGCAAGCCGTCAGGACGGCACCAACCACGAATTGCCGCATCGCATGCCGCCGGTCCGGCTCGGCCGCGCGACCGAAGGCCAGCGGCTGCGTTACCTGTCCGAGGTCCGCCCACATCGTCGTCGCTCGTGGCTCACCTGCCCGGATGCGCCGGATCGTCAGAAGAAAGCGGACCAGGAACAGGACGCCGACGACGGTGGCCGCCATGGCGATGTCACCCGCCGGTGGAATGAGCATTGCGAAACTGGCTCCTTGTCTACCGTGACGATAGATGCTTAAGCATCCCGGCGCGGTGGAGCAAGGTGGCGCATACCTTGGGCGACAAAGCGTGACCCATGCGGAGGCATCTTGTACGAAATCCTCGGACTCATAGACCGGTTCGGCTTGATCATCGTCTTCGTCGGCACCTTCTTCGAAGGCGAGGTCTTCGCGATCATCGGCGGCTTTCTGGCCTACAAGGGCAACCACTCGCTGCAACTCATGATGAGCCTCGCCTTCGTCGGCTCGTTCCTGGGCGATCTCGCGGTGTTCCTGTTTGCCCGCTACTTCTCCAACCATCGCTGGGTACAGCGCTGGATCCGCAAGCCGAAATTTGCGAAGGCCCTGCGCCTCGTGGACCGGTTCCACGCCTATTTCGTCATCGTGAACCGCTATGTCTACGGCCTGCGCATGCCGGGCCTGATCGCCCTCGGCTTATCCAGCATCACCGTGCCGCGCTTCCTGATCCTCAACTTCATCGGCGCCGGCCTGTGGGCCTCCATCTTCACGTCGATCGGCTACGTCTTCGGATACTCGATCAGTTCCGTCTTCGCCCGGCTCGAAACCGTCGAGCATGTGGTGCTCTACATCCTCGTGGCGCTCGCCGTCGCGCTGGTGCTGTATCTGGGCTGGCGGCAGTTCGGCCCCATGTGGGCGAAGGGCCGGAGGGAAGGCCCGCCCGTGGCGCGCGTCGGCCATGTCGGCCCGATTACCGACGAAGAGAAGACAGGCCAAAAATAAACCCCCGGAGCAGAGCTCCGAGGGTTTCCCGGGTAGAGCCGTTCGAGGCGTCGGCCGTCAGAAATTGACGGCCGTGCGTGCTTCGCCCTGCTCGTGATGCTTCTTGACCAGTTCGGCGACCAGGAATGCAAGCTCCAGCGCCTGATTGGCATTCAGGCGCGGGTCGCAATGCGTATGGTAGCGATCCGACAGGTCTTCCGCCAGGACGGGCCGTGCCGCGCCACCTGTGCATTCCGTTACGTCCTTGCCGGTCATCTCGACGTGGATGCCGCCGGGGTGCGTACCCTCGGCCTGATGCACGTTGAAGAAGGCCTGCACTTCCGCGAGGATGCGGTCGAAGGGCCGGGTCTTGTAGTCGTTCACGGTAATCGTGTTGCCGTGCATGGGATCGCACGACCACACCACCTTGCGCCCCTCGGCCTCCACGGCGCGGATCAGCTTGGGCAGATGCGCCTCGACCCGCTCATGTCCGAATCGCGTGATCAGCGTCAGCCGGCCTGCCTCGTTCTGCGGGTTGAGGCGGTCGATCAGCCGCAGGAGATCGCTCGGGTCGAGGCTCGGCCCGCATTTAAGGCCGATCGGATTGCGGATGCCGCGGCAATACTCGACATGCGCATTCTCGAGCTGGCGGGTGCGGTCGCCGATCCAGATCATGTGGCCGGACGTGGCATACCACTCGCCGCTGGTCGAATCGACGCGCGTCAGCGCTTCCTCGTAGCCCAGAAGCAGCGCCTCGTGGCTGGTGAAGAAATCCGTTTCGCGCAAAGCGGGATGGTTCTCGGAATTGATGCCGATCGCCCGCATGAAGTTCATCGTTTCGGAGATCCGATCCGCGATCTCACGGTATCGCTCCGCCTGCGGCGAGCCCGACAGGAAGCCGAGCATCCACTGGTGGACGTTGTCGAGGTTGGCGTAACCGCCCTGCGCGAAGGCGCGCAGAAGGTTCAGCGTCGCGGCGGACTGCCGGTACGCCATTTCCTGGCGCTCCGGGCTGGGAATGCGCGAGGCCTCGTCGAATTCGATGCCGTTGATGATGTCTCCGCGGTAGGAAGGTAGCGTCTTGCCGCCCTTGCTCTCGGAATTCGATGAGCGCGGCTTGGCGAACTGGCCCGCAATACGCCCAACCTTGACCACAGGCGAGGAGGCGGCGAAGGTTAGCACGACGGCCATTTGCAGGAACGCGCGGAAGAAGTCGCGGATATTGTCCGCGCCATGCTCGGCGAAGCTTTCGGCACAATCGCCGCCCTGCAGAAGAAAACCACGGCCCTCGGCGACCTCGGCAAGCGAGCGCTTCAGTTTGCGGGCCTCACCTGCAAAAACGAGGGGCGGAAAGCTGGCAAGACGCTTCTCCGTCTCGGCCAAAGCGGCCGGATCCGGATAGTCGGGAACCTGCTCGATGTCCTTCGAGCGCCAGGTTGCCGGTGTCCAATCCTTCGTCATTGCCCCATTCTCCTGCGGAAATCTTACGCATCAAGGTGGCTGTTTAAACACCAATGGTCTGAATTGTCACGGCAAAAAGCCCGTTTCAGGCAGGTGGCAGATGGGTAGCGCCGCGCGCCGAAACAAGCGTATCGAAAAGGGCGGCCTCGCCCTCCTCGAGCTCGACCGGGCGTGGATAACGCGGCGCATGCCTGTCCTGAAGAACCGCCGTGCGGAACCCTTCGGTTTCTTCCACGAAGCGTTCCAGCCCCGCGCGTCCGTACAAGGCGTGGAAGCCCTGCATCACGGCATCCAGGTAGGACTGGAGGATGAAGGCGCCGGCCTCGGACGCCGTCTCCTCGTCGGCAGAGGCCTCGTAGATGAACAGGGGTACATCACCCGCCACCGGGTTTTCCACCGCGATCCTGTCGGCCGTGACGACGCGGCGCATGTAGCCGGCCTCGCGCTCGTCCACCAAGGGCAGGTGATCGGCGAGGTCATAGACGATGACGCCCTGTATCACGAAGTCCTTGGCGGGCCGCACGGACAGGAGCGCCGGCACCGGCTGCGGCCGCGGCAGCCAGAAGCGTCGCCACCCGGCCGCCTCCGCACGCCGGATGCCGAGGAAACGCGTGCGCAGCGTGCGGCGATTGACCAGCGAGCCATATCCGAAATAGGCGACGACCCGCCCCTCGCCGATCAGCGCGGCAAGGTCGGGGTGGTCGTCGTGGATCAGGCTCATGCGTCCTGCACCTCGCCATCGCGCAGGATGTAGCTGGGTGTGTACATGGTCACGAGTTCTTCGGCGGCCGTGGGATGCAGGGCCATGGTGCGGTCGAAGTCGTCCTTCGTCAGCCCGGCCTTCACGCAGATGCCCAGCACCTGCGCCAGTTCGCCTGCATCGGGCCCAAGGATATGCGCGCCGACGACCTTCCTGCTTTCCCCGTCCACCACGAGCTTGGTGATCATCTGCTCGTCGCGGCCGGCCAGGATGTTGCGCATGGGGCGGAACCGTGCCGTATACACCTCGACGGTGCGATACCGCTCCCCGGCCTCGCACTCGGTCAGGCCGGCCGTGCCGATTTCGGGTTGGGAGAAGACGGCCGTCGGCACCGTTTCGATATCCGGCCGGGTCGGCTTGCCCAGAAACTCGGTATCCACAAAGCACATCGCCTCATGAATGGCGACCGGCGTCAACTGAAGGCGGTTGGTGACGTCCCCCAGCGCCCAGACAGACGGCGCGCTCGTGCGGGAATACGCGTCGATCTCGATCGCGCCGAGATGATCCAGCGTTACCCCGGCCTTGTCGCAGCCGAGGTCTTCGGTGTTCGGCTTGCGCCCGACCGCCAGCATGACCTCGTCCGCGTCGAGCCTGTCCCCGCCCTTCAGCACCGCCTCGAAGCGGCAATCGGCCTTCTGGCGCACTTCGACGAGCGTATCCTCGCACCGTATATCGATGCCCTTGCGCTGCATCGCCGCGCTGACCCCGTCGCGCAGATCGTCGTCGAAACCGCCAAGGATCTTCTTGCCGCGATAGACCAGCGTGACATGCGCGCCGAGGCCATGGAAGATATTGGCGAACTCCACCGCGATGTAACCGCCGCCCAGGATGACGATCCGCTCGGGAAGGCGCCTCAGGTGGAACGCCTCGTTGGAGGTGATGCAATGCTCCGCGCCCGGCATGTCGGCGAATGGGTTTGCCCGTCCACCCACGGCGACCAGGATGCGCTCGGCGGTCACCGTCGTATCCGTCTCCAGAAGACGCACCGCGTGCGGCCCTTCGAGGACGGCGCGCGTTTTCAGGATCTCGGCGCCGGCCTTTTCCAGGTTGCGGGTATAGATGTCTTCCAGCCGCTGGATTTCCGCATCCTTGGCGGCAATCAGTGTGGGCCAGTCGAAGCGCGTTTCCCCGACCGACCAGCCGTAGCCGGCGGCGTCTTCGAATTCTTCGGAGAATTTGGAGGCGTAGACGAGAAGCTTCTTCGGGACGCAGCCGCGGATGACGCAGGTGCCACCCATGCGGAATTCTTCCGCGATGGCCACCTTGCGACCCAACGCGGCGGTGCGCCGCGCCGCGCGCACTCCGCCAGAACCGCCACCTATCACGAAGAGATCGTAGTCGTAGCGACTCATCGGGCGCCCTCACTTTGCGGGGACTGGAAGCGGAAGGGGCGCGCCATGGGCGCGCCGCCGAAAGGCCGAAATCGGCGAAGGGTTTACTGGGCCGGCGCGTTGTTGGCCGATGCCGGCGCGAGCTGGCGCATGCCGGCTTCCGCCGACTGGCGCAGATCGCGCACGATGCCGTTGGCCCAGATATCGGCGGCGCCCATCGTTTCGCGGACGGCGGCGGGGCCCTGCGCCAGAAGCTTGCGGCCCGCCTCCGAAGCGTAGAACTGGCCGATCTCGCGCAATTCCTGCTCGGTGAAGATCTTGGCGTAGATGCGGGCGATCTCGTTTTCCAGGTCGGCGCGGCGCGGCGCCAACGCGATCGCGTTGTCGTCGACCATCGTGGAGATTTCCGACTGCAGGTTCGGATTGTTGACGATCAGCTCCGCCTTGATCTGCGTCGCCGCGTTCAACAGGATCTGGTCGAACTGTTCGGTCGTGTCTATGGCGTCGACGGCCTGCCGCGCCGCTGCAAGGTGCGAGGGGCTGATTTCCTGCGCGGAAGCGGGAACGGCCGACAGTATGAGCAGGGCGGCCGCGGCGCACATGGACCGACGCAACTTCAGCTTCAGAACTTTCAAAGTTCCATCTCCATGGATTCGAACATGAGCTGACCGCTCACTAATGAATAAATCGGAGCCGGGGAAGCCCCTTGCGACCGATGGCCCGCCAGGACCTTACCTTTCCAGCACGCGAATACCAGTCTTCGAGGCGAGGACGACCGAAGTCGCCAGTCCGAGGAACAGGCCGTGCTCGACCACGCCCGGCACCGCGTACAATGCGGCAGACAGCGCTTCTGGATCGGGAATGCGGCCAAAAGATGCATCGATGATCAGGTGTCCGCCATCCGTGAAGAACGGCTCCTCCCCGGTCTTCCGCAAGGTCAGCCCGCCGCTGAGCCCGAGAAGCCCGGCGGCCCGCTCGATGGCGAGATAGGTTGCGACGAGCCCGAAGCCGTTCACCTCGATCGGCAGCGGGAACGCGCCCAGCGTCTCGACCTCCTTGGAGGCATCGGCGATCACGATCATGCGGGCGGAGGCCGCCGCCACGATCTTCTCCCGCAGGAGGGCGCCGCCGCCACCCTTGATCAGGCGCAGCGCCGGATCGACCTCGTCGGTGCCGTCGATGGCAAGGTCGAGTTCGGGCGTATCGTCGAGCGTCGTCAGCGGAACACCGGTTTCGCGGCAGAGGCGCGCGGTACGCTCCGACGTCGGTACGCCGACGATCTCAAGGCCCTCACGGACGCGCTCGGCCAGGACGCGCACGAAAGCCTCGGAGGTCGACCCGGAACCGATGCCCAGCCGCATCCCGCCCTCCACATGGGCGAGTGCGGCGCGTGCCGCGTCTTCCTTCAGGCGTGCTGCATCACTCATTTCGCAGTCCTTCGTAGGGTACCGCCTGCGCGGCGAATCCCCGTGCCGGCCACAAGCTGCAAGTAGCCCCCCCGTTTAATGCGTTTGCCGCGGGCGCGGAAGCCACCCTTTGGCCGTGCCTCCGCTTGACGCCACGGCCAAGGCGGGTTTGATGCCCAGATGACCGTTTCGAAAGCTGCGCCAGACGCGCCTCCCCTCGCCATATTCGATCTCGACGGCACGCTGGTGGACACCGCGCCCGACCTGACCGGCAGCCTCAACCATTGCCTGGCGCAGAGGGCGATGGCGCCGGTTACGTTGGATATGGTGCGGCCCTATGCCGGGCACGGCTCCCGCGCGATGCTGACGGCGGCCTATGGCTGGGCCGCCCGTGATCTTGGCGAAGACGAGCTCGAGGAGCAGGTCGCCTGCTTCCTGTCCTTCTACGAGGCCAATATCGCCAGACATTCGCTGCCCTTCCCCGGCGCGGTCGACGCGCTGGACCGGTTGCGGGACGCCGGCTTCGTGCTTGCGGTCTGCACCAACAAGAGCGAGCGGCTGGCGCGGCTGCTGCTCGATTCGATCGGACTTTCGGCGCGTTTCGCGGCGATCGCGGGCTTCGACACTTTCGCGGCGCGAAAGCCGGATGCCATCCATGTCACTGGCACCATCGAACAGGCCGGCGGAAGCCCTGCCCGGTCCGTGATGATCGGCGACACACGGACCGATACGAGCGCGGCCCTCAATGCCGGGATCCCGTCCATCCTGATGGGATTCGGCTATGACGCGAACGCACAGGCGCGGGCCGAGGCAACCCACATCGCCGATGATTACGCGGCCGTCACGCCGGAGCTCGTGCACAAACTGTGGCATGCGCGTGCGATAGCCGGTTGACGGAACCGGCCGGGCCCGACTATATCGGCGCACCTTCGCAGCCGGACACACCGCAACGCTGCATAGGGCGCGTAGCTCAGCGGGAGAGCACCTCGTTCACACCGAGGGGGTCACAGGTTCGATCCCTGTCGCGCCCACCATATTCCGAAGCGATTACAATGGATTCCAACCCCCAGTAACAGCGCCGAACAAGTCCGAACGGAAACTTTCGGCGCTGTTTTCGGCGCAAGCTTCCCGAATATGTCGGCGACGCAGCCCTGCCCGAAAAGCGCGGCGCGACGCTGCGTGTCTGCTTGGGCCCGAACATTTTCCGCCTCGCGGCGTCGCTGCGTCTGCTGGGCGGCCATCAACCCCGGCGCGTGCACGGGTGGAATAGCAATAGTCTAAATTGCGGACGGCGCCACAGCGTCGCCCACACGGGCTTGAACGCCTCTCCGCTCGGCTGGATTCGACTAGGACGGCACGAGCCGCAACTGCAGCATCAGGAACCCCAGAAACAGATGGAATTGTGCCCGGCTGAACCGTCACGTGGCCAACGGCGATGGTCGGTCCCAACACGATGGTCGAAGAAGCAACCCTATCCGGGACGATATCCAGCGCGCCACGAAGAACCGAAGGTTCGGATTGCGTTCGCCATGATTGCTCCATAGAAAAAGCCCGCTCGTAGGCTGGCCGAAGAGTTGTGTGGTAAGGCTTGCTTGATAGAGCGTCACTCAGTTTAGAGCACGATATGTATTCAATTGCGGCACCGGCTCCGGCAAAATTCGGCATGCGCAGTGAAACGTAGGACCGCATACGCGACATGATGTGCTTCTGCGGAATGGATGTGCCGTAGGGCAAAGCGGGCGTAGTTGCGTTCGACCACACTGCGCATGCGAGCCGCTGCCCGACCGAAGGCAACCTTCTGCATATCCAGCGGCAGGCGGCCCATGATGGCAGCGACACGGCCAAAGTCGACAGCATCACTGCGAACCTGGGTCATGGCTTACGGACCATATGGACGACGACTGCCGGCAGCACTTTCACCACACCCTTGATGCCGTCCTTCACCTTGGCTGTGGCTAACATCTCTCGGCGGGCTTGGCAGGGGCGGCAGGGCACGGACGCTACCTTTCCTGTAGTCATCAGCTACATTTCCGTTGATGTCGATGTAGCTATCGGCTACAGAGGCTCATGAAAGAGATCACCTACCGACCCGCCGCAGTCAAAGCCCTTCGCAGGATGCCGGCAAATACGGCCCGGCGCATCGTGGGGAAGATCGAAACCTATGCCGCTGACCCGTCATCGCAGGCCAATAACATCAAGAAGCTTCAGGGCCGGGATGGTATCCGTCTTCGTCTAGGCGACTGGCGTGTTATCATGCAGGACGGTGTAGTCCTCGACGTTCTGAACATCGGCCCGCGTGGCGGGGTCTACGACTGAAAGGAGACCACCATGAATGAGATGGTGACCATCGAGAAGACCGAGTACGAAAGGCTTCTGAACGCTGCCGACGACCTGGCCGACATCATCGCCTACGACCGCGCAATGGGGGATGGAGGGGAATCTATCCCTGCCGAGTTCGTCAAGCGCATGATCGACGGTGAAAGCCCGCTCCGCGTCTATCGCGATCTGCGGGGCCTTACCCAGGCTCAGCTTTCGGAAAGCGCCGGGGTAAACCGAGTCCAGATTGCCGATATCGAGGCAGGCCGAAAGTCCGGGTCAGTCGATACCATCAGGAAGCTTGCCACCGCCTTGTCGGTGTCGATCGATGATTTGGTGTAGACATGCCCGATGACCGCTACACCATGCGCGCGGAAGACGATGGCATGTGGTCTGTCGTCGACTTCTCTGTGAACATTCCCGTTGCGCTCAATGACGTTCGGTCGGTGGTCTGGAAATGCACGAAGCCGACGACTTAGTCGAACTCATGAACGCAATTGAGAGAAAGAAGACACGCTGCAATCAAGTGACGGCAGCTTGGCGCATAGCCCGCGTTTAACCTGACACCCCGGCTCTCGCCTACGTTAGGCACCACTTGATATCGATCGCCAGCCGTTCCCCCCCGCCCGCGTTGTTCCGTGCCCCCTGACGCTCGTAGGGTAAGACTAGCCGATCTCTCGATCTTCCGGCGCGTCTCCTGCCACACGCTGGCTCGGCAGGGCCAATTCCATCTCTTGTCAGGACGGGCAGGTCGCAACTCCTGCCTGGCCTATGGAAGTTGGTGCTTGCCATTGGGCTCGTAGGGGTTAGGCGCAAGGGTTCTTCCACAAACACCGACATGCGTCCCGGACCGTTTCGTAAAGCCCTGCGCTGCTGCGACTTTCAGCGCCGCCGTCTTGATGAGTAATCCGGCTGGGTGCGGATCGTAGAGAGCCGTGCCGGGTCTTGTCTTTCAAATACCGCCTGCTGGGCCACTTGAAGATGAAGGGTCAACACAAGGATCTGCGTACCCAGAGCAGAACTCTTCATCGGCGGTATGCAGGTTATTCCCGCCGTCGTTCACGCCGAGGGGTCACAGGTTCGATCCCTGTCGCGCCCACCATATCCCTCAAGGCCTCTCCGACATTTTACGAGTTGGCCCGCAGGTTCACCGAAGCTGCGTCACTCGAAGCCCCGGGCTCCGAACCTCCCCGGGCAGCCAGATCGACCGTCTAGTGTGCATCTTGACCGCCAACGGTCAGCTTCTTTCGCACGTTGATGTCGTCATCCAGAAATTCGGGCTCGACCTCCGCGCCAACTGCGTCGAAGTACCGGCTAAGAAAATTTCGGAATGACGCCACCAACGCGATATCGGCGATATTGAGATCGGTAAAGCCGACGGTGCGTAACGCGTCGATATCGTCTTGCGTTATCAGCGAGGCGTCCATCGTGATCTGCTCAGAATAAGCAAGCATTGCGACCTGCTGGTCCGTGAGCCCGGCATTACGATAGTCTCTCCAGACAGCCAGTGTCTGATCTCGCCCGATCATGCCGGAAAGCGATCGAAAGTAGACGTGGGAGCAATAGCTGGAAGGTACGTGCTTGGCCGCTATCAGGGTGATGAGCCGAAAGTTGATCAGCCCCAGTGAAAAGTTGTCTCTCATCAAATGCAACAGATGCTCGACTGGTGCCAGAATGTCGGGCCTCGCCGACCAGCACTGGGTCGCCTGCATGACTCGCCCGATTGTCGCGATTTCCCCTGCGTAGATGGACGCGACGTCGCCCGAGGCGTCTTCCGGTTCTATGGTCCGAACGAACATCGTCTCCTCCTTGGCTGTTCGCGGATCGCATTCTCGCTCAAACGCGAGCGACCGGGAAGTTGTGGCAGCCAGTCTGCCAGGAAGCGGAACGATTGGATTTTGACGTGCGTGCGGCATCCCGCACGCTTGTGCCCGTCATCTGTGGCACGGTGTCTTGCCGACGTGGCAATCGCAAATGGACAAGCGCCCGGGGGAGAGCGCTTAATACTGTCCCGCAGATAGAACCGGATGGTTCGGTCAAGGCGAGGATCTGAAATGTACAAGATTGCCGCCGCCATACTTTGTGGCACCTTGCTGGTGTCGATCGGTCTTTTTGTCTGGTCGAATGCGCCTGGGCGGGATCAGCGATCGGATATGGCCACAAATGCGGATGATCTTATCAGTCGTCGATGCTCAATGGGGTCGAAGATCGCCGCCTCCAACAGAGTCAGCGCTACCATTTCCGAGTATCTATCTGGAGTACAGGCGGGAACGACCGTCACCAGAGATGAAGTGGGTGCTCTCATCGAACGGATCACACCCGACGAGATCGGTGTTGAACTTTTCAGGATTTACACTGCCTGCCTGCAAGCCCAGACGGAGGCGATACTTATCGAGAAGGGAGTTGCAGTTCAGGCCGAAGCAAGAGACGCCGACGGCTCCCAGGGGGATGAAACAATCGAGGCGGTATCGCGCATTCGCGTCGATACGCCTCCGGAGCGCCTCGTCCAGATTTTCGGCCAGCCACTGGCCGCCGAAGACCTGCCCGAGGGCACAGCCTACAAGTACCAGCTCGGCACCGATGCTTATGCCGTCGATTACAGGTCGGGAAGCAGGCGGCTGGCGTTAGTCATCGCGACGCCTGACCCGGAGCCATATTTCCATGGCTTGTTTGAGCGGATGTCTCTGGCAGAGACAAAAGGCTGCAGAGGGCCGCTGATGTCGTCGAGCCACCGCCACATCGTCTCGGGCGTTTGCCCAGGCCATCCCGGCAACGGATTTGCAGAGAAAGTCTATTATTTCGCTTCGGTCGACTTCGATGACAACGCCATTTGTAACGATCCAAACGATGCAATACTGCAGACCGCAGACGACTGCCCAAACTTTTTGACTGCACTGCCGTTCGCTGTGGGCATGTCGAGGTCTACAGAGGACCTGGACACCGTGAGCGCCTATTTCGGTGGAGAGCTGCAGTTCGGCTCGACGTTCGAGTGGGAATACTCGACGCCGGCAGACGACGGCGACCAGACCCTGGCAGATCGGTGACCTGGCGAGCACCGGCGGGCAGTGGTGCCACTGCCCTCTCGCTTCACTTCTGGCGGATCGGTCGCCAGGGCCGGCTGACTTTCCGTTCCGATCAGTCTTCCTCCTGGAAAGCCGTATCACGCGTCCGGCGTACCGAAGGCAGGATAACGATGAAGAGAAGAACGGCGGCAGCGACCAACATGACGGCGCTTATGGGCTGGGTCACGAACACCGTGGCATCGCCGCGGGAAAGCAACATGGCCCGGCGCAGATTTTCTTCCATCATCGGTCCGAGGACGAATCCAAGCAAGAGTGGTGCAGGTTCGCAATCCAGCTTTCGGAACAGGTAACCGAGAAGGCCGAACAGCGACATTACATAGATGTCGAAGCTCACATTGTGCAGGCTGAATACCCCGATGACGCAGAACACGAGGATCATCGGAAAAAGGAAATGATACGGCACCGTGATGAGCCGGACCCAGATGCCGATCAACGGAAGGTTGAGAACCAGCAGCATCAGATTGCCGATCCACATCGAAACGATAAGGCCCCAGAACAGGGTGGGCTGCTCGGTGATCACAGACGGACCGGGCTGTATGCCCTGGATGACGAGCGCCCCGATCATCAACGCCATTACGGGATTGGATGGTATTCCCAGCGTCAGCATTGGGATGAAAGAGGTTTGCGCCCCGGCATTGTTGGCGGATTCCGGACCTGCGACGCCTTCTATGGCGCCGTTGCCGAACTCCTGGGGGTGGCGCGAGACGCGCTTCTCGAAGGCGTACGATGCAAACGATGCGAGCATGGCCCCGCCACCGGGCAGGATGCCGAGGACGGACCCCAGAAATGTGCCACGCAGGATGGGGGCGGCGATGCGCTTGAGCTCCTGGCGTGTCGGCATCAGCCCGGTCACCTTCCGGGTCAGAACCGTGCGCGACGCCTCGTTTTGCAGGTTCGCGACGATTTCGCCGATCCCGAAAAGTCCCATGGCGACAATCACGAAATTTATGCCGTCCGCGAGATAGGTGAAGCCGAATGTGAAGCGCGGAAGGCCAGTGTTGACATCCGTTCCGATGACGCCGAACAGAAGCCCCAGCACGATCATGCCGAGCGCATGCAGGAGCGATCCATGTGCCAGCACCACCGAGGCGACCAGCCCAAGCACCATCAGTGAAAAATACTCGGCCGGACCGAACTGAAGTGCGACCGTGGTGAGCGGCGGCGCAAAAAGGGCGACAAGCACTGTCGCAACGGTGCCGGCAAAGAAGGAGCCGATCGCCGCGGTTGCAAGCGCAAGCCCCGCCTTGCCCTTCATCGCCAGTTTGTAGCCGTCCAGGGCCGTCACGACCGAGGCGGATTCGCCAGGCAGGTTGACGAGGATAGCCGTTGTCGATCCTCCGTACTGCGCACCGTAGTAGATGCCGGCAAGCATGATGAGCGAAGCGACAGGCTGCAGGTCGAACGTGATGGGCAGGAGTATCGCGATCGTCGTCAACGGGCCGAGCCCAGGGAGAACGCCGATCGCCGTGCCCAGCAACACTCCGACGAAACAGTAGAAGAGGTTGTCGAGACTGAGGGCAGTTACGATACCAAGTTCCAGGTTGGCCAGGATATCCATTTCGCTCAGCCCTTCAACCATGAGCCGACAAGAGGCATCGGCACACCGAGCGCCTCGATGAAGAGCAGTACGCAGAAGGCAATCAGCGCCACCATGAGAAGCATAGGTTTGATGCCGAGCTTGAAGTGACTGCTCGATGACGCCGATATCAGGATGAGCACTGCCAGAGAGAGCGGCAATCCGAGCCGTGGCAGTAACCAAGCGAACGCGATGACGGCGACCGTCACCAGGGCAAGTGGCTTCCAGGCGATCGGTTCGATCGCTTCGCCATATCGCATGAATGAACGGGCAATTGCCGCTAGGCCAAACATTGCCAGCACGGCGCCCAGTAAGATGGGGAAGTATCCGGGGCCCATTCTGGCGGTTGTGCCGATGGGGTAGCCGCTTGCAATCGCCAGCGCCGAAAGGCCGAATGCGACGTATAGCAGCCCGCCCAAAAATCCTTGCGGGCTCGTATTGCCGGCATGGCGTGTTCCTCCCTCTGTATTTCGTCACCGTGCCCCCCTCAGCCCGCAGTCGGCTTGCGCCCGTTATGTGCCGGTGGGGGGAACTTGAGGCTGCTTCCAGCGCGGTTATGCGCGCGCGTGGCGCGCCAAGGTATCCAGCGTCGCGCGGTCGATCGATATTCCTTCCCGACGTTGCCGCAGGAGGTTCATCATCTCGATCTCGCCGGGCAGGAGGACCGGTGTCGATGGCTCGACCGGAGGCGTGGAGTGGATGATATCGATGAAGTCGCCAATCCGGGATGACAGCCAGGTGTCCGAGCCCAGCCGGCTCGTATCGATCAGGATAAAGAAATGACCCAGGTTTTGCGGCTGATCGGGTGCGTTCACCCACGATTTCACATGAGACAGATATGCCGCTTCGGCAAGCACACCGGCCAGTAGATCGACGATCAGCGCAAGTCCGTAGCCCTTATGGCCGCCAATGGGTTGCAGAAACCCCTCCAGCGCCTCGTTCGGGTTTTCCGTCGGAGCGCCGTTCCGGTCCGTCGCCCAGCTTGCCGGGATCGTTCGCCCTTGTTTGGCGGCGTTGCGTATCTTTGCGCGGGCAACAACGCTCATCGCCATGTCGAGTATGATCGGCGTGCCACCCGGATTGGGAATGCCAAATCCGATCGGACTGTTGCCGAGGCGCGCTTCGCGCCCGCCCCAGGGGGCGATCGTCGTGGTGGCATTGCTGCCGATGAAGCTGGCAAAGCCCGCATTGGCCGCGATATAGCAATATGGGCTCACGGGTCCGAAGTGATTGCTCCCCCTGGCGAAAGCCACGCCGATGCCATTGTCGCGCGCCAGCTCCATCGCGGTTTTCAGCGCGCTCTGCCCCACCAAGGGTCCTATTCCGTTGTTGCCGTTTACTTTCGCCATACCCGGCGCCACCCGTTCGACCTGGATATCCGGCTGCGCCTCGATCCCGCCAATGGACAATCGTTCGCCATAGGACTCGATCCGGGAGGTACCATGGGTAGAGACACCGAACAGGTCCGCAAGCACCAGGATATCGGCCGTGTCGGCGGCGGCGACATCGCTGAGCCCCAGGGCAGTCAATGCCTGCGTCGCCACCCGGTGCAGTTCGGCCTCTGTAATGACGGTCTTTCCCTCGTGGCTTTTCATCTGACGCACTCGTTTCCTATCTGAGAGATTGGCTGCATGGCTCTGCGCGCGCTGCTGCGTGCACGCAGGGCCGGCGCCAGCCGGCGGCGGCGTGGTCGCAACGCGGTCGCCAGTGACCGGTCGAAGGCTGGTGTTTTATTCGGCGTGAAGATCGGCCTTGCGGACGATCTCGCCCCAGCGGGCGCTTTCCGCGGCGATGAACGCTGCGAACTCCTCTGGCGTCGATCCGACGGCGATGCTGGCATCTTCCTTCAGCCGGGCGATGACGGACGGCTGCCGGAGCGCTTCCACCGCAGAGCGATTGAGACGGTCGATCGCGGCCTGCGGCGTGCCGGACGGCGCCAGAAGGCCAAACCATTGCGAGCTTTCGAAACCCGGGTAGCCGATCTCGGCGACTGTCGGCTGGTCGGGCAGGAGAGGAATTCGCTCTGCCGAACCCACCGCGAGCGCGCGCAATGCGCCCGACTTCAGATGTGGCAGGAAAGGCGGAACGCCTGCGGCCGCCGCATCCGTGCGGCCTGCCAGAAGATCGGTGATCTGCGCGCCGGTCCCCTTGTAGGGAATGTGCTGGACATCGATTGCAGCCGCGAGCTTGAGCTGTTCGAAGGCAAGATGGCCGGCGCTTCCATTCCCTGCGGAACCGTAGTTCAGTTCGCCCGGTCTTTCCTTTGCCAGCGCGATGAACTGCTCGAGCGTATCGGCTTCGACGTTTGAATTGACCACGAACAGGATGGGCACCCGCGTCAGCAGGGCGACCGGGGCGAAATCGTTCGAGACGTCGTAGGGCAGGCTCTCCAGCATCGCCGGATTGACCGCCAGCGTGCCGACATGGCCAAGGACCAGCGTATGGCCATCGGGCTTGGCGCCGGCAACCTCCTGCATGGCCACGACACCGGCGGCTCCGGCCAGGTTTTCAACCACAACCTGATGGCCCAGATCCTTCGACATCTCTACCGCCACGGTGCGGGCGATGATGTCCGAGCTTCCACCCGGTCCATACGGGACGACGAGCCGAATGGTATCGTCCGGCTGCCACTCGTCCTGCGCGACGGCCGCGGAATGACCGAGCAGGGACAGTGCGGCTACCACGGCGGCAACAAGAGAGCCGAGGGTCGACCGCGTCCCGGCGCGTAGCTCCGCCTTCCTCATCGATGTGTCGGATCGCATCATTGAACATCCTCCCGGTGCGGCCCAGCGGCCTTCTTCTCATCCTCGACACCATCATTATCGCTGGTGTGCAGGCGCCGAAAAGATTAGTAAACCTAACTTCCGACATGGAGAATGCTTCGCAATGGAAACGCGGTTCCTGGAAAGCTTCGTCGTGTTCACTGAGAGCCGCTCGCTCGTCGAGGCAAGCCGGAAGCTCGCCTTGACGCCGGCCGCGTTGTCGCTGCGCTTCAAGGCCCTGGAGGATGAGCTTGGCTATCCCATCCTGAGCCGGGTCGGGCGGATCGTTCGCCCCACCGCTGCCGGTTTGCGCCTGGCCGAGAAATCGCGAGCCGTCATTCAGCGGACGAGAGATCTGCGCACGCTTGGAGACGACCCCGAGCTCGCGGGGGAGATTCGGCTCGGGGTGGCGTCGAGCGCGGTCGCCGGCGTTCTGTGCAACCTGCTGCTCGACATCGCCAACACATACCCCAAGCTTGAGCTGCTCATCACCAAGGGCAGTTCCGCGGACCTCTACGGCATGCTCGTCGAAGATCGCATCGACGCCGCGCTGATGTTCGAGCCCTCGTTCGACATCTCCAAGGGCCTGGAATGGGCGAGTATCCATTCCGAACGCTATATCGTCATCGCCCCCGCTTCGTTCGGCAAACGAAACGCGCTGGACGTCCTGAATTCCGAGCCGTTCATCCGCTACGATCGCCGTCTGTGGTCGGGCCATATCGCCGCCCTTTACCTCGAACTGAAGGGGATCGTCCCCAGGGACCGCCTCGAGCTCGACGGACTGGAGGCCATCGCGGTTCTAGTCAGCCGCGGCCTGGGCGTATCGCTCGTCCCCGATTGGTCCACGCCTTGGCCGGAGGGTCTCAGCCTTTGCAAGCTTGAGCTTCCAGACGATCGACCATTCCGGACAATGGGCATGATGTGGCCCCGCGCCTCGCGGCGGATGCCGATCATTCAAGCCCTTCTCGCCATGACGACGGGCGCCTTCCGCTGATTTCTTCCCATTCCCTCTGGCGTTCGAGGGCGGTGATGTCGGGATGGTTCCAGGTTTGCCAAGTCGTGCATCATGCAGCCTGTTGCCGCGTGCGCCAGGCGTCCATGCGCGGCTCCAGGCATCCAAGGTGGACGATCTCGAAGGCCAGGGAGGCAGCATCCTCGATCTGTCGACGATCCACGTGGGCGCGTACATCCTGCTTCGTCAGGAGAAGGCGCGTGGGGCCAGTGCGGTCGTCGAAACCGGAGACCATGCGAAACGCCGGAATGCCCGCTTCGGCGAAGTTCGCGTGATCGGAGTTTCTCTGCAGCGGCCGGTGAATGCCAAGCGGAACGCCAGATGCCCGAGATGCCTCGGCCAGCAAGGGTTCGATGCCGGGAAAATCGCTGGTCAGGGCCGTCAGATGGGCTCCGCATCCGACAGTATCGAGATTCACGTTCAGGGCGATCGCATCGCGCTCCCGCTGCGACAATCCGGCGATGTAATGGCGCGAGCCCGTCAGCGCCCATTCCTCGGCATTGAAGAATGCAAGGCGCACGCCCCGCCTGCGCCCCTCCATGCGTCGCACGCGCCCGGCAACGGAAAGGGCAACCGCCAACCCGGTCGCATTGTCCATCGCGCTTTCGGCCAGGTCGTGCCCGTCGATATGCGCGGACAATACGATCCACTCGTCGATGCTGCCCGGCATGTCGAAGAACAGGTTTTCCGCCGTCGCTTCGGTTTCTTCGGTGGCGATCCGCAGGCGGATCGGTTCGCCCTCGTGAGCCGAAAGACGTTCGGCAAGCTCCAGCGAGATGCCGGCCGCCGGTATGCCGGCGCCGTCGGTGCGGCCCGAAGACCCCGTTACCGGAGACTCCCGCAACGGACCGGCAATGAGGAAACCGGCCGCCCCATACTCCTTCGCCCAACCGTATTTCAGGCGGCGATGCACAGTATCGGCAGAAAACATGAGCTCGTGCCGGACAAGGACGATACGGCCGGGAATGCGCCCTGCCCGCGCGGCGAAATCCGCCTCCGTGCCACGCCCCAGATCCACGACTTCCGCCGTCAGCCCCGCCGACGATGTCGGCACCGTACGGACCAGCGGATGGCAGGCGTGACGCGAGCCGTCAGCCAGTTCGAGCGACGCTGCCAGAGCCCTCCATCCGCCATAGGCAAACGACTGGACCATTGGATCGACCCCCGTCGCACGACGCCCCAGCGTCTTCAGGAGAGCGACCGCTTTCGTTTCCGAAGGCGTACCGGTCAACCGTCCTCCGGTGTCGCAGATGGCGTCCAGATCGGCGGATAAATGGGGAAAGGCGCTTGGGGTCTGCGACATGGGCACCGATGGCTCCTTATCTGGACAAGGTCTCATGGATGAGGTTGAGGAAATCCCGCGCCAACTTCGTGGGCTCGCGGTCGCTGCTGACCAGGACGCCTATTTCGTAGGGGATTGCGGGATAAAACGGCCGCACCTCGAAGCCGAGGGGCGCGAACATTTCCGCCGACCACCGGTCGACGATCGAAACGCCTCCACCGGATGCGACGACAGCACAGATCGACGAGAAGAAGTCGACCTCCGCCACTGAATTCAGATATGCGCCGGCATCGGAAAACGCCGCCCGGATCCGGTGGTGGATCAAACGCTCGGACGGCATAGACAGGAAAGGCTCGCCCGAAAGATCGGCAGGTCCGATCGCCTCCAGCCGCGCAAGGGCGTGCCCTTTCGGAACGATGGCGACGCAATCCAGATGATAACGGCGCACGTCGACGCCGGCGATGTCGATGGGCAGCTCGGCGATGCCGATATCGATGGTGGCTGCAGGAAACAGGGCCCGCACCTCCTCCGACGTCCGGTTGATCATCTTTACGGAAACATCCGGCAACGCTACCGTCAGGCGCGCGACCAGAGGCGGCAGAAGAGAGATCGAGGCACTGGGATGGCTGGCCACCACCAGTCGGCCGGCCTGCCCGAGGCGGATCGATTCCGCGATGCGGTCGAGGCGCTCCACCTGGTCCAGGGCGTGCATCACCTCGCGATGAAACGATGCGCCCTCCTGCGTGAGCGCCAGCCTGCCCTTCGTACGGACAAACAATGGAAAGCCGGCCGATGCCTCCAGCCGGGCCATCTGCGCGCTGACGGCCGGTTGCGTGACGCCAAGCACCTCAGCCGCCCTGGTGACAGACCGATTACTGACGACCAGCCGGAATGCTTCGAGAAGTCGCAGATCCATGACCGTATTTTCGGCATAGTGCATAAATTTTGGTTATTGCACTAAACGCCTTTTTCTCCGATGTTTTTCCCAACGATTCTGACATTATGACGGAGACGCGGGATTGTCCATAAATGAGATTTCTACATTGGGGTCCGGGACATCCTCCACCGTCATAGCGGCGGAAGGGATCGGCAAGACTTTCGGTGAGCTGCAAGTTCTGAAGGATGTTTCCCTTCCGGTCCGCCGTGGCGAAGTCGTATGCGTGGTCGGCCCTTCCGGATCGGGCAAGACGACGCTGCTGCGTACGCTGGCCCTCCTGGAAACTCCCACCGCCGGGCGCGTCACCATGGATGGCATCGTCATCAGCGACGGGCTCAACGCTTCAGGCGTGCGCAAGGCGGCGGCCAGGGTGCGGCCCGACATCGGCATGGTGTTCCAGCATTTCAATCTGTGGCCGCACAGGAGCGTCATCGAAAACGTCATCGAGGCGCCCATCCTCGTGCGCAGGATGCGCAGGCAGGACGCGATCGAGCTGGCGATGGAACTGCTCGACAAGGTCGGCCTTGCCGACAAGCACGACGTCTATCCCGGCCGGCTTTCCGGCGGCCAGCAGCAGCGGGTCGCCATCGCCCGTGCCTTGGCCATGCGGCCCCGCATCATGCTGTTCGACGAGGCGACATCGGCGCTCGACCCCGAACTGCGGCACGAAGTGCTGCGGGTCATGCGCCAACTGGCCGAGGACGGAATGACGATGCTGGTCGTTACCCACGAGATGGGTTTCGCGCGCAATGTCGGCTCAAGGATCGTGTTCATGGATGGCGGCACGATCATCGAAGACACCCTCCCCGAAACATTCTTCACCGCGCCCGGCACCGAACGCGCCGTACGCTTTCTTCGACAGCTTCAGGACTAACCCATCAAGGAGCAGGATCATGTGCATGTCGTTCATCCGGCGGTTGGCCACGGCGTTCGTGGCGACCGGCACCCTAGTCGCCGCCCACGCGCCCTCCGCGCTGGCCCAGCAGACCGAGTCCCGCCTGTTTCGCATAACGCAGAGCGGGACGCTGCGCGTCTGCCAGTATCCGCTCTATTATTCGATCTCCTTCCGCAATCCGGCAACGGGCGAGATCGAGGGCATCGACGCCGATCTCTCGAAGGAGCTCGCCAAGGAGTTGAACGCCGAACTGGAGATCGTCGAGTCGAGCTTCGGCACGTTCATCGCCGATCTTCAGGCCGACAAATGCGATATCGGCATGTTCGGCATCGGCGCGACGATGCAGCGCGCGCAGGCGGTGGAGTTCTCCAAACCGTACCTGCAGACCAGCATCTACGCCGTCGTGAAGAAGGACGGCCCGATCAAGAGCTGGAGCGATATCGACAAGGACGGCACCCGCGTCGTGACGACGCTCGGCAGCTATATCGAGCCGTTCATGCGCGATTACCTGAAATCCGCAACCTTTACCGCCATCGCGCCGCCTGCCACGCGCGAGGGCGAGTTGATCGCCAACCGGGCGGATGCGGTGATGACCGACTATCCCACGGCGATCAAGGTGCGCGACGAGTTCGACTGGGCGGAAATCGTAGAGCCCGACGAGCCGCTCCGCGTGACGCCGTATGCCTATGTCGTGCCGCAGGGCGACCAGATCTGGCTGAACTACGTCAACCTCTTCGTCGACACGATCAAGCTCGACGGCCGGTTGGACGCCTTTGCCGAGGCGAACAAGCTCGGGCCGATCGTCGCCCGGTGAATGCGCCCGCCCGGCCGCGGGCAGCGGCCGGGCCTCAACGTGCGGCAGGGCGATCGACCTGTCATCGACTGTCGAAAACCAAAGCTCGGGTAGCGGTCCATGTTCACCTACAGTTTCCGATGGGACATCATCGCAACGAACCTTCCGTTCCTGATGAGCGGACTTCAAACGACGCTGATCGTCTCTGCCCTGACGCTCGTCCTGGCGATGATGGGCGGCCTCGTCCTCGCTTCGCTGGACATGTCGCGCCACTGGCCGCTCAGGGCCATCGGCATCGGCTTCGGCGAGATCGTCAGGAACACGCCCATCCTGGTGCAGTTGCTGTGGGCCTATTACGTGCTGCCCATCGTGTTCGGCATAAACCTTTCGGCGTTCGCGGCGCTCGTCATCGGCCTGTCCATCTACTCGTCGGCATTCATCGGGGAGGTCTACCGCGCCGGCATACAGGCTGTTCCGAAAGGGCATCGGGAAGCGGCACAGGTTCTTGGCATGACACCCTTCCAGTCCTTCCGTCGCATCGTACTGCCGCAGGCGGTCCGGATGACGCTGCCACCGCTTGCCGCCAACTTCGTCCAACTCATCAAATACTCTTCGCTGGGCTCGGTCATATCGGTCACCGAAATCACCCGGCGGGGAATGGAACTCTCCTCCTCGACATTCCGCCCGCTGGAAATCTTCACCTTCATTGCCGTCGTCTACTTCCTGATCTGCTGGCCGCTGGCGATGGCAATCCGCATCTGGGAACGCCGCCTTTCACGGCGCTGATATTCAAGGACTATCGTTCGATGACGTCACGACCGGCAGCCGCGGCTGCGAATCTTGGCCCGCAGACCTTCATGGATCTTCCATTCACCACCGATGCCGCCGGGGCAAAGGTCGCCATTCTCGGATGCCCGTTCGATTGCGGCATCCACCCTTTCCGTGTCGGTTCACGGCAGGGCCCATCCTCGATCCGTCAACAATCGGGGTTGATCCGGCGCTATCATCCCGAGCTCGCCGATTTCGACGTTCCCGCCAGCCTTTCGGCGGTAGACTGCGGCGACGTCGCGTTGACGCCGGCCAGGATGGAAGATTCCTTCGACGCCATCGAGCAGGCGGCTTACGCCATTGTCGAGACAGGCGCCGTATGCGTGGGCCTCGGGGGTGACGGCAGCGTTTCCCTGCCCCTGCTGCGCGCCGCTTCACGCGCCTACCCAGGCCTTGCCGTCATCCATGTCGACAGCCACACCGACGCCTACCCTCCCAACCAGACCTACCCGTTCGACGCTTCGACCCAGTTTACCCACGCCGCACTGGAACAGCGTGTCGGCCCGGGCTCGTCCTACCATCTGGGCCTGCGCGGAACGACCATGGTGCAGGGCGTCCATCGCTATGGGCGCGATCTGGGCTACAACCTCATCACCCTCGCCGAGTTTCTGCAGCGCGGGCAGGCCGATGTCGTCGACCACATCCGCGCCGGCCTCGGCGATCGTCCTGTCTATCTGTCCTGGGACATGGACGTCTTCGACCCGTCCTGCGCCCCGGGTGTCTGTACGCCCGTATGGGGCGGGCTTTCCGCGCGGGAAGGCCTTTCGCTCATCCGGGCCTTCACAGGTCTGAACATTGTCGGCTGCGATATAAACACCGTCTCACCGCCGCAGGATGTGAATGGCATGACCGCCTTCCTTGCGGCGCAGATGGCCTACGAGATGATGCTGCTCGTCGGCGCGCGGGCGGCGCCGGCACAATGACGCGGACATCGCTGCGTTCGCGGCTTGCCACGGCTGCCGCCGCGAATCACGACGACCTTGTACGGGCGACGGCGGCGCTGGTTGCGATCGACAGCCAGACGCCGCCCAGCGATACGCGTGCCATGGTTGAGCATGTGGTCCAGGCGGTCGCGCATATCGAAGGGCTGGAGATCGAGCGTCGGCCGGGGGCCGGCCCGGTCGACAACGTCGTGCTGCGCCTGCGTGGGCATCGGCCGGGGCGACGCGTCATTCTCAGCTGCCATCTCGACACCTATCCTGTCGGTGACATCGCAGGATGGACCGTGCCGCCCCTGTCCGGCGAAGTGCGGGACGGCAGGCTCTACGGGCGGGGTTCCTGCGACATGAAAGGCGGGGTAGCCGCCTCCCTGCGTGTGCTGGAGGTCATGGCCGCGCACCGGAACGAATGGAGCGGTGAACTCGTGGTGGCGCTGGCCGGAGACGAGGAATCGATGGGCGAACAGGGGACGCAGGTTCTGATCGACAGCAGTCCGGCTTGCTCGGATGCTTTGGTGATCGTTCCGGATGTCGGCTCGCCCGGGATCGTGCGCTGCGGCGAAAAGGGCATGGTGTGGCTGCGCCTGACCGCCCATGGCAGCGCCGCGCACGGTGCGCATGTCCATCGTGGCGTCAACGCGATCGACCGGCTGATCGACGCGCTGGCGGCGCTCCGCGGCCTTGCGGCGATGCGGACGCCGGCAGGCCACGAGGCGGTAGCGACCATGCATGCCGCCTTCCGCCTGTCGGAACCCGTGGGCGGCGAGGGCGAGATGGATGTGATGTCCCGCGTTACGGTGAATGTCGGGCGCATCGAGGGCGGGACTTCTCCAAACCTGGTGCCGCAGAATGCCAGCGCGGACGTCGACATACGCATTCCGCTCGGCGTTCAGGTATCGGACGTCGAACGGCAGATCGACGCGATCCTCGTCGGGCGACCCGGCGTGTCGTGCAGTGTCACGCGCCGGTACGAAGCAACCTGGACAAGCCCGGCCCATCCGCTTGTCCGGTACGGGACACGGGCCGCCGAAGAAGTGCTGGGCCGGCCGGTCGTCGCCAATATGCGCGTCGGCGCTTCCGATGCACGGCTCTGGCGCAGGGCGGGCATGGCTACGATCGTGCTCGGCTTGACGCCGCACAATCTTGGCGGTTCGGATGAATGTCTCGACATCGCCGAACTTCCGGTCCTCGCCTCCATACTGGCGCTGACCGTTCATGATTGCCTTGCAGGAGACCCCGTATGCTGACCACCTCTTTCGGCTACAAGGGCGCATTCACCGCCCCGCACCGTATAGCCGCGCTGGCCGGCCAAAAGGTGCTTGCCGAAGGTGGAACGGCCATCGAGGCGATGGTATCGGCTGCGGCGACGATCGCCGTCGTCTATCCCCACATGAACGGCATGGGCGGTGACGGCTTCTGGCTGATCCGAAAGAAAGGTGAAAGGCCGGTCGGCATTTCGGCATGTGGCCGTGCGGCCATGCGCGCGACCCCGCAATGGTATCACGACCGCAATTGCAGCGTCATTCCGCCGCGCGGGGCCCTGGCCGCCGCTACCGTGCCGGGCACCATCGCGGGCTGGGCCAGGGCCCTCGACCTCGTGCCCGAGGGGCGCCGTCTGCCGCTGTCGCGGCTGCTGGCCCCGGCGATCGATTACGCCGCCGAAGGCATCGCCGTCAGCCAGAACCAGGCGGTGACGACCGCGGCGAAGGTCGACGACCTGAAAGATGTGGATGGCTTCGCCGATATCTACCTGCCGGGCGGCGCACTGCCGGCGGCCGGCTCCAGACTGCGGCAGGAGGCGCTCGCCTCCACGCTGCGCCATCTTGCCGAGCATGGTCTGGACAGCTTCTACCGGGGCGCCATTGCCGAAGCCAACGCCCGCTTCCTTGAGCACGCCGGAAGCCCGTTGCAACTGACGGACTTCAACCGCTTCGACGCGGAGCTGGTCGAGCCCCTTTCGGTCACCACGCGGTGGGGCCGCCTGTTCAACATGACGCCGCCCACGCAGGGCGTGTCGGCGCTGATGATCCTGGCCCTGTACGACAGGCTCCTGCAGGATGAGGGCTGCTGCTCGGCGGACCATGTCCATCTGTTGGTAGAAGCGACGAAGCAGGTGTTCATCCTCCGCAATGAGGGCCTCGGCGATCCGGACCACATGGCGGACGCCGCATCGGACTGGCTGGCGGCCGATCGCCTGGACGCCCTGGCGCGCCAGGTGGACCGCAGGAAGGCGCTTGCCTGGCCGCATGTCGCCAGACGCGGCGACACCATCTGGATGGGTGCCGCCGACAGCGAAGGAACCGTTGTCAGCTTCATTCAAAGCGTCTTCTGGGAGTTCGGCTCCGGCCTGACCTCGCCCCAAACGGGCATCCAGTTCCAGAACAGGGGGTCTGCCTTCTCGCTGCATCCCGGGCCTAACCAGCTTCGTCCCGGCGCACGCCCCTTCCATACGCTGAACCCTGCCATGGCCGAGCTTCACGACGGGCGCGTGATGGCCTACGGTACCATGGGCGGCGAAGGACAGCCGCAGACCCAGGCTGCGGTGTTTACCCGTCATGTCCAGCACGGCATGCCGTTGCAGGCCGCCATCACGGCGCCGCGCTGGCTTCTGGGCCGCACCTGGGGAGAGGATAGCACGACGCTGAAACTCGAAGGACGGTTCGATACGCGCACCGTGGAAACGCTGCGCCAGCGCGGCCACGCCACCGAGCTCCTGGCGGATTTCAGCGATGCGATGGGCCATGCGGGCGCAGCCGTCGTGCATCCCGACGGGCTCATCGAAGCGGCAACCGATCCACGATCGGATGGGGCCGCCCTCGCCTTCTGATCATCGCTCGAGGCGCAGCACCGCGATCCCTTCCGGGACCGCCAGCGCGCCGTGGGCAAAGGCGAGATCGCGGCCGTGCCGCCCCTTGCCCTTGCGCGCCCGTTACGCGCTCGTCACGCGCCAGATGACGTCGCCGACGTCGTCCGCCATAAGGACCGCGCCATCGGCCGCCAGCGCCACCCCCACCGGGCGACCGTAGGAATATTTCTCATCCGGTGACAGGAAACCGGTCAGGATGTCACGCGGCATTCCAACGGGCTTGCCGTTCTCGAAGGCAACGAAGGCCAGCTTGTAGCCCGACAGCTTCGAACGGTTCCACGAGCCGTGCTGGCCGATGGCCATGCCGGCGGGAAAGCCGGGCAGAGTTCCTCCCGGAAGCCAGCAAAGCCCGAGCGACGCCGTATGCCCGCCGAGCGCATAATCGGGCTGCGTCGCCGAGGCGACCTTCGCCGGGTCCTGTGGCACGCGATCGTCCACGACGCGGTCCCAGTAGCAGTAAGGCCACCCGTAGAAGGCGCCGTCGCGAACGGAGGTCAGGTAATCGGGGGGCGTTTCATCGCCAAGTCCGTCCCGCTCGTTGACGACCGTCCACAGCAGCCCGCCTTCCGGCTCGAAAGCCATTCCGACGGGGTTGCGCAAGCCGCCCGCATAGATGCGCGACTGATTGGTCGCCAGATCGTATTCGTGGATGCAGGCGCGGTTTTCCTCAGCGGCCATGCCCTCGTCGCCGATATTGCTCAAGGAGCCGACCGCCACATAGAGCTTCGAGCCGTCCTTGCTGGCAATGAGATTGCGCGTCCAGTGCCCGCCCGCAACGAGGTCCATAAGCTTCGTGGGAGGGGCCGTTATCCTGGTGGCACCGGGCACGTACGGGTAAGCCAGCAGGGCATCGCTGGCGCCGACATACAGCGTCCCATCGACAAGCGCGATCCCGAAAGGCTGGCGAACGCCTTCGATGTAGGCGTGGGTTTCCTCGGCCACTCCATCGCCGTCGGCATCGCGCAGCAGTGTGATCCGGTTGGGGCTGTCGCCCGCGGCGCGGGCGCGCTTCATCGTTGCGGACATGGCATGGTCGAAGAGGGAGCGCGGGGCCTCCTGCTCACCCATCGATTCGGCCACCAGGACATCGCCATTCGGCAGGACATGCATATTGCGCGGATGCACCAGCTTCCGTGCGAAGGCATTCACCTTCAACCCAGGGGCGGCAACGGGCTTGTGGTCGCCATCCCATCCCTTTGCCGTCGGCATCTTCAGCGTCGGCACCTTGCCTTGCGGCTTGGCCAGCGGAATAGCGGGGGACACGCCATAGACCGGTGCCGTCGGGCCCTGGCCCGAGTGACGAATGGCGACTGCACATCGCCCTACCAAGGCTACGAATCTGGCAAAGAGGGTGGCCTCGCTCACAAGCGGTGTCCTTTTTCCGGCGTTGTCGGCACTGACATAGACAACAGGATCGTCGCCGTCGCAATGCGGAACAAGACGACGAAGTTCATAGACCCGCTTCGTCGTTATCGCGGACATCGGGGAAGGCACATTCTTCGACTGCCGCCCTGCCCGCATCTTGACGCAGGGTGCGTTTCGGACATTTCGAAACTGAACACGGTGCCTTGACGGGCGCGTGACCGAAAAAAGGGAGGCTGGAATGGCCAGGACTTTTGGAATGGTGCTTGGACTTGGGCTTGCAGCGCTGACGATCACCGGCTGCACGACCAATGAGCGGACGCTGGCAGGCGCCGGCATCGGCGGCGCCGGCGGCGCGCTTGTCGGCAATGCGATCGGCGGCACCGATGGCGCGATCATCGGCGGCCTGGCAGGCGCCGGTGGCGGCGCGCTGATCGGCCGGGCCACCGCCCCGCGCGACGATCGCCGCTATGTCGACGATCGCCGTTACGACCGGCGCGACTATGACCGGCGCGACGATCGGTATTACCGCGACGACCGGTACTACCGGGACGGCCGTCGCTACTGATCCACGGGCCGCGTATCCGCTTTGATGGCGGATCAGCCTTGATGAAATCCTGATCCGTGCCGAAACGCGGAAATTACACCTATGGGGCGCCAGGCTGGGTAGGGCTGAAAGGAGCGAGGGCGCAGTCGCTGCGCCCTCCGATGGCAGGTTCCGCAGTTACTGCCGTCAGCCACGCTTCTCCACAGTTTCTATTTAACGCAGGCTGAAGTTTTAAAATTCATGAGCTTTAAGGGGTTGATTGCATAGCCTCAACGCAGGCTATTGTCAGTCTCTCACTATTTGTTACTTCTGGTTTCTCCCCGCTGCGACTGTCCGGGAAGGCCGATTGCTGTACCTGCACTGCGCCTCTATCGCCATGAGATGGGGAGGCGTCGGATGCGCATACACGTCATCATGTGCGAAAGAGGACGAGACTTTATGAAGCGTGAGGGACGCTTCATTGGTCGACCCGACCTGATCGATTCCCCAGACTTCAAGCAGGCCTACAAATGGCTCGCCGACCGCATGGAGGAACGGATCGGGCCTCCACCCGATGGCGTCCCGCGGTGGCCCGTCTGGGCTTGGCGGCGATGGCAGAAACGCCCGAAGCCCCGTATGGACGATAAGGGCTTCCGCCACTTGCGCGATCATGTCCTCGTCTCGCTCGAAGTTCCCGACGAAACGGTGGTACTGAGCGATTTTAACTCATGGCACGCGCCTCTGAACGATTGGTACCTGGCGGATGAGCGTGCGCGTGATCAAGGCATGGCGGAGGACGAAGCGTTCGAAGCCGATCTGACGGCTGCCGGAATAAGAATGTGCGATCGTCCCTATCCCGAACCATTCAGAAGCAGGGTTCGCAAGAGCTGGCAACGCATTTTCCATGTCGCGGGCAGCGATTATATTCAGGCGACCGCCTGGTTTTTCGATGAAAAGCACGTCGTTGACGAGAACTGGTTCGAGTATCGCTGATCTGCCGATGGCGGCGCATCGACTTGTCTTCGTAGCAAACTTGTAATTAGCATCCCCGTGACGACTGGTTTCATCGTTACGGGGGATGTTCGGCATGTGCAATCATTGCGTAATGGAGGGCGTGAAGCGGTCGATGCTGTCGCGCCGGGCGCTTCTGGGCGGCGCCCTCGTCGCCGGAGCCGCCGCGGCGATGCCGGGCGCATTCCTCCGGCCCGCCCTTGCCCAGGCCCAGGCGCAGGCCGGCCGCGTGGTGGACCTGACGCACACTTATGATTCCGACTTCCCCACCTTCGATGGCAAACCCGGCATCACCTATGAATGGGCGGTCAAGTTCGAGGACAGCGGCTATCAGCTGCACAAGCTGACGATCTTCGAGCATACCGGCACCCACATCGATGCGCCGCTGCACTTCAGCGCCGACGGCACCAGCGTCGATGAACTCGAGCCGCAAAGCCTGGTGGCACCTCTGGTCATCATCGACATCACCGACCGCGCCCGCGAAGAAGCAAACGCCACGGTGGAGGCGGCGGACATCGAAGCGTGGATCAGCGCGAATGGCGACCTGCCCGCAGGCGCGGTCGTGGCGCTGCGGTCCGGCTGGGCGGCGAAGGTCGGCCAGGCCGCCTTCCGTAACGACGAGGCCGGCGCATTCGCCTTTCCGGGTTTTGCCAAATCGGCAACGGATCTGCTTCTGGAGCATGACGTAGCAGCCATCGGCGTCGATACGCTGTCGCTCGATCCCGGCAACTCGGCCGACTTCGCGGTGCATAATTCCTGGTTGCCCGCCGGACGCTACGGCATCGAGGGGCTTGCCAATCTGGAAGAGCTGCCCGTCCTGGGAGCCACCATCGTGGTCGGCGCACCGAAGCACCGTGGGGGCACAGGCGGCCCTGCCCGCGTGCTGGCGCTGGTCTGATGGCGGCCGTTCCGCTTCTGGGCGACAGCGAGGCCGCCCCCGAAGCCCTCGCGGTGTTCGAGGAAATCCGCGCGCGGCGCGGCACGGACTATGTCAACAACTTCTGGCGCGCCCTGGCGCACGATCCGGCGGAGCTCCGCGGTGTCTGGGACAGCATCGACAGGGTGATGGCCGCCGGCGCCCTCGACCCGCTGACCAAGGAACTGATCTATATCGCCGTATCGACGGCCCATGGCTGCGGCTACTGCGTCCATTCGCATACCGCGGGCGCCAGGGCCAAGGGCCTGACGCCCCAGATGCACCGGGAGCTTCTGGCCGTCATCGCGCTGGCCAGCCGGACCAACGCCTTGGCGACGGCACTCGGGGTGCCGGTGGACGAGCGGTTCGACGCCGCGTCCGTTGACCGCCCCTAGACCCGCAAGGCGCGCTGCCGCCCGTAAAGCAGCAGGAGGGCGAGGAGCGTCAGCCCGAAGATGATCTGCCGCGCCCAGACATCGAGATTGAGGGTAATCAGCACGCTTTGAAGAAGCGTCAGTACGATGGCGCCCGCTACAGTGCCGATGTAGCCCCCGGTGCCGCCCGCCAGCGACGTGCCGCCGATGACGACGGCGATGATGGACGGCAGAACATACTGGTTGCCGACGCTGATGAAGCTGGTGCCGGTGTAGCCGATCACGAACAGGCCGGTCAGGCCGGCGAAAAACCCGGACAAGCCGTAGAGCAGGATGCGGACCGCCGGTACGGGAATGCCGGTCAGTGCCGCCGCGCGCTCGTTGGAGCCGATGGCATAGACCGAAAAGCCGAAGCGCGTCCGGCGCAGCATGAACAGCATGAGCACGGCGATGGCGGCCCAGACGAACAGGATGCCCGGAATGCCGAGAATAAGCGGCCTGTTCACGAAGGCGGACAGGGCCGGCGCGGCGCTGCCCGAAGGCACACCCTGCGAATAGACCACCAGCGCACCCTGTATGACGGCCGTCATGCCGAGCGTCATGACCAGCGGCGGAATGCGCAGCAGCGTTACGCCGCAGCCGTTGACGAGGCCGATCAGGAATGGCACGCCGGCCGCGACCAGAATGGCGAACGGTAGCGCGGCATTGCTTCCGTCCATGACGTTTCCGGCCAGAACGGCCCCAAGCGAGATCATCGCGCCGACGGACAGGTCTATCCCTTCCCGGCCCCCGAGGATGACGAGGTTCTGGCCTGCCGCGACGATGCCGAGGATCGCGGCGACGGTGAGCAGGCTGACGATCTGCGAACCGCGTGCGAAGCCGGGTGACAGGATCTCGCCGATGGCCAGAAGGCCGACGGCGGCACAAAGCGCCAGAAACAGCGGATCGGCCAGGATGCTGCGGGCGGAGCGGGTCATGCGGTGCGCCTCGTTACGACGACGCCACCGGCCAGCGCCAGAAGCACGATCAGCCCCTGCACGAGCGTCTGGTATTCGAAGGGCAGCCCGGCGAAGAAGATGACGTTGCCGATCAAGCCCAGCACGAGCGCGCCCAGGATGGAGCCTACCGCGCCGCCCTGCCCGCCCGATAGCGCGGTTCCGCCCAGCACCACCGCAGAGATCGCCGACAGCGCAAGCGCGCCGCCCAGGAGCGGATCGCCCGATGCGGTCTCGCCCGTCAGGCACAGGGCCGCGATTGCCGAGAACAGGCCGGACAGCGCATAGGCCAGGATTCGAAGACGCACCACCGACAGGCCGGTCTGGAAGGCGCCGGCGCGGTTGCCGCCCACGGCCAGCAGATGGGCATGGAAGACGCTGCGCGACAGGATGGCGACGCAGACCGCCGCGGCCGCTAGGATCAGAAGCACGGTCGGCACCCCCAGCACCGTGCCGGAATAGGCCATCCAGTAGGCGTCGGGCACCGGCAGACCGGCTTGCGGCAGCACCCAGATGGCGGCCCCCGCCAAGACGATGCCGGTTGCGAATGTGGTAACGATGGGCTGAAGCCGCAGCACGGAGACCAGCACACCATTGAGCAGCCCGACCAGAAGGCCGGTCGCAAGGCCGGCCGCCATGCCATAGGGAATGGCCTCCGATCCGTTGCCGAGCGCCGCGAAGACCGAAACGGTCACCACGTTGCTGAGTGCGACGATGCTGCCGACCGACAGGTCGATATCGCCGGCCAGGATGACATATGTCTGGCCGATGGCGACGAGGATCAGCGGAAGGAAGGTCGTCAGGTTGGATTGCAGGACGGCCGGCTGGACGAAGGACGGTTGCAGCGCCGTGTTGACCGCCGCCAGCAGCAGAAGGACCGCCAGCGTAATCAGCCAGGGGCGATGGTGAAGCAGCCGTCTCATGCCGCCTCCCCATAGGCGGCGCGCGTCAGGTCCAGCGCCGTCATGCGCGAGCCGGAAAGCTCGGTCACCACGCGGCCGCCGTTGAAGACGAGGCAGCGGTCCGTCTGGTCGAGCACTTCGGAATCCTCCGACGAATAGAACAGGATGGCCGCCCCTTCGTCGGCCAGGCGGCGCATCAGCGCGAACAGGTCCGCCTTGGCGCCGAGGTCGATGCCCTTGGTGGGGTCGTCCAGAAGCAGCAGGCGGGGTTTCGTGGCGAGCCACCGCGCGATGAAGATCTTTTGCTGGTTGCCGCCCGACAGCGAGCCAATGGGTGCGTCCAGGCTGGCATAACGCGTCCCTAGATCGCCGGCGGCGGCCTCGGCGCGCCTGCGCAACGCCTTCCGACGCGGCACCCACGCACCCTCTCGAGCCAGGATGCCGGCAACGGCATTCTCGAAGATGGACCGTCCATGCAGGGCGGCGTCGCGTCCACGATCCCCCGAGACATAGGCGATGCCCCGGCGCACGGCATCGCGTGGCCTGCGGATGGCCTCTTCCACGCCATCCAGCGCCACGGTCCCGCCGAGGGCGGGGTCCGCCCCGAACAGGCTGCGGAGCAAGGCCGATTGCCCCTGCCCCTGCAACCCGGCCAGGCCGACGACCTCGCCCGGCCAGACCTTCAGCGACACGTCGCGGAACCGGCCGGCCGACAGGGCATCCACCGCCAGCAGCGGCTGGCCCGAATGGGTTGCCGCATGAACAGGCCGCTGCGGCAGGACGACATCCCCCACCATATGGTGCACCACGGCGGCGCGATCGGTGGAGGCGACATCCAGCGCCGCCACGCTTTCTCCGTTTCGCATGACGGTGATGCGGTCGCAGACGGCGAAGACTTCGTCCAGCCGGTGCGAGATCATGATGGTGGAGACGCCTTCGCCGCGCTTTGCCCGCAATATGTCGAAAAGCCGTGCCGCCTGCCGTCCATCGAGGGCGGCGGTCGCTTCATCCATGATCATCAGCTTCGGCCGGGTGGCGAAAACCTTGAGGATTTCCACGACCTGCCGCTCGTCGGGGGACAGGTCGGCAACCGTTGCAGATGGGGTCAGGGAGGCGCCGACGACGCCGGCAAAAAGGCCGATCAGCCGATCCGCCTCGCGCCGCAGCGCTGCCCTGTCGACAAAGCCGAAGCGGCGGGGCTCGTGCCCCAGAAAGATGTTGCTCTCGACCGACAGCTGCGGAACGAGGCTCAGCTCCTGATAGAACAGCGACACGCCGGCGCGCTCGGCCTCGCGCGGCGAGGCGAAGGAGCGCTCCTGCCCGTCAATGCGAAGCGTTCCGCCGCTGGGGGCGAGCGCGCCTGCGATAACCTTGCAGAGCGTGCTCTTGCCGCAGCCATTGGCGCCGAGCAAAGCGTGGATCTCGCCGCGCTGGACGATGAGATCACCCTTGACCAGCGCCCTGACCGCGCCGAAGGATTTGGCGACGTGCGTCGCCTCCAGTATGGCCGCCATGAAAGCTCCCTGCCGCGACGGGATCGGGCCGGGGCGTGTCCCGGCCCGTGCGTCCTACTTGAAGAAGGCCTCGGCCTCTTCCGGCGTGACCGTCGCCGTGACCGACCAGTAGCCGGGCTTATCCTCGGCGGACTTCAGGTTTTCGGCAAGGTTGTCGTTATCGACGAAGGGGATCGGAATGTAGATGGCATTGGCGTTCGGGCCGCCGAAGATGCCATCCTTGAACTCCTTGCCCTGCAGGGCCAGAACCGCGACGTTGAGCGCGCTGGCCATGACGCCCGGAGGGTTGACCGACGCTGCCGAATTGAGCTTCTCGCTTTCCCAGCGGGTCATGAAATCCTTGCGGATTTCGCCCGTGGCCGCGATGGAATCCTTCTTGCCCGCGGCCTCGATCGCGCGCCATGCACCATCTGCCATCCCGTCCTGCACCCACACGCCCTGGATATCGGGATAGGTGGCAAGCAGGTTCTGCATCGTCTGCTGGCCCTGCGCCTGGTCCCAGTTGGCATTCGCCTCGTTCAGGACCTTGATATCGGGATGCTGTGCGAAGACCTCGCGATAGCCGGCAACGCGCGCTTCGTTGGCCGGGTTGCCGGCGATGCCGTTGATGGTGACGACATTGCCCTTGCCGCCCAGCGCCTCGGCCAGCCATTCGGCCGATTGCGCCGCCCACGCCTTCTGGTCGATCCCGACATAGATGGCGTCCTTGGATGCAACCTCGGCATCGGTTGCGATCACCAGTATGTCGCGGGCCTTGGCCTGCGCGAAGACCGGGCTGAAGGCCGTGGGGCTGCCCGGATTGATGATGATGGCGTCAACGCCCTGATTGATGAAATTGCGGATGTGGCCGATCTGGCCCTGCACGTCGACATCGCCGCTCTGCACGACGACCTCAACATCCACGCCCTTGTCCTTCCAGGCGGCTGCGGCGGCCTGCGCCTCTTCGATCATCTGGGTTCGCCATTCCGAACCCACGAAGCTGTTGGACAGCCCTATGCGGAATGTCTCCGCATGGGCCACACCTGCCATGAGCGCGCCGAACACGGCGGCGCCGACCAGTTTACCGAGCATGATTTCCTCCCGAGATCTCCCAACTCAGAATGGAAATGTAATCGATAACATCGGCCGATGCAATCAGCTCCGCATGGCTGCGGTGGACCCACGGACGACCAGTTCCACGGACAGGATCGTCTCGGCTTTCGCGTCCCGTCCGGCCAGGAGATCCAGCATCAGGCGCGCCGCGGCGGAGCCGATTTCCTCTCTTTGCTGGCGGATGGTCGTCAGGCCGGGCGTCACATGGGCGGCAAACTCGATATCGTCGAAGCCCACGACCGACAGGTCGTCCGGCACAGTAAGTCCCAGCCGCTGGAGCTCCGCGATGAAGCCGCAGGCCATCTCGTCATTGTCGCAGATCACGGCGGTCGGCCAATCGCGCATCGCCGCGATCCGGTGGGCCGCTGCCCGTCCGCTTTCCAGCGAAAAGTCGCCTGTCAGGCTCCATTGCGGATCGAGCGCAAGATCGTTCGCCGCCAGCCCCGCCTGCAGCCCTTCCGTGCGCGCCTGCGTCAGCCGGTTGTCGGGCGGCCCTTCCAGATGGCCGATATGGCGATGTCCGAGTTTCACCAGATGCTCCACCGCAAGGGATGCGCCACCGGTATTGTCGGCCCTGACGCTCGGCGCATGCAGCCCTTCGATCCACTCGCAGGCCTGCACCACGGGGGGCGCGGCCTCGGCAGTCAGGACGTCCGGGGGGATGGAGCCGTCCAGAACGATCAGTCCGTCGGTCCTGGATCGGCTGGCGAGGTCGAACAGCCTCCCCCTTTCGTCCGGCATGACGCGCGTATCGGCGATCAGGAGGTTCAAGCCCTCGGCCCGCAGCACCGCGCCGATACCGGCGAGAATGCGCGAGAAGAACGGGTTGGCGATGCTGGGCACCAGCGCCAGAACTCCGCCCGTACGGTTTTGCCGCAGGTTGCGCGCGGCAAGATTTACCGTGTAGCCCGACTCCCGGATCGCCCGTTCCACCGTAAGGCGGGTCGCCTCGGACACCAGCGCGGGGTTGGACAGGGTGCGACTGACGGTTGCCGTCGAAACGCCGGCCAGCCGGGCGACGTCCCGCACCCTCGGCGGCTTGCCTGCTTCGCCTGCCCTTGCCTTGCGCACCGTCATGCCCGCTCGCCCCGCCAAAAGCGCGTTAATGCCGAGTTTGCGCTGCTTGTAAAGCAAAACGCGCTGTGCAACCCTTTCATGCAATCGATTACAAAAGCCGCTGTCAATCCGGCTCGCTGCAGGGAGGTTGCAGATGAAGACGCTGAAAGGCCCCGGCCTGTTCCTGGCTCAATTCATCGGGGACGAGGCCCCCTTCGACACGCTCGATGGGCTCGCCGCCTGGGCGGCCGATTGCGGTTATATCGGCCTGCAGGTGCCAACGGGCGACATGCGGCTGATGGATGTCGGCCTGGCTGCCGGGTCGCGCGATTACGCGCAGGAGCTTGCCGGGGGGCTGGCCGCACACGGTACGGTCTTCACGGAGCTATCCGCGCATCTGCAGGGCCAGCTCGTTGCCGTGCATCCGGCCTATGATCTTCTGTTCGACGGGTTTGCCCCAGAGGCCCTGCGCGGCCGGCCGCAGGCGCGTCAGGAGTGGGCGGTGGACCAACTCAAGCAGACGCTTTCCGCTGCGGCCAACCTGGGCCTGCCGGCGATCGCGGCCTTTTCCGGGGCGCTGGCCTGGCCATATGTCTACCCTTGGCCGCAGCGCCCCGCCGGGCTGATCGAGACGGCCTTCGATGAACTGGCCAAGCGCTGGAGACCGATCCTCGACCACGCGGAGGATGTCGGCGTCGATATCTGCTTCGAGATTCACCCCGGAGAAGACCTGCATGATGGCGTCTCCTATGAGATGTTCCTCGAGCGGGTCGGCGGCCACCAGCGGGCCCGCATGCTTTACGATCCGTCCCACTATGTGCTGCAGGGGCTGGATTACCTGCAGAACATCGACATCTATCACGAGCGGATATCGATGTTTCACGTCAAGGATGCCGAGTTCAACCCGACCGGCCGGCAGGGCGTCTACGGCGGATATCAGCCCTGGATCGATCGCGCCGGCCGGTTCCGCAGCCCGGGCGACGGACAGGTGGACTTTACCTCCGTCTTCTCGAAGCTCGCGCAATACGATTTCGACGGCTGGGCGGTCGTCGAGTGGGAGTGCGCCCTCAAGCATCCGGAAGACGGTGCGCGCGAGGGCGCGGCCTTCGTGCGCGATCATATCATCCGCGTCACCGACCGTGCCTTCGACGACTTCGCCGCCGCCGGTACGGACGATGCGCGCAACCGGCAGATCCTCGGTCTCGGGAGGTGACATTGAACACGGATACGACCCCCATCCGCCTCGGCATGGTCGGCGGCGGCAGCGGCGCCTTCATCGGTGGCGTCCACCGCATGGCAGCCAGGCTCGACGGCCATTATACGCTGGTTGCCGGTGCGTTGTCGTCCACACCGGGGAAAGCGCGGGAAAGCGGCCTGGCGCTCGGACTTGCGCCCGACCGAACCTATGACGACTTCCGAAAAATGGCGCAGAGGGAAGCCCGGTTGAAGGACGGTATCGAGGCCGTCGCCATCGTGACGCCCAACCACATGCACCTGCCGGCCGCAACGGAATTTCTGAAGCGCGGCATCCACGTGATCTGCGACAAGCCGCTGACGGGAACGCTTGCCGAGGCGCGGCGCATGCGCGCCGCCGTGGAGCGCACAAACGCCGTGTTCGTGCTGACGCACAATTACTCGGCCTACCCGCTGATCCGTCAGGCGCGCCAGATGATCGCCGAGGGTGCCTTGGGCCGACTGCGCGTGGTGCAGGTGGAGTATGCCCAGAACTGGCTGACCGACAGCGTCGAGAGGACCGGGTCCAAGCAGGCCGAATGGCGCACCGACCCCGAGCGGGCCGGCCTGGGAGGGGCGCTCGGCGACATCGGCACGCATGCCTTTCACCTGGCGTCCTATGTTTCGGGGCTTACCATCGAGCGACTGGCGGCCGACCTCCATTCGTTCGGTGACGGCCGCGCGCTGGACGACAATGCCCATGTCCTCCTGCGGTACGAAGGCGGGGCGCGCGGCATGCTCTGGTGCAGCCAGGTGGCTCCGGGGCACGAGAATGGCTTGCGCCTGCGCCTCTTCGGCGACAAGGGCGGGCTCGACTGGCAGCAGGAGCAGCCGAACGTGCTGCGCCATACAAGGCATGGAGAGGCGACGCGCCTGATCACCCGCAACGGCGCGGGGTCCGATGCCGCGTCCGCTGCGGCGTCGCGGGTGCCGGCCGGGCACCCGGAGGGCTATATCGAGGCGTTCGCCAATATCTACTCGGACGCCGCGGCGCTGATCCGTGCAGCCCAGGGCAAGGGCGAAAAGCCGGCTGCGGCGCTGCCCGGCATCGAGGACGGCGTCGAAGGGGTCGCCTTCGTGGACGCCTGCGTGCGTTCCGCCCGGTCGAACGGCGCCTTCGTCGCGCTGCGCCGCTAATTCAGCCCTAGCCGCCCACCCCCCTCGGCATCGAAAAGATGAATGTCGCTGGGCGCGATGCGGATACCCACGCGATCGCCGGGCTGAAGTTCGACACGCTGCTGCGTCACTACCGTCCAGGATTGCTCCTTCGCCACCAGTCCGAGATGCGTCTCCGCCCCGGTGGGCTCCACGGAGACGACCTCCAGCGCATCGTCCCCATGCACCAGGGCCACCCTGTCCGGCCGCACGCCAAGAACCATGACCCCTTCCCCGGCGGGTACATCCACCGTGACGCCACCACCCGAAAAGACCCCGCCCCGTGCCTGTCCAAGAATGAAATTCATCGTTGGCGATCCGATGAAGCCCGCCACGAACAGGTTGGCCGGATTATCGTACAGCTCCAGCGGCGCGCCGACCTGCTCGATCCGCCCGTCGCGCATGACGACGATCCTGTCCGCCATCGTCATCGCCTCGACCTGGTCATGCGTCACATAGACCGTCGTGATGCCCAGGCGCCGATGCAGCGACTTGATTTCCGCGCGCATCGCGACACGCAGTTTGGCGTCAAGGTTCGACAGCGGCTCGTCGAAAAGGAACACGTCCGGCTCGCGGACGATGGCCCGCCCCATCGCCACGCGCTGGCGCTGCCCTCCGGACAATTGGGACGGGTATCGTTGGAGCAGGCTGTCGAGGCCGAGGATCGAGGCGGCATTCTCGACCTTGCGCTTGCGGGTCGCCTTGTCGTCTCCGGAGAGCATCAGGCCGAAGGCGAGGTTCTCTGCCACGGTCATATGCGGATACAGCGCATAGTTCTGGAAGACCATGGCGATGTTGCGCTCTTTCGGCGACAGGTCGTTAACGACCTCGCCGGCAATGAGCACCGCGCCGGCCGATATGTCCTCCAGGCCGGCAACCATTCGAAGGAGGGTCGACTTCCCGCAGCCGGACGGTCCAACCAGGGCTACGAACTCGCCATCGGCGATATCGACCGATATGCCGTGGACGACGGCGTGGCTGCCGTAGAGTTTCACGACATCCTGTAGTGAAAGACCGGCCATCAGCCTGTAACCTCCGCCTTCTTCAACGCGGCGTCCCATTGTGCGTAGGGACGACGGAAGGTGGGTAGCCGCTGACCGACCGGAGGAAACGCCTCGAACGGCTTGTGAGGCTCTGCCTGGTACCAAAAAGCGACGGAAGACAGATCGTCGGACCGGCGGTTGGCGTGGCCATGCTCTATCGTGGCTCGAAGGGATCGTTGGAAGATGACCGGATCCTCGATATGCCAGCGGTACAGGGTGACGGGCTCGGTCCAGTTCGGGCCCCCGGCGGATATGATGCCGTGATAGGGCGCCGCGTACTCCTGCGTGGGGCACCATGCGGTATTGAAGTAATCCTCCGTGCCTGTGCCGTGAAGCGTCGGCGGCCAGGCGTCGTTGGCGCCCCATGCCGACTCGGGCCTTGGCGATATCCGCGCGCCGGCCGTGCCGAGGCGCGGGTCCAGTCCACGCGGCGTGTCTTCCACGTCGAGCCCCGGTTCCCCGTCGATGAAGAACATGTCGTCCCCCTCACCATACCAGTCCCAGACCTCCGACCGCCGGCGGGAGTAGACCGAAAAGAGAACTCCGACGAAATGCCCATGGCCCTCGGCATCGAGGAAGGTGTAGTTGCCACTCCCGTCGCGGTTCTCGCCCGCAAACAGGACCTGCTCGTTCACCAGGCCCGTCTCGTCTATGCCAGCGGGCCGGGCCTGCCGGTACTGGGCATGGAAGCGGGCCATGTCCGGGCCGATCGTGTCGTGCAGCTCGAGGTCGATATAGTAGTAGAACAGGGCGACGTGCTCGGCCTCGTTCGTGATCTCGAACCGCATGCCGCTGCCGAAGGGCATCGGGAAATAGCAATTGAATGCCTTGCCGTCCTCCGGGCTGGCCTGCATGGGCAGGCTTGCATAGTTCTTCGTACGCGCGTGCCCCATACCGAAGAAGTCGCCGATGGGCACCTCGATCGACGGTTCGCCCTCGCCATCCCACCACGCGCGCAGCACGATCTTGCGCAGGTAGCTTTCGCTCTCGCATGCGATGGTGACCCAGATATGGGTGATGATGCCCGCGCCTGCGTAGTCGGCGATGACCTGGGTCTCGCCGGGCCGGACGTGAAGCCGGTCGTCGTTGCCACCGGTACGGTCATAACTTGAGAAACGGCGGGTCCTGGCGTGGCGCAGCTTTGCCAGGCCCCTTAGGGGCGATAAGCCTGTCTCGGTCATCAGGGTCTCCTGAAAGGCATGGTCGTTACTTGAGACCGCTCGTCTTCATCGAATCCATGATCTGCCGCTGGAAGATCAGGAAGAGCACCAGCGTCGGGATGGCGACGATGGTCGAGCCGGCCATGATGTAGGTCCATGAAGCCGTGTACTGGCTCATGAAGTTGGCGATTCCCACCTGGACGACCCACAGGTCCGGGTCCGAAGCCACCGTCAGCGGCCACAGGAAGGAATTCCAGTTCGCCAGGAAGAAGAGGATGGCCAGCGCCGACAGGATCGGCTTCGAGAGCGGCAGGATGAGCGAACGATAAATCCGCCAGTACCCGGCGCCGTCGACCAGCGCCGCTTCCTCGATCTCGCGGGGGATCGACAGGTAGTACTGCCGCAACAGGAAGATGCCGAAGGCATTGAAGATCGCCGGGACGATCAGGCCGGCATAGCTGTTGAGCATTCCCATGGCTCGCACGATCACGAAGAGCGGCACGATGATGACCGGAAGCGACACGAGCAACGTCGAGAAGATGCCGAGGAAGATGGCCTCGCGACCAGGAAAGCGAAGGCGCGCCAGGGCGTAGCCTGCCATCGAGTGAAAGACCAGTGCGGCCACGGTAACGGTGATCGACACGATCAAGCTGTTGGCCATGTACAACCAGAAGGGAACTTCGGTCAGGACATAGACGAAGTTGGCGACGGTCGGCATATGCGGCAACAGGTTGGACGAGAATGCCTCCGCATCCGACTTGAAGGCGATGGACAGCATCCAGAACAAGGGAAAGAGCGTCAGCACCGCCAGCATTGCGGCGACGGCTGTCCAGGCCATGCGAACCAGTGTGACCTGGGATGCCGATACCAAGCGGGGCCGACGCGCGGTCGGCATATCAAATGGATCAGCCATAGTTGAAGCGCCCCCCGCGCGTCATGACGAAGAACAGGCAGGTCAATCCCATCAGGCCAAGCACCAGGGTCGACGCCATGGCGGCTGCATAGCCGAAGGCGCCGAAGCCGAAAGCCTGCTGGTAGATGTAGATGACAAGGACGGAGGTTGCGTTGGCGGGGCCTCCATGAGTCATTACCCAGATAACGTCGAAGGTCTGCGTGCCAGCGGTTGCCAGAACGACCGATATGAGGACGACGAAGAAGCTGGTCGGGCGAAGCAGCGGCAGCGTCACGTACCAGAACCGTGTCAGCGGCCCTGCCCCATCCACCTTTGCGGCGTCGTAGTATTCCTTGGGGATGTCCTGCAGGCCACCGAGGAAGATGAGCATGTAGTAGCCCATCATGAACCAGACAGTCACGGCGACCACCGTGTAGAGCGCGAAACGCGGATCGCCCAAAAGGGAAATACCGGCTACGCCGAACCATGCAGCCATGCGCGTCGCGATTCCGATCTTGTCGACGACCATGAACTGCCAGACGAGCGCCACGACCACCAGGCTCACCATATGTGGGGCGAAAAACATCGCGCGCAGCACGGCGTTGATCTTTGTGGTCTTCTGCACCAAGAGCGCCAGTCCGAGGCCGCTGGCGTAAAGCAGCGGCACCAGCAGAACGGCATAGAGCAGCGTCAGCCGAACCGCGTTCCAGAACAGCGGGTCGAGCCACATGCGCCGATAATTGGCCAGCCCGACGAAGGCATATGCCCCGAACCCGTCAACGTCGAAGAACCCCAGCACAAGCGCAAGGCCCATCGGTATGCCGAGAAAGAGTAGCAACCCCACGGCATCGGGCATGACGAACAGGTATCCAGCGATCCATTCGCGGTGCCTGGCGGAAAGCCGGGCGCGCGGCGCCCGGCGGGCCTTCGCCACGCCGCCGCCTGATGATACGTTGCTCATGGCAGATCCTCAAACGATCGGCGCGCCTGAATAGGATGCCAGGAAGGCGTCCAGTTGCGCCGAGGCATTGGCGGCTACGGTCGCCGGGTCAGCCCCCGCCAGCTGCGCCTGCTGGATCGCGTCGGAAATGATCTTGTAGGCTTGCGGCGGCACGCGCGGCTCTGCCCTCGTACCGGGGTAGATCTCACGCGAGAAGGTTCCAAAGATGCCGTCCTCGAATGTGGCCCGCCCGGCTTCCAGTGCCGTGTTGCGCGGCGGCATGTCGGATTTGCCCTTGGTGCACCACTGCACGACGCGGTCGATGGACCCGCCATCCATCGACGCGAGCGCCCAGGCGCAGAACTCGGCGGCGACCTCCGGGTTCTTGCCGCGCGCATTGGCGGCGAATGCCCATCCGCCCCCGACCGTCACGTAACTACCATTGGCGGGGGTCGGCAACCGGAAGACTCCGAAGCGAAAGTCCGGCGCCTTCGCCCTGAGCTGCGATATGCCCCAGATGCCGACATTCTGGATCGCGCAATAGCCTGAAGCCAGGTTGGCTATGGTGTCGTTCGCGCCGTTGCCGAGTGCCTGTCGGGGTGAGGCGCCACTGGCGACGGCGTCCTGCCACAGCTTTAACGCCTGCACGGTCGCAGGGGAATCAAACGTGCTTTTTCCATCGCGCTGGATATCGCCGCCGCCCTGCCAGAGAAAAGGATACCATGTGAAGTTCTGGTAGTAGCCCGGCTGCGTCTGGAACAGCAGCCCGTAGCGGTCGGCGGTCGTCAGCCGTTTGCCGATGTCGAGCAGTTCGTACCATGTTTTCGGCACGTCGGCCTCGTTCAGGCCTGCCTCCTCGAAGGCCTGTACGCTGTAGTACATGGCCATGGGCTCGACCTCCATCGGGACGGCATAGACCTTGCCATCGACCATTCGCGAGGCGACCACATTGTCCGGGAAGTCGGCCAGGGCATCCGGCGCGATCGCCGGCGACAGATCCTGCAGGATGCCGCCATTGTAGTATCGCAGGAACTCCCCCGGCGAGAGGAGGAAAAGGTCCGGCCCGTCGCCGGACGCGAAGGACGTCGTCAGCCTTGTGCCGTTGATGTAGTCCTTGTTCGGAACGTACTCGAGCTCGATCTTCTGGTCGTGGCTGTCGTTCCAGTCGGCGATGGTGCGCTCGAACCATTCCACCTGCGATGGCACCGGACCGCCCGCGGCGTAGAATTGCCAGAACGTCAGCGGGGCGCCCGAGGCGCGCGCCACCCTGTTGACGAACGGAAACCCCGATATCGTGGCACTCGCCAGCGCAGCACCACCGGCCGCAAGCACCGTGCGGCGCGATACGCCGCGCCTTATCGTCGAACCGACCTTGTGATCCCGCATCGTTTCCTCCCGATGTTTGTCTGGTTATCCGTCTCGGCGGCTCCCTCCGCGCGAAACGCAGTCTTAGGCACTATCGAAAACCTTGAGCGTACAGGCGAGCGCCTCGCGTCGCGGCGGCCCATCGAAACCGGCCATCCTGTCCAGCAGCATCGCCGAGGCCCGCTCAGCTATGAGGCTCGGGGACACGCCCACCCGCGTCAGGCGCGGCCGGGCATAATCCAGTTGCGGCTGATCGCCGAAGATCGCGAAGGAGATGTCGCGTGGAATTGCGATGCCGCGGTCATGGAGGGCCGCCGACGCACCCATGGCCATCAGGTGATTGGCCACGAATATCGCAGTCGGCATCGCATCCGAATGGTTTGCAAGCAACCAGTCGATCGCATCGGCCCCGGACGGCGCCAGATACGTGCCTTCGTACCGCAGTATGGAACGGCAGTCGGCCCCTCCGGCGCGAAGGCCGCTTTCGAAACCTTCGGCCCGCGCCATCGCTTCGGCGAATTCCGCGGGCCCGGTGATATGCGCCACACGCCGGTGCCCGGCGCGCGCCAGATACAATCCCATCTGATGGCCGCCGTCGCGGTCGTCGATCGCGACACTGTCCACCGCGTTGTTCGGCAGGTCGCCGACGAACACGGTCGGCATGTCGAGATCGAACAAGGCGTCATGCATGCCGTGCAACGAAAAATCCCCGATGATCAGCCCATCGACACGGCGGTTGCGAAGCTGCCGCAGGTAGTCGCGCACATGTTCCTGCGAATGCCCCCCCGGCACGTCGGCGTTGAAGATTAGAAGGTCCAGGCCGGCCGCCTCGAACTCGATCTGCGCCGTGCGCACGAGTTCCGGATAGAAGGGGTTCCGTATATCGGGGATGAACATGGCGACAAGGTTCGTTCGACCGGTACGAAGGCTTTGCGCCTGCGGATTGGGTACGTAGCCCAACTGCGCTATGGCTGCCTCTACCCGCTCGCGCAGGGGTAGCGACACCCGATCGGCATGGTTGATCACGTGCGAGACCGTGGTCCGTGATACACCCGCCAGCTCTGCAACCTTCGATATCGTCGTCATAACCCACTATGACGTGTAAAAAATCGATTTGCAAATCGATTTGCAAAAATTCTTCTGACGATGTCACCGCCTGGGACGGTACTTCAGCCGAGACCTTGAAGGTGGGCGAATGACCTATACAGTCAGCGCCGGCGCACTGCGGGTGCAAGGATTTCGGGAGGAAAATGGAATGGCTGAATCTCTGGACGGCAAGATCGCGGTCATAACAGGGGCGGCATCGGGCATCGGCCTGGCAACGACAGAAGCGCTGCTGGAGCGCGGCGCGCGCGTGGTGATGGTGGACCGCAACGCGGAAAGCCTTCACGAGCTGGCCGGGCGGCTCGGGGGTGATGCGATCCCGCAGGTGACGGACCTGCTCGATGCGGCGAGCTGCAACGCCATGGTGCCGGAAATTCTCGCCAGGGTGCCGCAGATCGACATTCTCTACTGCAATGCCGGCACCTATATCGGCGGCGACCTCACCGAGACGACCTCCGATGCGATCGACAGGATGTTGAACCTCAACATCAATGCGGTGATGAAGAACGTGCACGACGTTGCGCCGCATATGATCGGGCGCAAGACCGGCGATATCGTCGTCACGTCCTCCGTCGCGGGGCACTATCCCACCTGGTGGGAGCCGGTCTACGCATCGTCCAAATGGGCCATGACCTGCTTCGTGCAGACGATGCGCAGGCAGATGATTCCGCACGGTATCCGCGTCGGCCAGGTATCGCCGGGGCCGGTCGTGTCCGCCCTTCTGGCCGACTGGCCGGAGGAAAACCTGCGCAAGGCCAAGGAATCCGGCAGCCTGATCGACCCGTCCGAGGTGGCCGACGCAGTCGTCTACATGCTGACGCGCAAGCGCACCGTGACCATCCGCGACATCCTCGTGCTGCCGACCAATTTCGACCGGGTATAAGCGACGCCGGGTTTCAGATCAGGCCATATTGCCGTGCCTTGTTGCGCAGGAACGGCAGCCCTTGCCCCAGAACCTCTTCACGGTCCGGCGCCACAGGGCGCCAGACCGACAAGGCGCTGGCAATCTGCGGCGGCACGCTGATGAAGCTTTCCATCGCCATGCCGCCCTTGAAGCCGATGGCGGCAAGGGCGGCGAAAACCTCGTCCCACTGTATGGTGTCGCAACCGGGCGTGCCGCGGTCGCTCGCCGACAGGTGGATGTATTTCAAATGGTCACGCGCCTTGAGGATGCCGTTGGCAAGCCCCTTTTCCTCGATATTCATGTGGTAGGTATCGAGATGGATGAAGACGTTGTCCGCGCCGACCTTCTCCACCATGGCTACGGCTTGCTCGGCCGTGTTGAGGATGTGATTTTCGTAGCGGTTCACCGCCTCCAGCCCATACTCCATGCCGAGGCTGGCAGCATAAGCGGCGGCATCGCGCACCACGCGCGCCGTCGCATCGATCTCGGCCACGGTGGGCGGAAAGCCCGTGCGTTGGCCGATGCCACCATAGATCACGCCGCTCATTGCCCTGGCGCCGATGGCATGGGAGCGATCCAGCGCGAGCTTCAGGAAGGCGAGCGCGCCTTCCTGATCGTTCGTCGGCAGCCGATCGAGCGGCATTCCGAGAGAGCAGACACATTCGACATCGTGCTTTTCGAGCAGGCGCTTCGTATGGTCCGTATCGACGCCCTCCGGATCCAGCATGGTGATTTCCAGAAAGTCGATACCGTGGCGGACCGCCTCGGGTATGGCGTACTCCGCCGCCTCCCGGTTCCAATCCATCGCCCACATCGCGGTATGCACGCCAAACCCGCTTACGCTCATTGCCCTGCCCCTCTCCTGTCCCGATCCCGGACATTACATCAGCTCGACGAGTGTGGTGGGCAAGTCCCGTATGCGCTTTCCAGTTGCCTCTGCGCTTTCCAGTTGCATCGAAGCGGGACATGATGGTTGGACAGGCTCCAGACCAGGGCGGCCGCCGGGCCTTGCGAAAAGCTACTGCTTGAAAATGAAAATGACGCCGACCGCGCTGTAGGCTGCCACGTAGAGCCAGATCACCGCAGCAAGACGCCGTGCGTTCGCGCCATCGACATGTTTGCGCAACCGTCCGTAAAGGCTGATATCCAACATACCGAGCGGCACCGATACGGCAAGCGCCGCGCCGACGCATTCCGCGCAGAGAACCGGCGCGTCGCCTGAAGATTGGCCAGAACAAGAAGCGTTACCGGCACGTGGATGAGATAGAGGGCATAGCTGTAATCCCCGAGCCGCTCTGCGGCCCAGCCGAAACTGCCGCGCTTCGGCTCCTCTGACGATACGCCATACACCATCACGACAAGGATGACCGCGGCAAGCGAGCCGACAATGCGGCCGCAGGCAAGGTCGACCGACATGGTCGTTGCGTCCAGACCCAGGGCGATCACCGCCCAGATCGGTTGCACCCGCCCCTGCCGCAGGATCGTCGGCATCAGCAATCCCCCGGCAGCAAGAACGCCCGCAGCAGCGTGGGCGACAAGGTACCACCCATCTCATCCGTGTCGAAAATCGAAGCAGCGCCGATCGCGGCAAGCCATGCGATTGAGAACGGAACAACGAACCTTGCGCCTGTTGCCACCGCCAGCAGAAACAGGATGACGTAGAAGAAGACCTCAAGAACGAGGGTCCATTCGATATTGAGCTCGAACACGACCCGCGTGCCGACGAGCGCCAACGACATTGCCCGGCCATCGGCATCGAGCTCGCCTGTCCGAATATTCGCGATGACGACGAAAACCAAAATGAACAACGGGTGGATGAGCACCAGCCGGTGCGCCAGAAAGAGCGTCGGAGGCGTTTGAGTAGGTCCGCCATCAAAGGCGCCGGAGATCACAAGGAAAATCGCAACCCCGAGGCGACCGAATTTTCCGTCGAGGATGCCGGCAAACCGGGGATCGTCGAACTTGAAGGCGATGTAATGCTATATACGATAGATCGCCACGGCCAGCGCGGCCAGCGCGCGCATCCATTGAATGTTGACGTTTCTATGCTTTGCGCGGCTGATGGTTTGCACGTCGTCTCTCCTGCTCGGTGAGACGATAGAGTGAACTTATCATCAGTGGTTTAAGATACTTGGCGCTGGGCCGCAGAAATTCCCCACGCCAAAAGCGCGGATGCGCGAGCCGCATCCGTTGCTTCGACATAGCAGCGCAACTCCGGAGCGTTGCCGGATGCGCGGAAATGCACCACGGAACCGTCAGCCAGAACGAAGCGGACACCGTCTATCGCATCGATACCGATGGTTCCGCCCTGTTCGGCAAACAGCGCCGCCGCGAAGGCTTCGTCCGCACCTAGGCGTGTGAGGAAGGCTGCGCTTTTTTCCGGGGCCACATTTTCCAGCCTGTCCGCCAGGGCATGGCCAGGCGAAAGGGCGTCCACGGCGTGCCGAAGCGATCCGCCTTTAGCCCGCGCCTCTGCCAATGCGGCGATGATCGGCAGGACTGCGTCCCGCGTCGGAAGCGCGGGCAAGGTCTGCCCGGCACGGGTAAGATCGCTCCCCAGCAGCACGCCGCCATTTGCCTCAAAACCGAGTACGTGCGGCAGATTGTCTGCGCGGAGCTGTTCCATGCCCTCGATCACGTAAGGGGACCCGACACGCGTCCTCAGCACCCGCTGCGCAACGCCCGACCGTTCGACGGCGGTGCTGGAGGTGACCGGCGTCACGATGGCGTCGATGTCGAGATGCATGGCGGTCATCAGGCCGAGCAGATCGCCGCGAACGAAGTTTCCGTGTCCGTCGGCGACCAGCGGTCGATCACCGTCGCCGTCAGTGGATACAATCGCGTCGAACCGGCCTTCTTGCGCCCAACCTTGGACAAGCATGATATCGCGCGGATGGTGCGCTTCCGTATCGATCGGAATGAAGTGCTCCGACCGCCCAAGCGAAACGACCTTTGCGCCGAGAGCCCCGATCAGCTCGACAAGAGTATCGCGACCGACGGCGCTCTGCTGATAGATGCCGACCCGCAGCCCGGCCAACGCGCCCGTGCCGAAGAACGCGCGGTATCGATCCAGATAGGCTTGCACCACGTCCACGGTCGCAAACTCGCACTTCGCCGGCTCTACGAACGGGCCGGCGTCGGTGTAGGCGGAGCGTATGGCCGCCTCGTGCGCCTTCGTGATCTCTCCCGACGGGAGATAGAATTTCAGTCCGTTGCGATCTTCGGGAATGTGGCTTCCCGTCACCATGATCGCCGGGCACCCGCGCGCCATGGCAGCCATGGCGAGCGCCGGGGTCGGAAGGGTTCCGGCATCCAGCGGCCGCCAACCGGCAGCACATGCCCCGACCGCGCAGTCGCCCGCGATGGCGGGGCTGCTATCGCGAAGATCCCGTCCGATCAGAACTTCCCCGGCCGGCCTGGTGTCGACGATGCTCAGGAAGGCCGACGTCCATCGGCGCGCGGCAACACCCTGAATATCCACGACCAGTCCGCGCAGCCCGCTTGTCCCGAATTTGAGATCGCTTGCAGCCATGGCCATCAGGTCCGTGCGTACACGTCGTCGAGCCGCACGATGTCATCCTCGCCGGTATAGCTGCCAACCTGGACCTCAATGATGCGAAGATCGATCTTGCCCGGATTGCGAAGCCGGTGCACGCAGCCGATCGGCAGATAGGCGGCCTCGTTTTCATGATAGTAGCGGACGGTATCGTCGATGGTGACCTCGGCCGTCCCACGCACGACGATCCAGTGCTCGGCGCGATGGTAGTGGCGCTGCAGAGATAGCGTCCCGCCCGCCTTTACGCAGATATGCTTGACCTGGAACCGGTCGCCGATGTCGATGCGCTGGTACCACCCCCAGGGGCGGTGAATCCGCAGGTGGTCCGTCGCCTCGCCGAAACCCTCGCTACGTAACTGGGTGACAAGGTCCTTGACCTTGGAAGCCTGGTCCTTGGAAGCGACAAGCACCGCATCGGGCGTCGTCACCACCACCACACCGTCGAGCCCAACGACCGTCGTCAGATGGCCATCCGACATCACCAGGCTGTTCGTTACGCCGATCGTGGAAACAGGGCCTTCGATGACGTTGCCTGCATCATCGTGCTTCTTGACGTCGTAGACGGAGTCCCAGGCGCCGATATCGGACCAGCCGAAGCTCGCCTTCACCACGCCGGCACGATCGGTCTTTTCCATGATCGCATAATCGATGGAAATCTTCGGCGACTTGGCAAAGCTTTCGGCGTCCAGACGCAGAAAGTCGAGATCGCGCTTGCCCCCCGCGACGGCGGCGGACGCAGCCTTGATTATTTCCGGGCAACGCTGCTCCATTTCCGCGATCATCGCATCCGACCGGAACAGAAAGTTTCCGCTGTTCCAAAGGAGACCGTCCGAAACGTAGCGCGCCGCCGTCTCGGCGTCGGGCTTTTCGACGAAGCGATCGACGACGAAGCTTCTGTCAGAGGCAAGGGCGGTGCCGGCCGCGATATACCCATAACCCGAAGCCGGGAACGTCGGCACGATGCCGATCGTCATGATCTTGCCGCCGGCCGCCTGCGAAGCGGCGATCGTGCAATCGTGAACAAAAGCCGCATCGCCGTCGATGACATGATCGCCGGCGAGGACGAGGCAAAGCGAGCCGGCCTGCCGCGCCTCTACCATGACGGCGGCAACGGCCACTGCGGCGGCGGAGTCGCGTCGCTCCGGCTCGAGAACGATTTCGCCCTGCACGCCCAGCGAGCGCATCTGCTCTGCCACGACGAACCTGAAGTCGTTGGACGTTATGATGATCGGCTGATTGAAGTTTGGCCCCGTTATCCGTGTCAGGGTGCCCTGAAAGGTAGAATGGCCGTCATCCATGATCGCGATGAACTGCTTGGGCATCGTTTCACGGGAAATCGGCCACAGCCGCGTTCCGGCACCGCCGACCATGATGACGGGAGTGATCTTCGTTTCCAGGCCGCCATCAGGATCCATCTCATGCTCCAAATGCCTGTCGCGCAGCGACAAGCGATATCAAGGCTCGGAACCGGGTGATTATGTGCTTTCCGTTCGCAGATCAACTCGGAGTCCAGACCGGCGCGGCAACAGCTTGCCCGGATTCATGACCCCGTCCGGGTCCAGCGCGGACTTGATCGCGTGCATGGCCTGGATTTCAGCCGGGCTGCGCGAAAAGCCGAGCCAGTCGCGCTTCAGCGTTCCGATGCCATGCTCTGCCGAAACGGAGCCGCCTTCCCGGCGCACGCGCTCGTAAACCAGATCGTCCAGGGCGTGGGCGGTACCCGCGTCCATCGCGTCGCGATGCAGGATCAGGTGCAGGTTGCCGTCACCCATATGGCCAAAGAAAAGGCTCCGTGTGCCGGGGAAGGCATTTTCGATGGCGGCGGCCATGCCGTCGACGAAGGTCGGCATCGCCTGCAGCTCGACGCTGACGTCGAAGTTCATCAGGCCCGGCAGCGCGTCGTCGAGCCCCGCCGCCTCGCGGACCGCCCAGAATGCCCGGGCATCGGCACAGGAACGCGCCATCAGCGCGTCCTCGACAAGTCCCTCCTCGAAGGCGGTGGCCAGAAGCGCTTCCAGGGGCTGCTCGGCCTCTATGAGGACGCAGACAGCCGGCGTAGCGTCGAAGGGGCGCGTCTTCGCCAGCCGGCACCCGATATCGTAATAGGCCGGCCACAAGGCTTCGTACGCGGATACCGTCACCGCCGAGCGGGCCGCAGCCAGCAGCGCGGTTGCCGCCGTGGCATCCGGCAAGGCGCATAACGCCGTATAGGTTTCCGCGGGTTTCGGCCACAGACGGAAGACCGCGCGCGTGACGACGCCGAGCGTCCCCTCCGAGCCGACGAACAGGCTTTTCAGATCATAGCCCGTATTGTCCTTCAACTGGCCACCCAGATGCGACAGCACCGTGCCGTCGGCCAGCACCACCTCCAGCCCCAGCACGTTGCTCCGCGTGGTGCCGTAGCGAATGACCCGCGGCCCGCCGGCATTGGTGGCCACAAGGCCGCCGATCTGGCAGGAGCCGCGCGCTCCGTAGTCGATGGGGAATACGAAACCGGCGTCCTCGGCCGCCTCCTGCGCGACGGCCAGAACGGTGCCGGCGCGCACGCACATCGTTGCAGCCTGCCGGTCCACGGCCTCCACGCCATGGAAGCGCGCCAGCGACACCGCCACGTCGCCCGGTGACGGATTGGCGCCGCCGGCAAGGCCCGTCATGCCGCCCTGTGGTACGATGCGAAGCTTATGCCGATGGCAGATCGCCATCGCCCGCGATAGCTGGTCCACACTTGCCGGCCGCAGAAGCGCGGCGGGCAGATGGTGGCCGGTGCGGCTTTCATCGGTGCGCGACGCCGCCGGGACATCCGGACCGGCCAGGCAGCCGGCCGGCCCCAGGCAGGTGAGCAGTTCGTCGAGCGCCTCCCGCATACGGTCAGGCAATCGCCATCAGGCTGGCATTGCCGCCGGCGGCTGCCGTGTTGATGCTGGTCGAACGCTCCTCGATCAGCCATTCCAGGCGATAGAACCCGCCCTCGGCGATCTGTGCCGAAGTCATCGCCTGCACGAGGGCGATACCGCCGTCCTTTTCGGTCAGGCGTCGCTGCAAATTGGCGACGCGCTCCGCGCTGCCCTCGACCAGAACGGCGGCGATGTCGGCGGGGATCGCACCGTCCTTCAAAAGCGTGGGCTGCAGATCCAACGGCAGGCGGTCGAGTGCGAACCGGTCGAAATCGCGCGCCGGAATCGCAACGGAATTGCCCGTTGCCAGCGCCGCGCCCATCTGCACCGCGAGCCCCTCTTCCGTCTCCGCCAGAAGCAGCACCCGCCCGCGCGGATGGATTTCATAGACGTTCCGCTCGCCCACAGGGCCCGGCAGTTCGGTCGAATAGCCGAGAAGCGATTCCTCGGCCTGCGCGCGGACCTTGTCGGCGGCCGCCGCCTGTCCGATCTGGACGAGCCAGTTGGCATAGTCGCTCAGGCGCGCCGGCGCCTTTCCCCGGAAGACCGGCTCCGGCTGCGCCGCCAGAAGCCGGCGAAGGTAAAGCGGCCCGCCCGCCTTGGGCCCCGTACCGGACAGGCCCCGTCCGCCGAAGGGCTGCACCCCGACGACCGCCCCGATGACGTTGCGGTTGACATAGACGTTGCCGACCCTGATGCGGCCGAGAACCGTCTCGATGGTCTCGTCGATGCGCGTATGCAAACCGAAGGTGAGCCCGTATCCCGTTGCGTTAATCGCCTCGATCAGCGGAGCCAGGTCGGCACGGCGGTAGCGAACGACATGCAGGACGGGCCCGAACACCTCGCGCTTGACGGCCGCGATATCGTCGATCTCGACGATGGTGGGCGCCACGAAGGTTCCGTGCCCGGTCTCCGGCGGCAGGGTCTGGCGGCTGACCGGGTAGCCCTTGTTCCGCATGGCTTCCACATGCGCCTCGATGGTCTTGCGCGCCTCGTCGGTGATGACGGGGCCGATGTCGGACGACAGGCGGTCGGTGCGCCCGATCGCCAGTTCGTCCAGGGCGCCGCGCAGCATGGCGAGGGTGCGGTCGGCAGCCTCTTCCTGCATGCAGAGAATGCGCAGGGCCGAGCATCGCTGGCCGGCACTGTCGAAGGCCGAGGCGACGACATCCCCTACGACCTGCTCGGTCAGCGCCGAGGAATCGACGATCATCGCATTCTGGCCGCCCGTCTCGGCAATCAGAGGCGCGATGCGCCCATCCGGCGTGCGGCGCCCAGCCAGGCTGGCCTCGATCAGCCGGGCGACGTCCGTGGACCCGGTGAACATGACGCCGGACACGTCCGGGGCGGCAGTCAGCGCCGCGCCGACATCACCTGCGCCGGGCGTGAAGATCAGGGCATCGTCCGGCACGCCCGCCGAATGCATCAGGCGCACCGCCTCTGCCGCCACGAGGGGCGTTTCCTCGGCCGGCTTGGCCAGAACGGCATTGCCTGCGGCCAGGGCTGCCGCCACTTGCCCGGTGAAGATGGCCAACGGAAAGTTCCAAGGGCTGATGCAGGCGATGACGCCCAGGGGCCGGCACGCCGCGTGCGATCCCAGGTCGCGGATCTCGGCGGCGTAATAGCGCAGGAAGTCCACCGCCTCACGCAGTTCCGCCACGGCGTTGGGCAGGCTCTTGCCCGCCTCCCGCACGGTGATGCCGAGCAGGCGCGCGGTATTCTCCTCGAACAGCTCCGCCGCACGATCGAGTATGGCGGCGCGCTCGTCGGCCGAGCGGGCCGCCCAGGCGCTTGCGCCGGCGCACGCGCGCTGGACGAGAACTCCGATCCTGCCGGGATCGACCGTCTCGACGGTGCCGACCACCTCGCGGCGATCCGCCGGGTTGGCAACCGCCTGCAGACTGCCGGTGCCGGCGCCATGCGGCGCACGCGCCGTCCAGCTTTCCGAGGCGCTGGCCCTCAAGCCGTCACCCAGCGTCGCCAGCACCGTTTCGTCGGCGAGATCCACGCCGCTGGAGTTTATCCGCCGTTCCCCGTACAGCCGGCCCGGCAGCAGGATGGCCGGGTTGGTGCTGCCGAGCGGTTCGATGGCGAAAGCGGCATCGACGGGGTCGGCCACCAGCTCGTCGACGGGCACCGCCTCGTCGGCGATCCGGTTGACGAAGGACGAGTTGGCGCCGTTTTCCAGAAGGCGCCGCACCAGATAGGCCAGAAGCGTTTCGTGCGTGCCGACCGGCGCGTAGATCCGACAGGGCCGGTCCAGCCGCTCCGGACCGACGACTTCCTCGTAAAGCGCTTCGCCCATTCCGTGCAGGCACTGGAATTCATACTGGCCGCGAATATAGCTCGCCGGATCGGCCATCATGTAGATGGTGGCCAGCGTCTGCGCATTGTGGGTCGCGAACTGCGGGAAGATCGCATCCGGCGCGGCCAGCAGCCGCCGGGCGCATGCGATATAGGCGACATCGGTATGCACCTTGCGCGTATACACCGGAAAGTCGGCAAAGCCGTCCACCTGGGCGCGCTTGATCTCCGCGTCCCAGTACGCGCCCTTGACCAGCCGCACCATGAGACGATGGCCGCTGCGCCGCCCCAGATCCACCAGCCAGTCGATGACGAGGGGGCAGCGCTTGCCATAGGCCTGCACGACGAAGCCGATGCCGTCCCAGCCGTCCAAGGCGGGTTCGAAAGCCAGCCTTTCGAGCAGGTCGAGCGAAATCTCGAGCCTGTCGGCCTCCTCCGCGTCGATGTTGAGGCCGATGTCGTAGCGCCGGCACAGAAGGGCCAGTGCCGCCAGGCGCGGGTACAGCTCCGCCATCACGCGTTCGGCCTTGGCGCGTGCATAGCGCGGATGCAGGGCCGACAATTTGATGGAGATGCCTGGCCCTTCCTGCACGCCCTTGCCGCCAGAGGCCGCACCGATGGCGTGGATGGCCTTTTCGTACTCGGCGAGGTAGCGCGCCGCATCGGCCGCCGTCATGGCGGCTTCGCCCAGCATGTCGTAGGAGTAGCGAAAGCCCTTGCGCTCCATCGAGCGGCTGCGCTTCAGCGCCTCCTCGATGGTCTCGCCGCGCACGAACTGCTCGCCCATCAGGCGCATGGCGATATCCAGCCCCTGCCGGATGACGGGCTCGCCGAAGCGGCCGACAAGCCGCGTCAGCGCCCGCGACAGGCCGGCCTCGCTGACGGTCGCCGTCAGCCTGCCGGTTACCAGGAGGCCCCATGTTGCCGCGTTGACGAAGAGCGAGTTGTCGTCGTCGATATGGGCGCGCCAATCTCCCCTGGATATCTTGTCGCGGATGAGCGCGTCCCGTGTCGCCTTGTCGGGAATGCGCAGCAACGCCTCCGCAAGGCACATCAGGGCGATGCCCTCCTGGCTGGACAGCGAATACTCGTGGATGAGGCCGGGGACGCCGCTGTTGCTCGCCTTGGCGCGCAGGCCGCGAACCAGTCGCCCGGCAAGGGCGCGGATATGGTCGGCGGTGTCGGGCGCCTGCCGCGCGGCATCCAGCAATGGTGGCAGGCACTCCGGTTCCGGCCGGCGGGTCGCCTGCGTTATGGCGCGCCGCAAGGGCGTATCGGCCGTCACCTGCGCATCGAAGGCGCCGAACGGCTGGGGTTGCACCGCTTGATCGATCCGGTTGGCTACGCTCATCTCTGTCTCCAAGGAGCGCACGCCGCGCCCACTGCCGATACTCAATTAGTCGGCCGACAGGCGGACTTGAATGCTGATCTTTCGCAATAATGCCGAATTATATTCGGCGAAAGCGCCATCGGACCGCAGTGACCTACCTATAATTGAGACTCCAGCGGCAGCCAGCCCACCACCGTGGCCAGGATCCGGCGGCCAAGCCCGGCCTCGGGCTCCTGCGTCAACTGGACGGGAACCCCCGATTCCGTCGCGTTCCATATCAGGCCCCCGTCGGCATCCAGCGTGACGCGATAGCTCATCGCCGGCGATATCTCCTCCGCGAAGATGCGATCCATTTCGCCAACGAGTGCCGGCACCGCGAAGAGTACGCCCATCTCCGTGTTCAGGGAAACGGAGCGCGGATCGAAATTCAGCGAGCCGACGAAGCCCGCCGTTCCATCGCTTGTGAAAGCCTTGGTATGCAGGCTCGCCTGACTGGAGCCGCGCAGGCTGATCCCGCCGGAGGCGGCGGTCGGCTTCAGCTCGAACAGGCTCACGCCGCTTCGCAGCAGCGGCTTCCGGTAGGGCGCATACCCGCCATGCACCGCGGCGACATCGGTGGCGGCCAGCGAATTGGTCAGCACCGTCACGTCGACGCCCTTCTCCACCAGCCGCGCGAAAAAGCGCGTGCCCTCGTCGCCCGGAATGAAGTAGGGGGACGAGATGTTGAGCTGCCGCTCGCTGGACGCCAGCAGCGGCACCAGTTCCTCCAGCAGTGCATTGCGGCCGCTTTTGCCAGCGGCCTTTTCGGCAGGGTCGGACACAAGCCTTGCCTCCTGCGTCCAGTGCACGTCGGCGTCGTCGAACAGCGACGCGACCGTGAGGCGCTCGCGCAGCCGCTTTATATACGGGTTGGCGGGAGCGGTTTCCGCCAGCCGGTGGAACGCCTGACGCAGTCCGTCCAGTGGCGGCGTCTCCCGTTCGGCCAGGGCCCGCACCGGCAGCGCCAGACCGCTGTTCCAGTACTCGTCGAAGATCACTTCCGCCTGGCCGGCCATTTCGCCGATGGCGATGATGTCCAGATCTCGGAAGTTCGACGCCTCCGCCGCATCGAAATACTCGTCGCCGATGTTCCTGCCGCCCACGATCGCGATCTGACCATCCGCGATCCAGGCCTTGTTGTGCATGCGCCGGTTCACGCTCACCATGCGCAACGCCATCTCGAGGCCACGAATGATCGGATTCTCGCGGGCATGGGTGGGGTTGAACAGGCGCACCTCGATCAGCGGATGGCTGTCGACCGCCAGGAACGTCCTGTCGGACAGGGATACGCCGATATCGTCGAGCAGCAGGCGTACGCGCACGCCCCTATCCGCCGCCGCCAGCGCCTCGCGCAGGATGAGACGGCCGGTCAGGTCGTCGTTCCAGATATAATACATGAGGTCCAGGCTGCGCCCCGCGATGCGTGCGGACAAGGCGCGCGCGGCGAACGCATCGAGGTTGGACGATACGAGCACGAGCCCGCTTTCCGCATCGTGGCCCTTGCGCAGCCCATCCATATAGGCGTCCAGCACCGTCGGCGCCCCGTCGCGGGACAAAGCGTGGCTGGGCGCGCCTCGCGCGCCTTCCGCGAAGCGGCCGAAGGCGTAGGCGGCAACCACGGAAGCCGCGGCGAACACCAGAAGGACGACAAGCGCGATGGCCAGAAAACGCATCATGAAACGATGACATCCGAATATCGCCCCATGAGGCGGAATGCCGCATGGGACGGAAGTCTTGTTAGGGCCGTTTCAACGAAGTCCAGCGCAAACTGCTGTCGCGTCTACGCCTTTGTCATGATTGCCAGCCTTTCATGCCTCAGTTATCGCATAAGGAACAAAAGGCAACGGCGTTCCACCCTACGTGAAGGGTTGAATCCGCACACGATTCTCGATTACAGTCAGCTATAAGATTTCGTTCAAAATATTAATATTAACGTTTATACCGATCTGGAGTTTTGACGGTGCATTTGTCCGGCCCTCCGAAGGATGCCGAACCTGTCGGTCCCGCATTGTCCGCGGAGCCGATGACACCTGAGCTGCGGTCTCACGTTCTTCAGTTGGTCGCCACGGCACGCATGCTCGGCAAGGCCGAGATGATCTGCGAGATCGATGCCGATGCCGACCCCTCCGTTCGGATCGAGTTCCAGCGTCGTTTGCAGCAGGCGCAGCGCGATCTGGAAGCCGCCATAATGGAACGGAGCGACAGCGCCCATTTCACCCTGCCGCCCTCGATCGCCCCGGCCGTGAACCGGCCCACCCGGCCGCAGGAACCGCAAGCCGTGGCCAAAAAGGGCGCGTCCTACAACGATTGGGATGAAGACCGGCAGCGTTTTGGATCCGTCCCCGCCGTCATGGCGCTACTGGTCGCCCTGGGCCTGTTCGCGCATTGGGCCTATGGTGGCTCCTTCGGCGCGTCCGACACGTTTCAGTATTATGTCGCGCGCGAACGTTGCCTTGCGGTCTCGGACGCCATTCTGGACCTGCGCAACGGCCGCCCGCAGAGACTGCCGGGCGACCTGCCCTCCCTGCAGCGGGAGGAAGCCGGCTGCGCGTCGCGCAACATGTACGCGGCGACCTGGAAATAGGCCTCCGTCTCCGGATCAGTGAGCCAGCAGAAGCGGTATCGGGCTGTCGTTCAGGAGCGCGCTCGTGACGCCGCCCAGAACGGCCTGCTGCATGCGGGAATGCGCATAGGCGCCCATCACCAGAAGCTCCGCCCCCTCATCCAGCGCGTGGTTGCGCAACGCATCGGCGACATTGCGGCGCGCCGCGGTCAACACCGTCTCGGAAGCCGCGACCCCATGGGCCGATAGATAACCGACCAGCTTTTCGGCGGGCTGGATGTTGGAGACGTCCTTTTCTCCACGCACGGTGACAACCTGGACCTCATCGGCCAGGTGCAGCATGGGCAGCGCTTCGCGCACAGCGCGCACCGCCGGTACGCTGCCATCCCAGGCGACGAGCACCTTCGACGGCAGCTTGCCGGCGCTTGCGGCTGGAACGCGGATGACCGGCCGGCCGCTGCGGAACAACAGCGCCTCCACGATCTCGCGTTCGTCGCGCAGGCTGCTGCCGCCGGCATCGACCACCACGACGTCCTGCAACTGGGCGCGCAGGGCCGCACGACCCACCAGAGCGAGAAAATCGAGTGAGATGAGCTGCGTTTCCGGGTGGATGCCCGCCTGCCGCGCCGCGCCAGCCGCCAGGTCCATGCTGGCATGCGCCCGCGCTTCCAGCTTGCGCGTCTGCTCGGCCAGCATCTGGCCCGGCATGTCGGTGACCAGGCTGTACGGAATCCAGGCCGGTTGCGGCGACAGGAAATCGATGGTCAGGCGCCCCTCGAAATGACTGGTGATGGCGATGGCCATCGCCGTTGCCGGGCTGGCAGCGTTGCGGGCGTCCGCCTCGGGCAGAAGCGTGAGCATGACGGTCTTGTAGGCAGGCGACATGAACTGGTTTCCTGTTGTTGCGAAAGGGATCATTCCCGTCCGGGTCCGGTTTTGCCGAGGAGCATTTTTTCAACTTCCAGTATCAGCAGCAACGCGATGCCGACGAAAAGGATCAGCGCCCCGTCCGCGACGGGCACCGGTGCGCTGGCAAACAGCGTGTGCATGACCGGAAGGTAGGTGAATGCGAACTGCGCAAGCGTAACCGCCGCCAGCGCGAGCAGAAGTACAGGGGTGCCGAGGATGCCGCGCAGGCTGATCGAGCCCTGGTGCAGGTAGCGCACATTGAAGAGGTAGAAGATCTCCATCACCACGAGCTGGTTGACCACCATGGTCCGGGCGGTATCGACGCCGAGGCCGCGCCAGAGCGCCCAGTTGAAGATGAAGAACACCCCGACCGTGAAGAGCAGCGATACGAAGCAGATCCTCCACACGAGAAACCGCGACAGGAGGGCTGTTCCGGCCGGGCGGGGCGGGCGATCCATCACGCGCGGCTCCGGCGGCTCGAAGGCCAGCACGAGGCCGAGCGTGATGGTGAGGATCATGTTGATCCACAAGATCTGCGCCGGCGTCATCGGCAGCGTCGCGCCGACGAACAGGGCGACGACGACGGCCAGCACCTCGCCGCCATTGGTGGGCAGCGTCCAGGCGATCACCTTGCGGATGTTGTCGTAGACGGTGCGCCCCTCCCGCACGGCCGCCACGATGGAGGCGAAATCGTCGTTCGCCAGCACCATCTCCGCCGCTTCCTTGGCGGCTTCCGTACCTTTGCGGCCCATGGCCACGCCGACATCGGCCTGCTTGAGAGACGGAGCGTCATTGACGCCGTCCCCCGTCATGGCGACGACCTGCCCGTTGGACTGCAGGGCGCGGACGATACGCAGCTTGTGTTCCGGATTGGTCCGCGCAAAGACGCTGACCGACCGCGCCACGGCCGGAAGATCGGCTTCGGCCACGGCATCCAGCTCGGCCCCCGTCATCGCCTTCGGGTCGTCTGCCAGGCGCAGTTGCCGTGCGATGGCGGCTGCCGTCTCCTTGTGGTCGCCAGTGATCATCTTGACGGTGATACCGGCCGTGCGGCAATCGGCGATGGCTGTGATGGCCTCGTCGCGGGGCGGATCGATCAGGCCGACGACGCCCACGAATGTCAGCCCTTCGCCCAGCTGCTCCATGGAAAGGGCCGTCTCCGCCGCGGCAGCAGGCCGGGCCGCAAAGCCGAGCACGCGTTCGCCCCGCGAGGCCGCCTTGGCGATCTCGCTTTCCCACCGCGCGGTATCCGCGCCGGCGGCCATCGCCAGCAGCCGCTCCGGCGCGCCCTTCACGAACACCCAGCGCTCCGCGTCCGGCCCGGCATGCAGGGTCGCCATGAAGCGATGCTCCGCATCGAAGGGGATCGTGTCCAGCCGTTTCCATGCGGCAAGACCTTCGGGCGTCAGGCCCGCCTTGCGCGCCAGCGCCAGGAGCGCGCCTTCCATGGGGTCGCCGAGTACGCGCCAGTCGCCCTCGCCATGGACCAGTTCGGCATCGTTGCAGAGCGCCGCGCAGTAGAGAAGAAGGTCGGTCTCGCCTTCGGGTAGCGGCGCCGCCGCGACGAAACCCTCCCCCACCCGCCCGTCCGGCCGATACCCCGCCCCCTCCACGGCAGCCACCAGACCCGGGGTGACAAGGTGACGCGCGGTCATCTCGTTGCGGGTGAGCGTACCGGTCTTGTCCGAGCAGATAACGGACGTCGCGCCGAGCGTTTCCACCGCCGGCAGGCGGCGCACGATGGCGTGGCGGGCCGCCATGCGCTGGACGCCGATGGCCAAGGTGATGGTTATGACGGCAGGGAGCCCCTCAGGCACCACGCCCACCGCCAGCGAAACCACGACCATCAGCGCATCCACCGCGCTGTAGCCTCGTGCCAGCGTGGCAAAGGCGAACAGCAGCGCCGAGAGGGCCAGCGCGAAATAGGTGAACAGCGTGCCGAAACGATTGATCTGGCGCAGCAGCGGCGTCTGCAGGGTTTCGACCGCCCCCATCAGGGCGCTGATCCGGCCGATCTCCGTGCGACCGCCAGTCCCGACGACGACGGCGCGCGCCTGCCCCGTCGCCATCAGCGTTCCGGAGTAGAGCATGGAGGCGCGGTCACCCAGCGCGGCGGCGTCCACCACGGGCTCGGCGGATTTCTGCGCCGGGACGGATTCGCCCGTCAGCACCGCTTCATCGGCGAGCGCGGCGCGCGCTTCGATGATGCGCAGGTCGGCCGGTACCTTGTCTCCGGCTTCCAGCAGCACGATGTCGCCCGGCACGAGGTCGGCCACCGCCAGCTCGGTCCGCCTACCGTCCCGCAGGGCAAAGGCGTGCGGCGCGACCATATCGCGGATCGCGTCCAGCGCGTGCTCCGCCTTGCCTTCCTGAACGAAGCCGATGACGGCATTGATCATGACGACGGCCACGATCACGGCGCCGTCAATGACGTGGTTGAGCGCAAAGGCTGCGAGCGACGCTGCCAGCAGGAAATAGATCAGCACATTGTTGAACTGGGCCAGAAAGCGCATGGCCGGGTGCTTGCGGCGTCGCTCCGGCAGACGGTTCGGGCCATGAAGGGCCAGACGCTCGCGCGCCTCCTCGCCCGTCAGGCCGTCGGCCCGGGTGGCGAGAGCGCTCATGACGTCGGCAACGGACATCGCATAAGCGCGGTCGAGCGCGGTTTCCGGTGCGCCGGCATCTGGCCTGTTGGTCATTTCCGCGCTCCCGTTTCTGATGTTTGCGAACCCACGGTTGCTTGATGAACGATTCGGAGCAAGCAGGAATTGATCGAAATCAAAAATGCATGGGCTGGCCAACGTTTGCGGGAAGGCGTAACATGCGTTACGGATAACTTGTACTCGTTCCAATCCATGTCATATGTGTGGGACGGTCCGGCACGATCGAGCGGCAGCGGCCAGCCGAGCCGGAAAGACGTCAAGCAGAGGAAACAGGGAAATGCCCCCATATCGCTCACGCACGACCACGCACGGCCGCAACATGGCCGGTGCCCGTGGCCTGTGGCGCGCCACCGGCATGAAGGACAGCGATTTCGGCAAGCCGATCATCGCGGTGGTCAACTCGTTCACGCAGTTCGTGCCGGGGCATGTACACCTGAAGGATCTTGGCCAGCTGGTCGCGCGGGAGATCGAGCTGGCCGGCGGCGTCGCCAAGGAGTTCAACACCATCGCGGTGGATGACGGCATCGCGATGGGTCATGACGGGATGCTCTATTCGCTGCCCTCGCGCGAGTTGATCGCCGACAGCGTCGAATACATGGTGAACGCCCATTGCGCGGACGCCATGGTGTGCATTTCCAACTGCGACAAGATTACGCCCGGCATGCTGATGGCGGCCATGCGGCTGAACATCCCCGTCGTCTTCGTGTCCGGCGGCCCGATGGAAGCCGGCAAGGTGACCTGGGAAGGCACCGACAAGAAGCTCGACCTGGTCGACGCCATGGTGGCGGCCGCTGACGACCGCATCTCCGACGAGGAGGTACAGGCGATCGAACGGTCGGCCTGCCCCACCTGCGGGTCCTGCTCGGGCATGTTCACCGCCAATTCCATGAACTGCCTGACGGAGGCGCTCGGGCTTTCGCTGCCGGGCAACGGCTCGACGCTGGCCACGCACGCCGACCGGCGTCGTCTTTTCGTCGAGGCCGGCCATCTCGTGGTGGACCTGGCGCGCCGGTATTACGAACAGGACGATGCGTCCGTCCTGCCGCGCTCCATCGCCACTTTCGCCGCCTTCGAGAATGCGATGACGCTGGACATCGCCATGGGCGGCTCGACCAACACCGTCCTGCACCTCCTGGCGGCGGCACACGAGGCAGAAGTGGACTTCACCATGGAGGACATCGACCGCCTGTCGCGGCGGGTGCCCGTCCTGTGCAAGGTGGCTCCAGCCGTCGCCAACGTCCACATGGAGGATGTGCACCACGCCGGCGGCATCATGGGCATTCTCGGTGAGCTGGATCGCGGCGGCCTGCTGGATACCAGCGTCGGCTGCGTCCATGCCGAAAGCATGGCCGACGCGCTCGACCGCTGGGACGTCATCCGGACCGAAAGCCGCTCCGTCAGCGAATTCTTCCGCGCCGCGCCGGGCGGCGTGCCGACGCAGGTGGCCTTCAGCCAGGATCGGCGCTTCGCCGATCTGGATGTCGACCGCCAGAAGGGCGTCATCCGCAACGTCGAGCATGCCTATTCGCGGGATGGCGGCCTGGCGGTGTTGTACGGCAACCTCGCCGAGTACGGCTGTATCGTCAAAACCGCGGGCGTGGATGACAGCATCCTGACGTTCCATGGCACGGCGCGCATCTTCGAAAGCCAGGACGCAGCGGTCTACGGCATCCTCAACAACCAGGTTCAGGCCGGCGACGTGGTACTGATCCGCTATGAAGGCCCGCGCGGCGGCCCCGGCATGCAGGAAATGCTCTATCCGACGAGCTACCTGAAGTCGAAGGGCCTCGGCAAGGCTTGCGCACTGGTGACGGACGGACGCTTCTCGGGTGGCTCTTCCGGCCTGTCGATCGGCCATGTCTCGCCCGAGGCGGCGGAAGGCGGCACGATCGGTCTCGTGCAGGACGGGGACCGGATCGAAATCGACATCCCCAACCGCCGCATCCATCTGGCCGTGGCCGACGACGAACTGGCGCGTCGCCGCGTCGAACAGGAAAAGCATGGCTGGCAGCCGGCCGAGCCGCGCAAACGCCGTGTCACGGCGGCGCTGCGGGCCTATGCCTCCATGACGACGAGCGCGGCCAAGGGGGCCGTTCGCAACATCTGATCGGACGGGTGGCGGCGCATCGCGCGCCGCCGCCCGCTTTGCACGATCAGATCCTGAAATGCCGCAACTGCCGCCCACCATCCTTCAGGTGAAGATAGGCACCGTCGAATTGCGCCATGGCCCGCAGCTTGGGCCAGTCCGCGATGACCGCCTCCTTGTTGTGGAACAGGACGATATTCTGCGATTTCAGGTCCTGGAGCACACGGTTCACGTGCACGACCGACAGGCCCACGGCATCGCTGAGGTCTGATTGGGTGAGCGGAAAGGGAATGCGTCCCGCCTCTGCCAGGCCGACATTTTCCAGCCTTACTGCGAGTTCACACAGAAGATGGCATATGCGGCGCGGCCCCGGCCTGCGGCCGACATTGACGATCCATTCCCGGAACATCGACCCGTCGATCAGCGTGTCCCGCCACAACAGGTTGGCAAGGTGGGGATGCCGTCGCACCCACTGGCGGAATATCGAATGGGGCACGAGCCCGAGCTGGCAGGGTGTCGCCGCTGCAAGGCTGTGATCCATCACATCGACATGGAGGCTGTAGAAATCCGGAAAGTCGCCGGGGGTGTGGAAGGACATGATCTGTCGCTTGCCGTCGACGAGAATCTTGTACCGGCAGGCGAGGCCCGCGATAATGACGCAGCAGTGGCGAGGGCTGGAGCCTTCTTCGGCGATGAGATGACCGGCCCCGACATTCATGACGGTCATTTCCAGCGAGGCAATCGCCGCCTCGTCCTCCGGCAGGAGATTGCCGATCCCGGACAGCTTCCGCGCCAGCATCTGGGCACCCGACGGTTGGTAAAGCATATGCATCCAGTCCTCTCCGCATGCGACACGAAGCCCCGGAAATTACGTACCGTTACCGTGGCGACCTCGTCATGTGGCCCCTTCGATGAATATTACATCCCTTGAAGACCGGAACCAGAAGCTTAAGGCCGCGACCAACATACCGCTTTTTGCGCCGTTAAGGATACGCCTTTTGACGGAGCGCATCATATATCCTAGCGAATATACACCGGCCGGTAGATCACGATCGGCTCATTCATATCCCGCAGCATCTGGCGTCTGTCTGCCTGCCTCGAGAGGTCGATGCGCTGCAGGCATGCCGCGTAGGCGTCGGTGCCGCGCCGGAACCCGTAATCGGAGCATTGTGCCTCGTCGGCGGCGCGCAGCTCTTCGGGGGTCAGAGTCCGGCAGCCCGCCGGAACCGCCGAGAGGAGCAGAAGCGGCACAAGAACGGCTTTGAAGGGAATGGGCATGGCTGTCGGTCGTCCTCCGCAAGACGTTCCGACACTGCACCCGCTGCCGGCCGGCGGCAAGCCCGCCGCAACGGATCAGCCCGCGTCGCTGCCGCGCTCCGTCCCCACCGAAACGCCGCCGGCATCCTCCAGCGCGCGCGAAAGCTCCGGCGCGGCCCGCCTCCGCAGGATGGCAAGCGCCGCAACGGCCAGCGGAAGCAGCCCCTCGCCGCCAGCATCGGCGTGGCGCTGGATGTCGTCCCGCATGCGCGGCGTCCAGAACGCGGCCAGATGGTCGGCCATTCCGAGCGCGCCCGGCTCGTGGCCCTGGCTTTCGAAGAAGCGCGCGATCTGGTTGGCCATGCGGACCAGCGTATCCAGCGTATCGGCGCGCCCGCTCATTCCGCAGGCTCCGCCGGCACGATCCTGCGGCTGCGGTTCGCAAGGGCCTCGTACCGCTCCTGCCAGTCGCTGGGGCCGTTGGACAGCGACACCTGAACCGCCGTCACCTTGTATTCGGGGCAGTTGGTGGCCCAGTCGGAATAGTCCGTCGTCACCACATTGGCCTGTGTGAGCGGATGGTGGAACGTCGTGTAGACGACGCCCGGCGCGACCCTGTCGGTGATGCGCGCGCGCAGGGCCGTTTCCCCTGCCCGGCTGGCGACACGCACGAAATCGCGGTCCTTGATGCCGCGCTCCTCCGCATCGTGCGGGTGGATCTCGAGCAGGTCCTCTTCGTGCCAGCGGACATTCTCGGTGCGTCGCGTCTGCGCGCCGACATTATACTGGCTGAGGGTGCGCCCGGTGGTCAGCAATAGCGGATAGCGGGGGCCGGTCCGCTCGTCCGTGGGCACGTATTCCGTCAGCACGAACAGGCCCTTGCCGCGTACGAAGCCATCCATGTGCATGGTCGGCGTGCCGTCCGGGGCCGCCTCGTTGACCGGCCATTGCAGGGAGCCGGCCTGATCCAGCCGGTCGTATGTCACGCCGCGGAACGTCGGCGTGAGGGCGGCGATCTCGTCCATGATTTCCGATGGATGGTCGTAGGACATATGATAGCCCAGCGCATTGGACAGCATCTGGGTGATCTCCCAGTCGGCGTACCCGTTGCGCGGGGCCATGACGCGGCGCACACGTTGTATGCGCCGCTCCGCATTGGTGAATGTGCCGTCCTTCTCCAGGAAGGTCGACCCGGGCAGGAAGACATGCGCGTGGACGGCCGTCTCGTTGAGAAACAGGTCCTGCACGACGACGCATTCCATCGCATCGAGCCCGGCTGCGACATGGCGGGTATTGGGGTCGGACTGGAGGATGTCCTCGCCCTGGATGTAGATTCCCTTGAAGCGGCCGGCGACGGCTTCGTCGAGCATGTTGGGAATGCGCAGGCCCGGCTCCCCGTCGAGGCGTACGCCCCACGCCTCTTCGAACAGGCCGCGTGCAGCGCCGTCCGACACATGCCGGTAGCCCGAAAGCTCGTGCGGGAAGGAGCCCATGTCGCAGGCCCCCTGCACATTGTTCTGGCCGCGCAACGGATTGACGCCGCTGCCTGGCTTGCCGACGTTGCCGGTGGCCATCGCGAGATTGGCGATGGCCATCACCGTAGTCGAACCCTGGCTGTGCTCGGTCACGCCGAGTCCGTAGTAGATGGCGGCATTGCCGCCCGTTGCGTACAGGCGCGCCGCCTGGCGCACGTCGGCCGCCGGCACGCCGGTACGGCCTTCCACGGCTTCGGGGGAATGGCGATCCTGCGCAACGAAGGCCGCCCACTCGGCGAAGGCATCCAGGTCGCAGCGATTGCGGATATAATCCTCGTCGACAAGGCCCTCAGTCACGATCACATGGGCCATCGCCGTCAGCATCGCGACGTTGGTGCCGGGGCGCAGCGGCAGGTGGAAAGCGGCCTCCACATGCGGTGTCCGCACAAGATCGATGCGGCGTGGATCCACAACGATCAGCTTGCCGCCCTGCCGCAGCCGGCGCTTCATGCGGGAGCCGAAGACGGGGTGGCCGTCGGTCGGGTTGGCGCCGATCACCATGATGACGTCGGCATGGTCGACGGAATCGAAATCCTGGGTGCCGGCGGACGTGCCGAAGGTCGTCTTCAGGCCGTAGCCGGTGGGAGAGTGGCAGACGCGCGCGCACGTATCGACATTGTTGTTGCCGAACCCTGCGCGCACCAGCTTCTGCACCAGGAACGTCTCCTCGTTGGTGCAGCGCGACGAGGTGATGCCGCCGACGCTTCCCGCCCCGTGCGTCGCCTGGATGCGCCGGAATTCGGAAGCGGCATAGGCGATCGCCTCATCCCAGCTCACCTCCCGCCACGGATCGGCCGTCGAGGCGCGGATCATCGGCGTGGTGATCCGCTCCCGGTGGTTGGCGTAGCCCCAGGCGAAGCGTCCCTTGACGCAGGAATGACCGTGATTGGCCTTGCCGTCCTTCCACGGCACCATGCGGACCAGCTCTTCGCCGCGCATTTCGGCCTTGAAGGTGCAACCGACCCCACAATAGGCGCAGGTCGTGATCGCCGAATGCTCGGGTTGGCCGATCTCGATGACCTTGCGCTCGGTCAGCGTGGCGGTCGGGCAGGCCTGTACGCAGGCGCCGCACGAAACGCATTCCGACGAGAAGAAATCCTGCGACTGGCTCGGCGATACCCGGCTGTCGAAGCCGCGCCCGGCTATGGTGAGCGCGAATGTGCCCTGCACTTCCTCGCAGGCGCGCACGCAGCGCGAACATACGATGCACTTGGACGGATCGTAGGTGAAATAGGGGTTGGATTCGTCCTTGGGCATATAGGCGAAATTATCCGCCTCGCCGTTACGCGCCTTGACATGGTTGGCGCCGTCATACCCGTATCGAACCTCGCGCAGACCGACGGCCCCGGCCATGTCCTGCAGCTCGCAATCGCCGTTGGCCGCGCATGTCAGGCAGTCCAGCGGGTGATCCGAGATATAGAGCTCCATCACCCCCTTGCGCAGCGTCTTCAGGCGCTCGGTCTGGGTGCGCACGACCATGCCTTCGGCAACCGGCGTCGTGCAGGAGGCCGGCGTGCCCATCCGGCCATCCACCTCCACCAGGCACAGCCGGCACGAGCCGAATGGCTCGAGACTGTCGGTCGCGCACAGTTTCGGGATGGCGGTCCCCATCTCGGAGGCCGCCCGCATGATCGAGGTTCCTGCGGCCGCCGTCACGCGGACGCCGTCGATCGTCAGGGAAACGGTCTGGCCCGATGCGCTGGGCGGAGTGCCGAAATCCTTTTCGCGGATCAGGGACATAAGGTCGCCTCCTCTGCCGTCAACGGGCCGCTTCCAGCGATGCCGGCAAGGCCCGCAGGGTCAGGTCGAAATCTTCTGGAAAATGGGTCATCGCGCTGGACACCGGATACGGCGTGAAGCCGCCGAGCGCGCAGAGCGAGCCGAATTTCATGGTCTGGCACAGGTCCGCCAGGAGGCCGAGATCGGCACCCACCGGCGCCAGCGTCTGCCGCGCGGCAAGGATGCGGTCCATTACCTCCTGCCCGCGCACCGCGCCGATGCGGCAGGGGGTGCATTTGCCGCAACTTTCCACCGCGCAGAATTCCAGCGCGAAGCGGGCCATCCGCGCCATGTCGACCGTATCGTCGAAAACGGTGATGCCACCATGCCCGATCAGCCCGTCCTTTGCGGCGAAGGCCTCGTAATCGAAGGGCGTATCGAACAGATGCGGCGGGAAGTATGCGCCCAGGGGTCCGCCCACCTGCACGGCGCGCACCGGCCGCCCGCTGGCCGTACCGCCGCCCACGCCAAGCACCAGTTCGCCGAGCGTTATGCCGAAGGGCACCTCGTAAAGGCCGCCATACCGGATATTGCCGGCAAGCTGCACCGGCATCGTCCCGCGCGAGCGGCCGACGCCCATGGCGTTGTAGCTTTCGGGCCCTTCGGCAAACAGCGCCGGCACGGTCGCCAGGCTCAGCACGTTATTGATGACGGTCGGCTTGCCGAACAGGCCCTGCAATGCCGGTAGCGGCGGCTTGGCCCGGACGATCCCCCGTTTGCCTTCCAGCGAGTTGAGCAGCGCCGTTTCCTCGCCGCAGACATAGGCCCCGGCCCCGACCCTGACTTCCATGTCGAAGGCGATGCCGAACCCGTGGATATCCGGGCCAAGCCAGCCGGCCCGGCGGCTTTGCACGATGGCGCGTTCCATCGCAGCGATGGCGTGGGGGTATTCGGAGCGGATGTAGATGTAGCCGTACCGGGCGCCCACGGTGGCGCCGCAGATCGCCATGCCCTCCACCATGCGGAAGGGGTCGCCCTCCATCAGCATCCTGTCGGCAAAGGTGCCGCTGTCGCCCTCGTCGGCGTTGCAGACGACGAATTTCTCGTCGCCATCGGCCTTGAAAACGGTTTCCCACTTGATGCCGGTCGGAAAACCGGCTCCGCCGCGACCGCGCAGGCCGGAAGCCTTCACCGTATCGACGCGCTGCTGCGGTGGCATCGCCAGCGCCGCCTTCAGCCCGGTCCAGCCGCCATGCGCCGCATAATCGGCTTCGGAACACGGATCGACGATCCCGCACAGGGCAAAGGTGCTGCGCACCTGCCCTTTCAGGAACGGGTGATCCTCCGGCCGACCAATGCACAAGGCGTGCTCCGCTCCATCGAAGACGCCGGCTTCCACGAGCCCCGCCACATCCTCCGGCGCGACCGGCCCATAACCGATGCGGCCGTTCGGCGTTTCCACCTCGATCAGCGGCTCCAGGAAATGCGCCCCGCGCGATCCGTTGCGGATCAGGACCACGTCGATACCCAGCCCATGGGCGGCCTCGACAAGGCGCCGGGCGATCTCGTCGGCGCCGACGCAGACGGCGGCGGCATCACCGGGCACGAACAGCTTGCGGCTCATAGACCGGCCTCCACCAACAAGGTAGCCAGCCGCTCCGGCGTCAGCCGCGCGTGCACCTGTCCGTCCACCATGGCCGCCGGCGACAGCGAACACAGGCCGAGGCAGTACACGGGCTCCAGCGTCACGGCGCCATCACCGCCGGTCGCGTGCATCGGTATGCCGAGTTGCCGCTCGGCGGCCTCGGCCAGGGCATCGGCCCCCCGAGACTTGCAGGCTTCCGCGACGCAGAGCCGGACGACATGCCGGCCGGCGGGCCGGCGGCGGAAATCGTGATAGAAGGTGACCACACCATGCACTTCGGCCCGCGACAGGTTGAGCGCATCGGCGATTGCCGGCACCATTGCATCGTCGACGAAACCGAATTCGCCGACTACATCGTGCAGTATGGGCAGCAGCGCACCCTTGCGACCGGCATGGGCGGCGAGTATCTCCGCCAGCCTCCCGGCGTCGTAACCGCCGTTGCCACCTACCCTGTCCAGCATTGCGCACTCCTCCTGCGGGACGGAAGAGTCGATCCAAATTTAGAACCAGTCAAATAGTCGCCATCACTGGTTGATAGACGATGTCTATCAGGACGGCCCGAGCATGTCGGCCAGGGCCTGGCGCAGGTGGGCCGACCTTCCGCATGACAGCGCGATCCGCGCCATCACCGAGCTTGGATGGCGGTTGGGCACGACCAGGCCGACGGGCTGCGGCCGCGCCGGCGGATCGAGCGGCATCGTGGCGATGGCGGGATCGCACGCAATCGTCCGTGCGTAGGTCTGCGGCAGGATGCAGGAGAACTCTCCAACCCGCACCATCGACAGGAGGGCGGCATAGGAATTGGCCATGGCCGCCGGCCGGACGTCGAGGCCGATGCCGGCCAGATGGGCGTCGAGGATACGGCGGTTCTGCATGTCGGGCGCCAGAAGACACAGGGGCGTCGCGACCGCCTCCGCCCAGCCGATCGCGGCGCGCCCGGCCAACGCCCCCCCGGCCGGCGTCGCGAAGATATAGGTCTCGCGGTATAGCGTGGCCGATATCACGTCGGGCAGCGGCTCGTTGTCGAGATAGGTCATGCCGACGTCGATCTCGTAGCCGGCGAGCGCACGGTCGATCTCGCGGGAGGTCAATGCGTGAATCTGCACCGCAACCGCCGAATGCAGGCTGCGCAAGGCCGCGACGAAGGCTCCGCAGACCGGCATGGCCGCCGGGATGATGCCGAGCCTCATCAGCCCCGTCACATCGCCGCCGGGCGGCGTCTCCGTCGCATCGCGCAGGCCCGAAACGTCGGCCAGGAGCTGTTGCGCCCATGGCAGCGCGGCCTCGCCCTCCGTCGTCAGGCCGGCAAAACGCCGGTCTCTCAACACAAGGCGCACACCGAGTTCGTCTTCGAGGGCGCCGATCCCGGCGGACAAGGTGGGCTGGGTCACGCCGCAGGCAGCCGCCGCCCGGCCGAAATGCCGCTCGCGCGCCAGCGCGACGAAATATTCGATAGTCCGGATCTGCATGCGCCCTCCCGCCGAGCGCATATGGCACGAAGCGTGGAAGCACCGTCAACAGGCATGGGCGTTTCACAAGCGCCGCGCGGTATTACGTTTGGGCGGACGGAATACGCCAGAGGACGACGAGGATGACACAGACAGGACCGGACAGCTTCATCCACCGATACAGCCCGGGGCAGGACGAAGCCCGCCGCCCCTTGCTGCTGCTGCACGGCACAGGCGGAAACGAGGAAGACCTTATCGATCTCGGCCAGACGGTATCGCCCGGCTCGGCCCTGTTGTCTCCACGCGGCAAGGTTAATGAAAATGGCATGCCGCGCTTTTTCCGCCGACTGGCCGAAGGCGTCTTCGACGAGGAGGACGTGAAGTTTCGCGCCAACGAACTGGCCGACTTCGTGGCGGAGTCGCGCCTGGCCTACGGGCTGGATACGCCGATCGCCTTCGGCTTTTCCAACGGCGCCAACATAGCGTCGGCGCTTCTGCTGCTGCGTCCGGAGGCGCTTGCCGGGGCGGTGCTGCTGCGGGCCATGGTGCCTTTGCAAAAGATGCCCTCGCCGGATCTTTCGAGCAAGCGGATCCTGATGCTGTCGGGCGCCATGGACCCGATCGTCCCGGCCGCCAACGCGGCGATGCTGGCGGAGCACCTCAAGGCTTGCGGAGCCGATGTCACCTACCGAAACCTCCCGGCCTCGCACGGGCTGACGCAGGCGGACCTTCGCCATTCGGCGGAGTTCCTCGCCCTTTGACTTGAAGGCACGATAGCTTACGAAAGGGGCTGCGCAGATTCGAGCCGGGGGCAGGTCTCATTCCAAGCTTCGCATTCCTTGCATCCGATACGCCGGAAGCGCAGTCGGCCTTGGCGCGGCTGACCGCGCTTTACGACGGCGCCCCGGCCGACGATGCCGACGTGATCGTGGCACTGGGCGGCGACGGTTTCATGCTTCAGGTGCTGCACCGCTACATGAACAGCGGCAAGGCCATCTACGGCATGAACCGGGGCACGGTCGGCTTCCTGATGAATGCCTACCGCGAGGAAGGGCTGGAAGCGCGCCTTGCCGTCGCGCTTCGCAGCACGATCCACCCGCTCCGCATGATTGCAAGCGACAAGACCGGGCAGGATTACGAGGCACTGGCCATCAACGAGGTGGCGCTGTTCCGCCAGTCCTTCCAGATCGCGCGGCTTCGCATCTCCATCGACGGCAAGGTCCGGCTGGACGAGCTTGCCTGCGACGGCGTCATGGTGGCCACGGCCACAGGCTCCACGGCCTACAACCTGTCGGCCGGCGGGCCCATCATCCCCATCGATGCGCCCCTGCTGGCGCTGACACCCGTGAGCCCGTTCCGCCCGCGGCGCTGGCGCGGCGCGGTGCTGCACAACCGGCAGACGGTGGAAATCGAGGTGCTGGAACCGGAGAAGCGGCCCGTCAACGCCGTGGCCGACCATTTCGAGGTCAAGTCCATCCTGCGTATCCGCATAAACGAGGAGCGCGGCTCCAGCTGCGCGATCCTGTTCGACCGCGACCACAGCTGGGACGAGCGCATCCTGGCGGAGCAGTTTCGCTACTAGTCGAGGTCGCTGGCGTCGGGCGCCTTGGGCCGGAACATCTCGAACACCTCGCGCGTCACGGCATAGTCCATGTAGCCGAGGCGCGATAAAGGCGCGGCCAGCGCCATGTCGATCCGCCCATCGCGGATCAGCGCGTCGTCGAGATGGATGCCGACAACCTGCCCGATCACGACGACGTTGCCGGAATGCCCACCGTCGATATCGCGCGGGTGAAACCACTCGGTCACCCGGCACTCCAGCGCGGCAGGGCTTTCGGCGACGCGCGGCGCCGAGACGAGGCGACACGGCGCCTCTGTCAGCCCGGAGAAGGAAAATTCACTCGTGCCGCGCGGCGCCGGTGCCGAACTGCGGTTCAGCGCTTCGGCCAGCTGCTCCGTCGCGAAGTTGCAGACGAATTCGCCGCTTTCGATCGCGAAGGTGGCAGAGTCCTTCATGCCGCCAGACGAGAACATGACCAGCTTGGGCTTGTCCGAAATGGCGTTGAAGAAGCTGTAGGGCGACAGGTTCACCGCGCCGCCGCGTGACCGGGTGGAGATCCAGCCGATGGGACGCGGCGACACGATGGCCTTGAAGGGGTCGTGCGCAAGGCCGTGGCGATTGTCGGACGTCTCGTAGAACATGGCGTCTCAGCCCTTTGCCAGCGTAACGATCTCGGACAGTTCGGGGCGCGGACGCTCCGACCGCTCGTCCGCCGGGGTCCCCACATAAAGAAACCCGGCGATTTTTTCGTCCGGGGAAACCCCAAGCGCCGCCTTGGCCCGGTCGTCATAGGCGGGCCACTCCGTCAGCCAGGTGGCGGCGTAGCCATGCGCGCCCATCGCATGGATCACGTTCATGGTCAGCGCGCCGGCCGACAATACCTGCTCCCATTCCGGTATCTTGAAATGCGGGGCCGCTCTGGACACCACGACGACGACGAGCGGCGCGCGGGTGAAGCGGTCCAGCTCGAAGGCGCGGCGCGCCTCCGAGAGCGGGCCTTCGTTGCTCTCGGCGATGTCGGCCATCGCCTTGCCCAGGGTGGCGGCGGCATCGCCACGGATGAGAATCAGCCGCCATGGAGCAAGCTTGCCGTGATCGGGCACGCGGACCGCAAGTCGCAGGATCTGGTCGAGTTCCTCGCCCTCGGGCGCCGGGGCCTTGATATCGGGGATCGAGATCGAACGCCGCGTCGCCAGATGGTGCTTCAGTTCGGTCATCGTCGTCGATCTTCCTCTGCCATCATCACTTTTCGGCCCGATTTCAAGGCGCACCTTGCGCCGCGACCGGATCGTCAGCCATATCGGGGCGACGAAACTTTGCCAATGCGAAATGGGATGAAGGGCTACGCGTGAGAAAGTCGAGTGCCATGTTGCTTGTCGCGCTCGCGATGGCGTCGTCGAATGCGTTTGCGCAAGGCGGCCCGCCCCCGGGCGGTGGCGGCGACGACGACAGCGGCGGCGCCTATGCCTCTCCCTCGGGCATTCCTGACGCAATGCAGAACGAGCGGCTCGGCATTCCCTTCGGCAACGGGCGCGGCCCGCAGGACCGGATCGAGCTGCCGATGCCAGCCGACGGCCTATCCTCCTATGCGGTGCCCAACCTTCCCGCGATTCCCGGCGATATCCTGCCGCAGCTCAATGACACTGCGCGCAACGGCGCACTGACGTTCAACGCACTCATGGGCGAGGATGGCGCGGCCATTCCAAACGGCCTGGTCTGGCGCCTGTTCTCCACCCGCCTCAACCGGGAAGGCAAGCTGCAACTCGTCGGCATCCAGCGGGGTGGCAGCGTCCAGTTCAACGTACCGACGGGCTCCTACCTGCTGCATGTCGGATACGGCCGCGCCGGGGTTACCAAGCGCATCGACTTCGATGGCAGGAGTTTGACGGATACCGTCGTGCTGGAGGCCGGCGGATTGCGGCTCAGTGCCACCGCCGGCAACGGCGAGGCGATCACCTCCAAGCTCCTTACCTTCGACATCTATACGCAGGGGCCTACCGCGCAGGACCGACGGTTGGTGGCCGAGGACGTCGCTCCGGGAACCGTGGTGCGGTTGAACGCCGGCGATTATCACGTCGTTTCCAACTACGGGGCGGTCAACGCGGTGGCACGCGCGGACATCAAGGTGGAAACCGGACGCGTCACCGACGCACGGCTGACGCAGCGTGCGGCCGAGGTGACGCTGAAGCTGGTGCGCGAGGCCGGGGGCGAAGCGCTTGCCGATACCGCCTGGTCCATCTCGTCATCGCAGGGCGACCTCATCCGCGAGAATGTCGGCGCGTTCGCGTCCATGGTGCTGGCCGAGGGCGAATACCTCATCGTCGCCAAGAACAAGGACCGCATCTACCAGCGCGTCTACAATGTCGCGGCCGGCCGGAACGAAGAGGTCGAGCTGGTGGCCAACGGCACCGCTACGCCCCAGCCGGCGGCCGACGGCAGCGGCGACGAGATATCCGCCGGCCCGGTGCCGAGCTTCGAGGAGTTGGGAGGGGAAGCGGCGGCAGAGACCGAGGGCGACGTGTCGGGCGATGCCGATCTGGGCTCCGGCGACTGACTACCGCGCCACGCCTGCCCGGACGCCGAAGCCCGCTATATCGCAGAGCATGCCATGCGCCTTCGCGGCGTCTGCCCCGGCCGAAAGGCAGGATGCCATGGCCTCCCCGGCCTTGCGCTGGAACTCCGGATAGCCGGGGTAGCGCGGCCGCGTCCATGCCGTCTCCATCGACGAGTAAGAGCCCGACTGGAACCCATTGAAGATACGGTCTATTTCTGGATCGTCCCATTCCGCGCGCGCGGCAGCCTGCCCATGGTGATGGCCGATCCGGCGATGGACGATGCCAAGCTCCAGTGCATGCCGAATGAAGGCCAGCGCCATATCCCTGTCGGACGCCGAGGCAGACAGGCCGAGCGCGGTTCCGCCGATGGTGGAGCCGGCGTGATAAGGCGCATCGAGGCCGGCGAAAGGCGCAAAGCCGAGGCGACGACGCATGTCTGCCTCGCCATAGGTGGCATATCCATACACGGCCGGCGTGTAGACGATATCGTCGCGCGCGATCATCTGTTCATGCAGGTCGATGCTGTTCCAGCCATGCGCCTCCGGCGGGCAAAGCCGGATCAACTCATCCATCGCCTGGTACGCCCTGGCGAAGGACGCCTCCGGTATCTCCAGGAGCGCGTCATCATCCGCGCGCACCGGCTGGCCGATATTGGCCATGTACGACAGGATGGACATGAAGGCGTGCGGCGTCTGGAGGGCCGTTCCCAACCATAGGCCCGATCCACGCGCCAGCCGCCCGAGCTGCAGAACGTCGGCATGGCTTTCGGGCACCCGGCCGCCGATCCGTTCCAGAAGGTCGGGGCGGTATGCGGCATTCTGCGTCGCCCCATCGATGGGTGCACCCCAGACATGCTCTCGATACCGGTAGGTTGCGAGGCTCGGACCGATGTAAAGGTTTGCCCGGTCGTCTCCGAGGAGATCGGCAAGAGGGGCTTCCAGCGGTTCGAAGCATCCAGAGGCGGCGATGCGCCCGCAGAAGGGGTGGTCGAAGATGACGATGTCGTATTGCGCGGCCACGCCTTCGATGCCCTGATGCTCGAAATCGCTGAGCGGCCTTTCGACCTGGGCCACGTCCGCGCCGGGGTATCGTTCGGTGAAGCTGCGGATCGCCTCGGCGATGGGGGCCAGGGCCCGCCGGTTGCTCCAATTGAGGATTCGAACGCTCATGCGGCAAGCGCCTCCCGGCGCGTCACGATGTGGATATGACTGGCGAAGAGCGCCACTGAATCGTCCTTCTTCAACACCTCGACATTCTCGATCACGAGCCCCTGGTCGGGGCGCTTGTGGTCCCGCTTCTCGGTGATCGTGGTTCGGACCCTGATCGTATCGTTGATGAAGACGGGCCGGACGAAACGCAGCCTGTCATAGCCGTACGACATGCTGTGCGGATTGATGACGCTGGCGGCCATCCCGATGCCGACGCTGAACACCAGCGTGCCATGCGCGATCCTCTGCCTGAACGGCTGCGTTGCGCACCAGTCGGCATCCATGTGGTGGGGGAAGAAGTCGCCGGTCTGCCCGGCATGCAGTACGATGTCCGCTTCCGTGATGGTGCGTCCGCTTGTCAGGGTCGTTTCGCCGACCAGGTAGTCCTCGAAATATCGCTCGACGATCATTTGCACTCCTCCGCCATACGCATGCTGTCCAGTATCTCCTTGTTGTGCTCGCCAACCTTCGGCGCGCCGCGCCCGGACGTGAGGATCCGGCCATCTACGCGGATGGGACAGCGCGTGGTGCGCAGTGTCGCCCCCGTGTTGGTGCTGACCTGCTGGACCATGCCGAGCGATTTGAAACCCTCGTGCGAGACAAGTTCCGGCCAGCTCATCACAGGGGCGCACCAGATGTCGGCGGGCTCCAGCACGGCCAGCCACTCGGCGGTGGACCGTGTGGCGATGTGGCGGGAAATGATCGCCTTGATCTCGTCGCGGCCGTCGAACCAGGTGGCCGGCGCATGATAGGGCTCCAGTTCCGGCGCCTCGATCAGGCCGGCCAGCTTGTCGATGGGGTTCATGGCGATGGCCAGGAAACCGTCGCGCGTCGGATAGATGCCGTATGGCGCGCTCAGATAGGCACTGGCGCTGCCGATGCTGCCGCGCACCGGCGCCTTTTCGCCATCGTTCAGGAAGGTACTGAAGAACTCGAACTGGAGATCCAGGATGGACTCCATCAGGCTGACATCGATACGACCGCCCCGCCCGCTGACGCCGCGCCGCACCAGCGCGGCGAGTATCCCCTGGACGAGGTGGGTGCCCGTCATCATGTCGGCCACGGCGACGCCGGTGGCGACGGGCGGCTCGCTGGCATTGCCCGACATCCAGGCAAGGCCCGACATGGCCTGCACCAGAAGATCCTGCCCGGGCTTGCCGCGCCAGGGCCCGGCATCTCCGTAGCCCGAGACCGAGGCATAGACGAGCGCGGGATTGATCGTGCGCACGTCCTCGTATCCGAGACCGAGGCGCTCCATGACGCCGGGCCTGAAGTTCTGGATCATGACGTCGGCCGTCTTCAGCAGCGTCCGGAGCCGGGCCATATCGTCAGGATTCTTCAGGTCGGCGGCAAGGCTTCGCTTGTTGCGGTTGATGGTGTGAAACAGGGTACTGTCGCCGTCGATCCGCAAGTTCGAGACATAGAGCCGCCGGCTGAGGTCGCCGCCGTCCGGGCGTTCGACCTTGATGACGTCGGCTCCGAGATCGGCCAGCCGCAGCGAGGCCGAGGGCCCGGCCAGGAACTGGCTGAAATCCAGGACCGTGATCCCGGCGAGCGGCAGGTCAGCCGCCTCCCCGTTCGAAGTGGAGTTTCTGTTCAGCATCATTGTCTCGTTGCGCTCAGGGCATCATCAGGTTTGGCAAGGTGAGCGAGATGGCCGGCACAAGGGTCAGCAGCACGAGCACCACCAGCAGCGCGGCCAGCAGCGGCAGCGAATGGCGGAAGGCCGATGAAACCGGAATGCGCAACACGCTGCTTGCCGTGAAGGTCAGCGTTCCGACCGGCGGCGTTACGCCGCCGAGCGTCAGGTTGAACACGGTGACGATGCCGAAGTGGATCGGGTCTATGCCCAGCGAAACCGCCACCGGCGCAAGGATCGGCGTCAGCAGGATGATGGCCGCCGTGCCCTCGATGAACATGCCGATCGCCAGGAAGATCAGGTTGACGATCAGGAAGAAAACCAGCGAATCGTCGGTCGTCGCGATCAGGGCTGCGGCGATCTGCGTCGGGACCTGTTCCCAGACCATGTAGTAGCCGAAGGCGGAAGCCCCGCAGATGATCAGCATCACGATGGAAATGGTGGTCACCGTATCGCGGATGATCTCCGGAACCTGCGCCAGGCTCAACTCGCGATGGGCGAAGATGCCGACACCGATCGCGTAGAGAACGGCGATGGCGCCTGCCTCCGTCGGGGTGAAGACACCGTATCTGAGGCCGATGACGATGAAGAGCGGCAGGGTCAGCGCCCAGATGGCCTCGCGGAATGCGGTCCAGAGTTGACGGCCGGACACCATGTGGGTCCGTTCCGGGCGATAGCCGCGACGCTTGGAGACGAGGTAGATGGCGATCATCAGCGCAACGGCGACCACCAGCCCCGGCACGATGCCCGCGATGAATAGACGCCCGATCGAGACATTGGCCATGAACGCGTAGACGATCAGGCCGATGCCGGGCGGTATCATCGCCACGATGACCGACGAGCAGGCGACGGTCGCGGCGGCAAAGCCAGCCGGATAGCCCCGGCGTATCATCGTGGGCCCCAGCATCTTGGACAGCATGGCGGCGTCGGCATTTGCCGAGGCCGTCAGGCCGCCCATCATCGTCGCCAGGATAACGCTGACCTGGGCGAGCCCGCCCGTGAAGTGGCCGACGAACGCGTCGGCAAGGGCAAGGAGCCGGCGGGTAATGCCGGCCGCGTTCATGATGCTGCCGGCAAGCACGAAGAAGGGGAGCGCGAGCAGCGGGAAAGACTCGGTGCTGGACACGATCCGTTGCGCGAACAGGTCGATTGGCAGCGCGCCGCCCAGCTGGAAGAACAGAAGGCTTGCCGCGATCAGCGAGAAAGCCACCGGTACGCTCATGACGAGAAGTCCGAGCATCAATGCCATGGGCCAGAGGATCATGTGTTTGCCCCCTGCCTCAACGTCCGCACCGACGAGACGGCATGACGCAGCGTCATCAGGGCGAAACCGCAGGCCGCGGCTGCGTATATGATGGCTTGCGGCAGGCGCAGGACCGTGGTGGGCACATCCGTCGTGGACAGGGTCAGGCGCGTCGCCAGAACCGTCATCGTCAGAAGGGTGGCAAAGACGATCGTGGCTGCCGCGATCCGCAGGATACGGGATGCCATGGCCGGCAACAGGTCCACGAACGCGTCGATGGCGATGTGCCCGCCGCGCCGGAAGGCGGCGGCAGCGCCGACGAAGACTGCCCAGGCAAAGCAGATGGCCGAAAGCTCGCTCGTCCAGTTGGCGGGACGCTCCAGCGCGTAGCGGGTCAGCACGCCCCAACTGACCGATGCGACAACGATCGCGAGGGCCACGGATGCGATGATTTCCTCGATATAGAGGGTAGGTTTTTCGGCAAGGGCGACCGCCGGCCGGCCCGTTGACAGCTCCGACATGTTGAATACCTCGGCAATGAAGAGTGGATTTGCGGGCTCAGTGGGAAAGAACCGTGCGAACCTCGTCGTAAATGCCGGGACTCCAGTCCGGAAACGCCGCGTAAACCTTGGCCGTCGCCTGTCTGAACGCGGCGATGTCGACGTCGTCGATGATCTCGACGCCGGATTGACGTAGATCCTCGATCAGCTTCTCGTCGTTGGCGATGGTCGTTTCCGTCATCATGCGGCCCGCGGCTTCCGCCTCTTCGACGAGAATCTGTTGAAGATCGGGCTCCAGGCCGTCAAACGTCCGCTCGTTCATGACGAGGCCGAGATAGGCGCTGAAATGCCTGGTCATCGACAGGGTCTGGCGTTGCTCGGTCAGGCGCGCACCGACGATGGACCCCAGCGGCGCCTCCACCGCCTCGACGACGTTCTGCGACAGCGCGCTGTAGACCTCGCTCCACGGCAGGGGCGTGCCCCGCGCATCCAGCGCCGCAAAGGTTTCGACCCAGATCGGATTGGGCGCGATCCGCATGGTGACGCCATGCAGGTCGGCCGGCGCGCGGAAAGGCTTGGCGCCCAGCATGTGCCGATTGCCGAAGAAGTAGTTGAAGGCCAGTGGACGGAACCCGGCCTCCTCCGCCTTCGCTTTCAGGCCCTCGTACCATTCGCTGTCCAGGATGCGCTGGAAATCGGCGGGGTCGTCGAGCAGGTAGGGCCCGTTCATCACGCCGAAATCCGGGACGTAGTCCGACATGAAGCCGGGGTCGGCTACCTGTATGATCGGCGCTCCCTGGCGGACCTGCTCATAGATTTCGCGGTTGATGCCAAGTTGCTCCGACGGGAAGACCTGGATGCGGAGCCTGCCATCACTGCGCTCCGTCACCTTTTCGGCGAACTGCGTAACGGCGGCGTGTATCGGCTCGCTCGGCGAAAGCGCATGCGCAACGCGCAATGTTGTCTGGGCCATCGCCCCGCCCGGCGCCATAAGGCAAATAGACGTGGCCAATGCGGCCCCGATCGTGAATTTCATTGGAAACCTCCCAGGATCGCAGATACGCCATTCCTCCAACGGCAACGATCTGCGATTTTCATATTTGTCAGGTGATTTTTATTTATGAAAATGGAGCTGTCAATGGCGGATGACGAGAATGGAGGCCCGGGGCGCGCGCCGGCATTGGAAAAGGGACTAGATATCCTGGAATTGCTGGCCTCCCAGAAAGACGGCCTGCTGCAGAAAGAGGTGGCCGGACTGACGGGACGGTCGGCCAGCGAGATTTTCCGCGTGCTCGGCGTGCTGGAACGACGTGGCTATATCGCGCGGGATGCGGGCAGCGGCCGGTACTGGCTGACGCTGAAGCTGTTCGAGCTTGGAAACGTCCATCCGCCGCTGCGCCGTATGCTTGAGGTGGCAACGCCGCTGATGGAGACGTTTGCGACAGGTTCGGGCTGCTCCTGCCATCTCGTCATCCGGCACAATGACGGCCTCATGGTCATCGCCCATGCGCAGCCGGACGCCCAGTTGATGGGCTGGACCGTCAAGGTCGGCGCTTACTTTCCACTCTCGGTCCGCTACGCTTCCGCGCGGATGATCGCTGCCTTCCAGCATGACGAAACGCGCGAAAGACTGCTGTCCATGATGCTCGACCCGGGCGAGGACCCCTCCGATCTGCGCCGAAGACTGGCGCGCCTTCGGGAAGACGGCTTCGAGATGCATCAAAGCGGCATCGCGCCCGGCGTCACCGATATAAGCTGCCCGGTGCTGAATCATCTCGGCGTCGCCGCAGCGGCCTTGACGGCACCCATCGTGGACGGGCTCATTCCGCCCGACAGGCAGAAAGTATCCGTGCTGCCGGCCCTGCTTGCGACGGCGGCGGAATTGTCGGCGCGCCTTGGCGCGCCCCGGTCGCAGCCGACGACATGACGATCCAGCGCATCGGACTGCCGCTCGCACGGCGCATGGCCTTGGCGGCACAGGGCTTCGGACAGCCCCGCCCGGACGCCATCCATCAGGGGCACCTGCGCCGCGTACTGGACAGGCTGGCCCTGCACCAGATCGACAGCGTCAACGTGCTGGCGCGCGCCCATTATTTGCCCGCATTCTCGCGCCTCGGCGCCTATGACCGCGCGCATTTCGACCGCGCCGCCTGGGGCCCCCGCCGGCAGCGCCGCGTTTTCGAGTACTGGGCGCACGAAGCCTCGCTGCTGCCCATGGACCTGTTTCCCCTGTTGCGCTGGAGGATGGAGCGCGCCGATCGCGGCATGGCTGGCTACAAGGGCCTGCGCCTGTTCGCCGGAGAGCGGCGGGCCGAGGCCATGGCGCTTTTGGACCGCATCCGGACCGGGGGTCCGATGGCGGCGTCCGAGTTCGAGTCCAGCCGCACCGGCTGGTGGGAATGGAGCGAGTCCAAGCGCATACTGGAATGGCTGTTCTATGCCGGCCATATCACCACCGCCACGCGGCGGCGCAGCTTCGAACGCGTCTACGACCTGACCGAAAGGGTCATTCCACAAGCGGTCATGGCGGTGCCGCCGGTGCCGGAGGCAGAAGCGCATCGCGCGCTGATCCTGCGGTCGGCCAAGGCGCTGGGGATCGCAACCGCGGCCGAGCTGCGGGATTACTTTCGGCTCGGGCCGGCAGAAACACGCACGGCCATCTCCGAACTGGTCGAGGATGGGGCCCTGTTGCCTGCGGCGGTGGATGGTTGGCCACTCGCCTACATCCATCCGGAAGCCCGCAAGCCGCGCCGCATCGATGCGGCGGCACTGCTGGCGCCCTTCGATCCGATCGTGTGGGAACGCGCGCGGGCGGAACGCCTGTTCGGCTTCCGCTATCGAATCGAAATCTACGTGCCCGCCGAACAAAGGCAGCACGGCTATTACGTGCTGCCGTTCCTGCTCGGCGATACGCTCGTTGCCCGCGTCGACCTCAAGGCAGACCGGCAGGCCCGCCTTCTGCGTGTCCATGCGATCCACCTCGAGCAGGGCGCACCGGCCGGCACCATCGAAGCGCTGGAAACCGAATTGTCGGCCCTTGCCGGATGGCTGGATCTGGGCGCCGTGACGCAACCCGACATCGTGGATCACGAATGACGGGCCGCATCGGCCGCCTCAGGCGGCGCGCTCGCGCTTGAGGTCAGGCGGAACCGCCTCTTCCGCCAGTTGGGCAAGCGCTTCTTCCAGCGGCAAAGACTGCTGGTCGCGGGAGCCCAGACGACGCAGGTTGACGGTGTTCTCCTCCGCCTCGCGGCGTCCGCAGACGAGGATCACGGGCACCTTGGCCACCGAATGCTCGCGGACCTTGTAGTTGATCTTCTCGTTCCGCAGGTCGGTCTCGACATGAAGCCCGGCGCGGCGGAAACGCTGCGCCACCTCGCGGGCATAATCGTCGGCCTCGTCCGTAATGGTTGCCACCACAACCTGCACTGGTGCCAGCCACAGCGGGAAATGCCCGGCGAAATTCTCGATCAGGATGCCAAGGAAGCGCTCCATCGACCCGCAAACGGCGCGATGAATCATCACCGGCTGTCGCTTCTCGGACGACTGGTCGATGTAGAACGCTCCGAACCGCTCCGGCAGATTGAAATCGACCTGGGTCGTGCCGCATTGCCAGTCACGCCCGATGGCGTCCTTCAACGTATACTCGAACTTCGGGCCGTAAAACGCGCCCTCACCTTCAAGAATACCTGTCTTTATGCGGCCGCCGGACTGCATCCGGATGGTTTCCAGCACCTCGCCCATCACGCCTTCGGCGCGGTCCCACAGCGCATCGGAGCCGACGCGCTTTTCAGGACGCGTCGACAATTTGACGACGACCTCCTCGAAGCCGAAATCGCGGTAGACCGACAGGATCAGATCGTTGATCCGCAGGCACTCGGCCGCAAGCTGCTCGTCGGTGCAGAAGACGTGCGCATCATCCTGCGTGAAGCCGCGCACCCGCATCAGCCCATGCAACGCGCCGGACGGCTCATAGCGGTGGACGGAGCCGAATTCGGCAAGCCGGATAGGAAGTTCGCGATAAGACTTGAGGCCATGCTTGAAGATCATCACATGGCCGGGACAGTTCATCGGCTTGAGCGCGAAGACCCGGTCGTCGTCCGAGTCCTCGTCGGCCACGGTGACCGCGAACATGTTGTTGCGATACCAGCCCCAATGGCCCGACGTCTCCCACAGGGAATGGTCCAGAACCTGCGGTGCGTTCACCTCTTCGTAGGTACCGGCAAGCCGCCTGCGCATATAGGCGACCAGCGTCTGGAAGATGCGCCAGCCCTTGCCGTGCCAGAAGACGACGCCCGGCCCCTCCTCCTGGAAATGGAACAGATCCATCTCCCGGCCGAGGCGCCGATGGTCGCGCTTCTCGGCCTCTTCCAGCATGTGAAGATAGGCTTTCAGCTCTTCCGCCGTGGCCCAGGCCGTCCCGTAGATGCGCGTCAGCATCGGGTTGTTGGAATCGCCGCGCCAATAGGCCCCGGCCACCTTCATCAGCTTGAAGTTCTCGCCGATCTGGCCGGTGGACGCCATGTGCGGCCCGCGGCACAGGTCGAACCAGTCGCCCTGGCTGTAGATCTTCAGATCCTGTCCCTCGGGGATGGCGTCGACGAGCTCGACCTTGAACGCCTCACCCTTGTCGGCAAACACCCGGCGTGCCTTGTCGCGCGTCCAGACCTGCTTGGTGAAGGGGGCGTTGCGGCGGATGATCTCCACCATCTTCTTCTCGATGACCGGCAGGTCTTCCGGCGTGAAAGGCGTGTCGCGCGCGAAGTCGTAGTAGAAGCCGTTCTCGATCACCGGGCCGATCGTCACCTGCGTGCCGGGCCACAGTTCCTGGACGGCCTCGGCCATGACATGCGCCGCGTCGTGGCGGATGAGCTCCAAGGCGCGCGGGTCTTCCCGCGTGATGATTTCCAGCGTACCGCCCTGCCCGACGGCGTCGGAAAGATCGCGCAGCTCGCCATCGAGCGCGTAGGCAACGGCCTTTTTTGCCAGTGACTTGGAGATGCCCGCCGCGATGTCCGCGCCGGTCGTCTCCGGGGCGTACTGGCGTATGGAACCATCGGGAAATTGCAGGTCGATCATGTCATGTCCTTTCCGCTCACCCCCGCCTACCATGCGGGAAAGCTTATCGATCGATAGCCGGCCACCGACGGGCCGGACCGCCGCCTTCTAGCCCATCGTCGCGCAAACGGGAATGCTTTAGCGATGGCGGCACGGCGTGGCGACATCGTCCGGCACGGGATCGTGGCCTGCCTTGCCAAAGGGGCCGCAGCGCGACACCCTTCGTGCCGACAGCCAGCCGCCGCGCCAGAGGCCATGCCGCGCAATGGCCTCGTAGGCATATTCGGAGCATGTCGGAATGTGGCGGCAGTGCCCGCCCACCAATGGCGAAAACGTCAGCTGGTATAGGCGCACAAACCCCATGCCGAAGAGCCGGCCGGGCGTCTTGCGGTACGGTCCGTCATAATTGCGCCCGCGGGCCGCAGCCATGGCTCAGGCGGCCCGTTCGCGCGCTTCGATCTCGTCGAGGGCGGTGACGACAGCGTCGAAGGTCAGCATGGTCGAGGCATGGCGCGCCCTGTAATCCTTGACCGGCTCCAGAAAGCGCAGTTCCGCGAACCGACCCTCCGGGGGCGGCGCACCCTCGCTCAGCATCGCCCGCATGGCCTGCCTGACGGATCGAAGCTCGGCCGGCGTCGCGCCGACGATCACCTTAGCCATGATGGCCGAGGATGCCTGGCCGAGCGCGCAGGCACGGACCTCATGGGCGAAATCGGACACGACGCCGCCCTCCAGACAGACATCCACGGTTACCGTAGAGCCGCACAGGCGCGAATGCACCGTCGCACTGGCGTCGGGGGCCGGCAGCCGGCCGATACGTCCGATATTGCCGGCCAGTTCCAGGATGCGGGTATTGTAGACATCGTCGATCATCGGGCACCATCTGAGCGGATACATCCGCGCGTTGAGCATCTACCCATCCGCGGATCGAATCCGTATATAGGAGTGAAGCCGCGCTTCCAAAAGCCGAAGATGACAAGACGCGGCGGTCAAGGGTTGAGGAATGGACGCCACCGTCAGAAAGTTTCCCGGGCCGACGGGCCAGGACAGCCCCCCGCGCCCCACGCGCGAGGAGGCGGAAGCCGCCGTCCAGACCCTGATCCGCTGGGCCGGTGACGATCCGCGCCGCGAGGGGCTTGTCGATACGCCGCAACGTGTGGTGCGTGCCTATGAAGAGATCTTCGGCGGCTACGGCATCGATCCGGCCGATGTCCTGTCGCGCACCTTCGAGGAGGTGTCCGGCTACGACGACATGGTGCTGGTGCGCGATATCGACTTCGTCTCGCATTGCGAGCATCACATGGTGCCGATCATCGGCAAGGCGCATGTGGCCTATTTCCCGGATGGGCGCGTTCTCGGCCTGTCCAAGGTGGCCCGCGTCGTCGACCTGTATGCGCGCCGCCTGCAGACGCAGGAAACCATGACCGAGGAAATCGCGGCCATCATCGACGGCGCACTCGCCCCGCGCGGGGTTGCCGTCCTGATCGAGGCGGAGCACATGTGCATGTCGATGCGCGGCATCCGCAGCAAGGGCTCCATAACCACGACCAGCTCGTTCTACGGTGTGTTCAAGGACGACAAATCCGAACGCGACCGCTTCCTGTCCATGATCCTGAACCGATGAGCGACACCACCATCGACCTTGAGGAAGGCGCGCGGCTGATGCCGCGCTTCGACGAAGCCGGCCTGATTACGGCGGTGGTGACGGACGGCGACAGCGGCGACGTACTCATGCTGGCGCACATGAACCGCGAGGCGCTGGACCTGTCCGTCGCCACCGGGATCGCGCATTACTGGAGCCGCTCGCGCAAGACATTGTGGAAGAAGGGCGAGACGTCCGGCGCGCTGCAGACCATTCTGGAGATGCGGATCGACTGCGATCAGGATGCCGTCTGGCTGAAAGTGCGCGTCGCCCGGCCGGAGGAAACCTGCCACACAGGCCGCACGTCCTGCTTCTACCGGCGCATCGAACTCGGCAAGCCGTCCGGGCAGTTGACGGAGGTCATCGCCAAGAGTTTCGGCGCCTGACCGGATCGAGGATTCCGTTCGGCGGTGCGATGATCTAGTCTGGGTTCCGAAACGGCCGGAAGGTCGGCGGAATCAGATGGTCTTGCATGTTCCAGCGCGTCTTCAAGCGTAACGAACCCTTCCGGGGCGGCCTCGAACCCATCGCCGTACAGGAGCGCGCCCGCAATGGCGTGGCGCTGGCTCTCGGCGGCGGCGCGGCGCGCGGATGGGCGCATATCGGCGTCCTGCGCGCACTGGACGAGGCACGCATACCGATCAGCATGATCGCCGGCACGTCCATCGGCGCACTCGTCGGCGGGTGCTACCTGGCCGGCAAGCTCGATGCGCTGGAAGACTTCGCCTGCTCCCTCACCCGGCGCGGCATCATCCGCTTTCTGGATTTCAGCATCAGCGGCGCGGGGCTGATCGGCGGCATGCGGCTGAACCGCAGACTGGTCGAGGCCCTGTCCGACACGTCGATAGAGGCTCTTCCCAAACGCCTCGTCTGCGTGGCGACCGAAGCGCGCACCGGTCACGAAGTCTGGATCGACTCAGGCTCGCTCGTCACCGGCATGCGCGCTTCCTACGCTCTTCCCGGCGTGTTCCTGCCGGTGGAGTGCGGTGGCCGGATGCTGATGGACGGGGCCCTCGTCAACCCTGTGCCCGTTGCCGTCTGCCGCGCCTACGAGGAGCCGTTGGTGGTGGCCGTGAACCTGAACTACGACCTGTTCGGGCGGGCCGCCGTACTGCGGCTGCGCGCCGGCGCCGACAAGGGCGGCGACGATACCCCGCGCGACGAGGATATCCGGCGCGACAAGGTGGGCATCGCCCGTTCCATGGTGGATGCGTTCGGCATCATCCAGGATCGCATATCGCGCGCCCGGCTGGCCGGCGACCCGCCGGACCTGTCGCTGCACCCCCGCGTACGGGATATCGGCATGTCGGAGTTTTTCCGCGCGCGCGAGGCGATAGACCTCGGCTATGCCGAGGCGCAGCGGCAATTGCCGGAAATCGCCCGGCTGGCGGAAAGTCTGCCCCGGCGCTGACAGGGCCGGGGCGACGCCGCTTCAACCGGCGGCGGTGTGGATATAGGCGCGCATGTCCTCGGCCTCGCGCTCGGCATCCTCGATCCGGCGCTTGACCACGTCGCCGATGGAGATGACCCCCACCAGCACGCCATCCTCGCAAACCGGCAGGTGGCGAAAGCGCCCGCGCGTCATGAGGTCCATCACCTCGTCCACGGTCATCTCTTCCCGCGCCGTCACCACCTTGGTCGTCATCACGTCGGCCACCTTGCGCGCCAAGGCTTCCGGGCCGTCGCGGCCGATGATACGAACGACATCCCGCTCGGAAAGGATGCCAGCCACCCGCCCGCCCTCGGACAGGGCCACGAGCGCACCGATACGCCGCTCCGATAAAATCGCCACGGCGTCCGACACCGCGACATCCGGGCTGATCGTTTCGACCGCCCGCCCCTTCGATTCCAGTATCTGCCTGACCGTCATCGTCTCCTCCGCAATGATCTCTTTGCGTGGATGGTGCGCCAGGTGCGGTCTTTCGGCAAGACGCGGCGTCGATCAATGGCGCGTGTTGCGCCAGGGAACAGGGTCGAAAAAGCCGAAGGTGAAAAAGCCGAGGGCGAAGCCGCCGAGATGCGCTTCCCAGGCTACGGATGCGCCACCGCCGACAAAGTCTATGGAGCCGATGGCGATATTCGTGGCGAAGAAGATGAGCGCGAATATGAGGACGGTACGGTTGGACAGCGACTGCGCGACCGTCATACGCGGCGCAAGCGCGATCGCACCCGAGGTCAGTTGGCCCGGCGCCCCCAGCGCAAATCGACACGCCCCGCCCATCAATGCCGAAACGACGCCCGATGCACCGATCATCGGCTGCAGCAGGTCTGGATTCATGATGTAGAACAGCGCTGCGCCCCCCAGTGCACCGGCCAGCGAGAACAGGATGAAGCGGCCGTTGCCCAGACGCCGCGCCACGGGCGTGCCGAATGCGACGAGCCACAGGGCATTGGCGCCGAGATGGCCCCAACTGCCGTGCAGGAAGGCATGGGTGAACGGCGCCCACAGATCCGACCCGGCCGGCCGCGACAGGCATTCGGGTATCGGCAGCGAGTAGCAGGCCGGAATCAGCGCAAAGTCGAGCAACACCCTGAAGTCCGAATCCTCGCTCAGGATGTTCATCCTGACGAGGTGGATGGCCGCCAGGATCGCGATCGTGGCCAGCACGATGCCCGGTATGTTGAAGGCCGGCGGATTGGATGGCCGTACGGGCCGATACTCTGGCGTCACGCGGGAGGTGTCCTTGAAGGAGCGGATAAACCTTTGATAAAGCCTGTTTTCACCGCCATCCAGATTATTTCATGGCGAAAGCGGCCCTTTCAGGGGGGTTATCCCCCGCCTCCATTAACCCGGGCATCATGCGCCGTTAAGCGACCTTGCACCCGAATTTACGATTGCCGGATCCGCACGCCTTTGGACAGGTTAACGCCGGCGCCGCCCCGGCGCATGTCCCCATTAACGTTTGGCCCGGCAATTGCGGGAACGGCGCCGGCGGCTGGAAACCTGTTTGAATTCGCACTCTTTTAAGCTTGCGGGGACGTTACCGACGCCGCTGAAATGCATTGAAACGGCTTCAGGCGGCCGCAAGCACGAGGTCTGAACGGCCCGCCACGGATTTGAGACAGATTGTCTCCTGCGTCTTGGAAAGCCGGTAAAACGGCGCTGCCATTGTCATTCCCGAAGACGGGAGACATGGCCGTGAACAAGTTTCTGACCATCAGCACTGTGGCAATCGGGTTCGTTCTCGGGGTGTTTACCGCCCCCGCCAAGGCAGACATGCCGGTAACCGGACCGACCAGCCAGCCGGTCGGCCATTACGTGTTCTGCCAGTCCTATCCCGAGCAATGCCAGCCGAACCGGCAAATTCGGCTGACCCGCATGGACGACGCCACGTGGCGCCTGATCGTAGAGGTGAACAACACCGTCAACACGGCGATCACGCCGAAGACCGATCTGGAAATGCACGGCGTGCCGGAGCTCTGGTCCTACCCGACCACCGAGGGTGACTGCGAGGACTTCGCGCTTCTCAAGCAGTACATGCTTGAAAAGGCCGGCCTGCCGCGCTCTTCCCTTCTCATCACCGTCGTCCAGCAGCCGAACGGCGAAGGCCATGCCGTACTGACCGTGCGTACCGACGCCGGCGACTACGTCCTCGACAATCTCGACGAGCGTGTGCTGCGCTGGACCGATACGCCCTACCGTTTCCTGAAGCGTCAGGCGGAAGCGAATTCCGGCAAGTGGGCCGGCATCGCCGACGACCGCGACATGATGCTGGTTGGCAGCGTGCGCTGACCATCGACCGCAATGAAAAGGGCCGCCGCGATGCCGCGGCGGCCCTTTTCGGTTTCGAGGTATCCGATCAGGCGGATCAATCTTCCAGATCGATATCCAGGATCGTCATGGTGAAATGGTACGAGAGCTCGCCCTCGTCCGTATCCTTGGCGATCAGGCCGGCGAACTCGTCGTTGACATAGACTTCCGCGGTATCGCCGCTTTTCTTCGGCAGCGCCCGCACTTCGATGTCGCCACCCTTGAAGGTCTTCTTCAGGTAGGATTCGAGCTTTCTGATCTCATCACCCTTCACGGGCATCTCCTTGATTGTTCGGTCCGCCTATGCGGACGGATTTCATGTTGGGCAGCCTACCGGGGCCGAGGCAATGACGCCCCGCCAGGCAACGAACTAGCCGTCGCAGCCGGTGCACTGGTCCATGCTGCGCGCCGGCTCGGGGCAGCCGGATGTCCCGATGATCTTTGCCGGCACGCCCGCCACCGTGGAGTTGGGCGGGACTTCCTTCAGGACGACGGATCCCGCCGCTATGCGCGAGCAGCGGCCGATTTCGATGTTGCCGAGGATCTTGGCCCCAGCGCCGATGAGGACGCCATCGCCGATCTTGGGATGGCGGTCGCCGAATTCCTTGCCCGTTCCGCCCAGCGTCACATCCTGCAGGATAGAGACATTGTCGCCGATCCGCGCCGTGAAGCCCACCACGAGGCCCGTGGCATGATCCAGAAAGATGCCGCGGCCCATGTGCATGGCCGGGTGGATGTCGGTCTGGAAAACGGAAGACGAGCGCGACTGCAGATACAGGGCGAAATCGCGCCGGCCCTGATGCCACAGCCAGTGCGCCAGCCGGTGCGTCTGGATCGCGTGGAAGCCCTTGAAATACAATAGAGGCTCGACATACCGCTCGCAGGCCGGGTCGCGGTCGAAGACGGCCTGCAGGTCGATGCGGAGCGTATCGGCAAACGTGGCCTCGGCAGCCGCCATCTGGCCGAATGCCTGCACGATCAGCGCGGCCGGCACGTCCGGATGGCCGAGGCGAGAGGCGACGCGGTGCGCCAGCGCCGTTTCCAGCGTATCGTGGTTCAGGATCGTCGCGTAGATGAAACCGCTGAGGGCAGGTTCGCTTTCGCCGATGGCCAGCGCTTCGTCGCGGATGCCCAGCCAGATCGGGTCGACAGCCTGGAGGCGCTCGCGTGTCTTATTGCCGATGACGCTCATAAAAGCTCCTGCATGCCCTCAACGCCGGTTCAGAGATAGATAGTCTGGCGCGCGGTCCACGTCAGCCCGGATGCTTCAATTAAACGAGGAAGCATCGGGCGTGAACCCGCGTTCGCCGAGAAAGCGCAGGACCGCCGCCTTGAAGGTGCGGTCTCCCACCGCAAGCATATGGTCCCGGCCCTCGATCGCAAGGGCTTCGGCATCCGGCATCAACTGCGCCAGCTTCTCGGCCGATCCGGCGATATCGTCTTTCGTGCCGACGGCGATCAGCGTGGGCACGTCGAGCGCGGCGATCGCCTCTTGCGGTGGTTCCTGCCTGTTGGCCTGGATGCAGGCGGCCAGCGCCAGCCTGTCGCTGCGCGTCCTGTCGGCGAAGCTGCGGAACATGCGGCCGCGTTCATGCGTGACATCGTCGAGCGACGGGGCCAGCAATGCCTCGGCGATCGGGTCCCAGTCGCCGACGCCTTCCACGAGGCCGTAGCCGAGGCCGCCCAGGATAAGTGCCGCGACACGGGGCCGATGCTCCAGCGCGGCGAATACAGAAATGCGCGCACCCATGGAATAGCCGAACCATACCGCCTTCTTCAGCGATAGATGATCCAGAAGGGCTATGGAGTCGCCCGCCATGACGGGAGGCGTATACAGGGCGGAATCGTGCGGCTTGTCGCTGGCGCCATGGCCGCGATGATCGAGGGCGACGACGCGGTAGCCGGCATCGCCGAGGGTCTGGATCCAGCCCGGCTCCACCCAGTTGACGCGTGCCGACGAAGCAAACCCGTGCACGAGCAGGATCGGCAGGCCGTCGCGCGGCCCTTCGTCAAGATAGGCGATTTTCAATCCATCGTTCTCGAAGGTTTCCATGCCGCGTTCCCGTGCCGATCCTGCCTGCCTGTTACCCCACCCGCTTCGCAAAAGGCTACCCCCGGCGCGATATAATCGAAGCATTGCCTTACCGGGCCCCTTTCCAATATGGTCCGCGCCGACGCGACACGCAGAATGAACGGAGACGGTCTCATGGCCGCGCACGCAACGCCCCATTTCCAGAACGACGCCGGACACGCCACAATCGAGATCGGCGTGAAGGAATTCATGTGCGTCGGCGCGACGGCACCCTTCGACCATCCCCACGTCTATCTCGACATGGGCGACGAGACCGAAAAGGTCTGCCCATACTGCTCGACGCTGTATCGCTTCAACGCCGCCCTGCATTACGACGAAACGGTGCCGGCGGGGTGCTACTATGAGGATCCGCGCGCGCGCGCTGCCTGAGGCCTTGCGCGACATCGCCATCGTCGGAGCCGGCGTCGCCGGGCTGACGACAGCCCTGTGCCTCGCCCGCGCCGGCTTTCGCGTTCGCATCTTCGAGCGCGCCGCAGCGGCCCAGCCGGTCGGTGCCGGTATCCAGCTTTCGCCCAATGCGCTGCGGGTCATGGCCCGGCTCGGCTGCCTGGAGGCGCTGGCGGCGCGTGGTACGCTTGCCGCGGCGGTAACGTTGCGTGACGGGCGTACCGGCCGCGCCCTGGCCGAGGTGCCGGTGCAGGCCGCCGATGGCACGCCCTATCTGTCCATCCATCGCGCCGACCTGCATTCCGTGCTGCTGGACGCGGCCCTCGGCAATGACGCGATCACCTTGAGCTTCGGCCACACCTTGACGGAGGTGCGCGAAACCGAGGCCGGGGTGCTCCTGGCCTTCGGGGCGGACGCACATAAGTTCGCGCTTGTGGTGGCGGCCGACGGCGTCCATTCCGCCGTCGCCTCGGGCCTCGGCTTTGCGCCGCCCGGGCTTTCCCCCTACGCGGCCTGGCGGTTTCTGCGGCCTGCCGGCAAAGGCGAGGCCGGCGGCATAGCAGCCTGGCTGGACGCGCGCTGGCACGCGGTAGCCTACCCTGTCCACGCCGGAGACTTGCTCAACCTCGTCGTCATCGCGCGCACCGATTTCGTGGCGCCGGACGACAGCTCCCCCGCCCGATTGGCGGGCGCCCTGTCGCCTCATGCCGCCCCCGGCCTTGTCGATATCATCCGGGACGGCACCTTCGTCGGCTGCTGGCCCATGTCCGCCGTTCCGGCAACGCGCCCCTACACGACGGGCGACCGCATCGTGCTTGTCGGCGACGCAGCGCACGGCATGCTGCCTTTCGCGGCGCAAGGCGCGGCCATGGGCATCGAGGATGCGGCCGTGCTGGCCGCCTGCCTTGCCGATGGCGCGCCTGCTCCTCTGGAACGCTACGAGGCGCTTCGGCGGCCACGCATTGCCAGGGTGTTGAAACGGGTACGCTTCCACGACCGGATCTACCACCTGCCGCGCCCGTTCTCGCTGGCGCGCGATGCGGTCATGCGCCTGACGCCGCCGGCCCGGCTGGCGGCATCGCTGTCATGGCTCTACGACTGGACGCCACCCGAATTGACCGGGTCCGCCTTTGAAACAACGTAAAGAAACGCTAGCTGACAGTCGACCGGGCGCGCCTTGCGGCACGAAGAACTGCGAGGCAATGCACCCGACATCTGCAAGGGACAGATAGGAAAAGGTCGATCCGTGTCGAAAATCAAAGAGGCCGCCCGCCTGGCCTGTATCGGAGCGCTCGTGACGTCGACGGCGCTTGCCGGCCCGCTGTCCGCGATGGCTCAGGAGCCCGCGCCCGAAACGCAGCAGGAAGTGCCACCACCACCGGAGCCTGAGCCGCAACCGGCGCCCCCGATCGAGGAGCCGCCGACCGAAGCGCCGGCCGAGGTTACCCCGCCGCCACCGGCCGAAGAGCCGGCGCCGCCTCCGGTGGAGGAGCCTGCACCCCAGCCCGAACCCGAGCCGCAGCCCGAACCTCGACCCGAGCCCATTCCGCAACCGCCGGTCGAAGTGCCCCCCGCGCCGGCCGAGGAGATCGCCCCGCCGGCAGAGGAGACCCCTCCTCCCGCCCCGGTGGAAGAGCCGGCCCCCGTAGAGCCCGCTCCGGCAGAACCCGTTCCTGCCGAGCCTGCGCCTGCGCCTCCCTCGCCCGTGCCGCCCGCCTCCGAGACGCGGGCGGACCCCAACGCCGCCGTCGGAAACCCGGAAGACCTGCCCGTCGACCAGGGGACCGAGAGCGACGTCCCGCCGCAACCGGAAGAGACGGCCCCGCCAGCGTCGACGCCCCCGGAGCCCGCCCCGGACGCAGCGCCGGCACCCGACGGCGCAACCGAACCAGTACCTGTTCCGCCATCGCAGCCGACACCGCCGCCGGGCGTCGAAGCGCCCGCGCCGGAAGCGGCCGCCCCGCCGCCGCCCCCGGCCGAGGCCGCGCCGCCGGCAGAGCAGCCGCAGCCTGTCGATGCGGCGATCCAGACCGCACCCGTCGCGCCCGGAGAGATCGACGCCAGCGATGCCCGTGTGCAACGCCTGGTCGAGCCCGTGCAGATCCAGCCGATCACACGGCAGGCCGGCCAGCGGATCGAGGCCGCGCCGCAGCCGCAGTTGCCGCCGGACGTCGAAATCGTGGAGCGATCGGGCAACCGCGATATCCTGACCATCGTCGGAGCGGGCCTTGCCGGCGCGGCGGCCGGCGCCGCGGCCTCCTACTTCATTCGCCCGGACGACCGGCAGCGATTGCAGCGCGATTCCCGCGATTATTACGTGGAGCAGCTTCCACACGGAATGACGCGTGAAACGGTGGTCCGCGACAATGGCGTGCAGGTGGTGACCATTACGAACGCATATGGCGACGTTATCCAGCGCTCGCGCATCAGCCCCGACGGGCGCGAGGACGTCCTGTTCTACGATCCTTACGCCGAAGACGACAAGCGCGCCGGCTATGCCTATGACGCGGGAGCGGACCTGCCGCCGCTGCGCGTCGCCATCCCGCGTGACCGCTACATCGTGGATGTGATGCAGCCCGACGAAGACCTCTATTACGATACGATCGTCGCCCCGCCGGTCGAGACGGTGGAGCGCATCTACTCGATAGACGAGGTACGGCGCTCGGCCCGTATTCGCGACAAGGTACGGCGTATCGATCTGGCGACGATCAACTTCGCGTTCGGCTCTGCCGATATCGAGCAGGACGAGGTGCAAAATCTGCAGGCCCTGGCCGACGCCGTTGCGAGGGTGATCGAGGAGAACCCCTCGGAATCCTTCCTGCTGGAGGGCCATACGGACGCGGTGGGCAGCAACATTGCCAACCTTGCGCTATCGGATCGCCGCGCGGAATCCGTTGCGGTAGCGCTGACCGAGTATTTCGGCATCCCGCCGGAAAACCTGATCACACAGGGCTATGGCGAGGAGCAGTTGAAGGTCGAGACGCAGGAGCCCAACCGGGAAAACCGTCGCGTCACGCTTCGGCGCATAACCCCGCTGGTCAAGCCGGTGGTCACCAGCCAGCGATGAATGCCAGGGGGGCCGCCCCGGCGGCCCCTTTTCCCCAACTGTCTCTCCGCCTCAACGGGCGGCTGGCGCGTGATCTTCCTGGGCAGGAGGCGTCCTGTCGGATGCCAGGAAGTTTCCGAGCGGCTGCAGGCTGTCCACATAGTTGGCGAGAATCTTCACGCCCACCATGATCGGCACCGCCAGGAACATGCCGGTCACACCCCAGATCCAGCCCCAGAAGGCCACGGACAGAAACACGGCGGCGGCATTCATCTCCAGCCGCCGACCGACGATCATCGGCGTCAGGAACTGCCCTTCCAGCGAGGTGCAGGCAAGGTAGACCAGCACGGGGATCAACGCCACGGTCACATCGCCGAATTCCGCCAACGCGATGACGCCCACCAACGCCATGCCAACGATCGCGCCGATATAGGGAATGAAATTCAGGACGGTGGCCAGAGCGCCGAAAACGGCCGGGGTCGGCATGTTGACCAGCCACAGGCTGAATCCCACGGCGACGCCCAGCCCGATATTTATGAGCGTGATCGTGAACAGGTAGCGTGACAGCTCCTTCTCGATCTCATGCGCGATGGAGAGCGCCCGCTTCTTGTCCGAGAAGGTCGGCATGGACTGGACCAGTTTCTGGTGGAACAGGTCCCCCGATGCCAGAAGGAAGAACAGGAAGATCAGGGCGAAGCCGATGCCCGCCAGCATCTGCGGCGCGCTGTTGGCAGCCGTGTCCAGCAGCGTGGGCGAGCGCACCACCACTTCGCGCGGCTCGTCCTCCGGCGGTCCCTGGACCTCGTCCTGCGGCACCGTGATGGCAGTTGCGTCCTCCGCGCCACCGCGCAGGCGCGTGAGCCTGGAAAACTGCTCCCGGACAGACGACACCTCGCGGTCCACGGCCTGCGCATAGGTCGGAGCGTTGCGCACGATCTGCGTCAGGGGATCGCTGAGGGCGTAAAACATCGCCGTCAGGCCGACCAGAGTACCGAGAACCAGGAAGATCGCGGTGATCGGCTCGGGCACCTTGAGCCGACGCCGGAAGAAGCGGACGATGGGGCTGAGCACCAGGGCGAACAGAAGCGCGAACACGACCGGCAGGATGAAGCTTGCCGTCAGGTACAGCATGCCCCCGAAGAGAATGAGGAAGATGCCGATGACGGCCCAACGAGGTCCGACCTGAACGGTCTGCTTGGTGACGAGCCCGATATTCGGGGCGACAATCGTCTTGCCCTCGTCTGTAGACCTGTCGTCTGCCATCGTAGTCCCACCCCTCGATCTGGTGAGCTAACGTGTCGCAGGCATGGTCGTTCCGCCGGCAGCGGACTCCGGCCCCGCCGGATGCAAAAGGGGCGGCGCGATGCGCCACCCCTTGGGGAATTCCAGGGTTGCCGTTTGGCTTAATGCAGGATCTGCGACAGGAAAAGCCTGGTGCGCTCGTGCTGCGGATTGCGGAAGAACTCTTCCGGCACGTTCTGCTCCACGATCTGGCCGGCATCCATGAAGATGACGCGATCGGCGACCTGGCGTGCGAAGCCCATTTCATGCGTGACGCAGATCATGGTCATGCCCTCTTCCGCCAGGCCCACCATGACGTCCAGCACTTCCTTGATCATCTCCGGATCGAGCGCCGAGGTCGGCTCGTCGAACAGCATGACCTTGGGGTTCATGCAGAGCGAGCGGGCGATGGCCACGCGCTGCTGCTGGCCGCCCGAAAGCTGGCCCGGATATTTATGCGCCTGATCCGGGATCTTGACCCGGGTCAGATAGTGCATCGCGATTTCCTCGGCCTTGGCCTTCGGCATCTTGCGCACCCAGATCGGGGCAAGGGTGCAGTTTTCCAGGATCGTCAGATGCGGGAACAGGTTGAAGTGCTGGAACACCATGCCAACCTCGCGACGCACCACGTCGATCTTCTTGAGGTCGTTGGTCAGCTCGACATTGTCGACGATGATCTGGCCCTTCTGGTGTTCTTCCAGCCGGTTGATGCAACGGATCATCGTGGACTTGCCGGAACCGGATGGACCGCAGACGACGATACGCTCGCCTGTACGGACCTTCAGGTTGATGTCGCGCAGTACATGGAACTCGCCGTACCACTTGTTGACGTTGATGAGTTCGATGGCGGTTTCGCCAGTCTTGGTGGCCACCTTGGCCGCTGTTTCAACGCTCATGCCGAAACTCCGAGATATTGGGGGAAGGCCGGCGGCCGCGGGGGCGACCGCCGTGGGATCGATCATTCGGCTAGTGCTTGTGGCCTGTACTCAGGCGCCCTTCCATGTAGATGGAGTAGCGCGACATGGCGAAGCAGAACAACCAGAAAACGAAACCGGCAAAGACCAGGCCCGTGGCCGGCGTGGATGGGGTGATCCAGGCCGGGTCGTTGAAGCCGCGCCGGACCGTACCGAGCAGATCTGCGATACCGATGATGTAAACCAGGCTCGTATCCTTGAACAGGCCGATGAAGGTGTTCACGATACCGGGGATCACCAGCCGCAATGCCTGCGGCAGGATAATCATCCGCATCTTCTGCCAGTAGGTCAGCGCCATTGCGTCGGCGCCTTCATACTGGCCCTTCGGAATGGCCTGGAGCCCGCCGCGGATCACTTCCGCCATGTAGGCGGCAGAGAACAGGGCGACACCCACCAGGACACGCAGGAGCTGGTTGAAGCTCGTTCCCGCCGGCATGAACAGCGGCAACATGAAGTTGGCCATGAACAGCACGGTGATCAGCGGAACGCCGCGCCAGAACTCGATGAAGATCACCGAGAGCAGCCGCACCGCCGGCATGGACGAAACCCGACCGAGCGCCAGCAGGATACCGATGGGCAGCGATGCGACGATGCCGACAACCGCCACCACCAGTGTCACCAGCAGGCCGCCCCAGAGGTTCGTGGGAACATGGGACAGGCCGAAATGCGTGGTCAGCACCAGCGTGAGGGCTGCCGCCACGATGGGCGGTACGATCAGGGAAACAGCAGCAGACTTGCGCTCCGCCGTCGCGGCCGTCGCCGCCAACGCCAACAGGTTCGCACCCAGCGCGGCAAACAGTGCGACCGCCGACAATTGCGAGAACCGGAAGGTCAGGATGGAGACTCGGCCGGAACTGAGGACATAGTTGGCAAAGATGGCCACCAGCGAAACCGCCAGCAGCACCTTTGCCGCCTTCATCATCACGTGCCGGTTGACGAGCGGGCTCTTCGCAACGGCCTGCGCCACGGCGATAGCCGCCGCGATAAGGAAGAAGAGCGCGATCGCGCCGCCGCCGAGGGTGAAACGGCCGCCCGTCAGCAGGACGAGCGCCACTGGCGGCAGCACCGCGAGCAGCAGCACGGCGGTCAGCTTCTTGAACGGCACGCGCGGAATGGCGACGGCGACAAGAAGCACGGCGAAAGCAGCGAACACCAGGTCGACGCGCCAACGCTGGTCCACCGGATAGAGGCCGTAGACGAACTGGCTGAATCGTGCCCGGATGAAGGCCCAGCAGGCACCCACCGCCTGTCCATCCTGCGCAAGACAGGCCGTACGGTCCTGCCCGGTGAAGACGGCGGTGGCGAAGCCCCACTGATAGATGTTCCAGGCAAGCCAGGCGACGAACAGCGACAGAACGATGGTCAGCACGCTATCGAACGGGGTGGCGAACAGATGCGTGCGTGTCCAGCCGAAAACGCCCCTTTCGCTGCCCGGCGGCGGCAGGGCCGCCTTCGGTTCGCGGGCGACATATGCGGAAACTTGTTCTTCCATGCGGTCATTTCCCCCGATCGAAGAACTGAAGATGATTGCGGTTCATGGGGGTTCCTCAGCGTTCGACCAGCCGCATGCGACGGTTGAACCAGTTCATCAGGATGGACACGGTGAGGCTCAGTCCGAGATAGACCGTCATCCAGATCATCACGACCTCGATAGACTGGCCCGACTGGTTGAGAACGGTCGATCCGACGGCAACGAGATCGGGATAGCCGATCGCAAGGCCCAGCGACGAATTCTTGGTCAGGTTGAGATACTGGCTCGTCAGCGGCGGGATGATGACCCGCAGCGCCTGGGGCACGATCACCAGACGCAGCGCCAGATTGCGGCGCAGCCCAAGCGAAGCCGCGGCCTCGCTTTGCCCCTTGGATACGGCCAGCACGCCGGCACGTACGATTTCGGCGATGAAGGACGCCGTATAGAAGGACAGTGCGAGGAAGATGGCCAGGAATTCCGGCCGGATCTGGAAGCCGCCGGTCAGGTTGAAAGTGCCTCGCGTCGGCGTTTCCAGCGTTGCCGGCATGCCGGTTGCAAGGAAGACGGCCAGAGGCAGGGCGACGATCAGGCCGAGCGCGATGGGCCATAGCTTGCGGCGCTTGCCCGTCTTCATCTGTTGAGCGCGGAATACCCGGCCCAGGATGAACGTCAGCGCGATGCCGACCAGCAGCGCCACACCCGTCATCCAGGCGAGATCGCCCCAGAGGGCAATGGGTGTCTGCAGGCCCCGGTTAGAGAGGTAGACCTCACCCGGGAACTCGATGGCCTGGCGCGGCAGCGGCAGCACAGCCAGCACGCCGAAATACCAGAACAGGATCACCAGCAGCGGCGGGATGTTGCGGAAGATCTCGACATAGGCCGTCGCCATGCTGCGCACGACGAAATTGTGAGACAGCCGGCCCAGTCCGACGATGAAACCCAAAATCGTCGCGAAGACGATGCCGGTCCCCGCGACGATGAGCGTGTTGACGAGACCAACCAGCAGCGCGTGGCCGTAGGTGGAATCGCTCGTATAGCCGATCGGCACCTGGGAGATGTCGAAGCCGGCCCTCCCCTCGAGGAAGCCGAAGCCGGAGGCGATGTTGGCTGAGCGAAGGTTGGTTGCGGTGTTGTGGACGATCCACCAGCCGAACGCGAAAATGGCGCCGACGAGCAGAACCTGGATAACCAGGCCTCGCACCGTGGGATTTGTCCAAAGGCTTTCGCGAGCCTCAGCGGATTTCAACGACTGTGTGTCTGCCGTCATGAGGTTCCGTCAAATTTTTAAAGCGAAATCAAGAAACCGCGGACCTCAAGGGCCCGCGGTCGATTGGTATTGCGATAATTCAGCGAACGGGCGGCGCGTACTGCAAGCCGCCATTCGTCCACAGCGCGTTCTGGCCACGGGCGATACCCAGCGGCGAACCCGCGCCGACATTGCGCTCGAACATTTCGCCATAGTTGCCGACAGCCTTGATGGCCTGGGCGGCCCAGTCGGCCGGAAGGCCGGCATCGGCGCCGAACGTGCCTTCCGTACCGAGAAGGCGACGAATCTCGACGTTGTCGGAGCTCTTCATCTCTTCGACATTGGCCTGGGTGATGCCGAACTCTTCGGCGTTCAGCAGGGCGAAGTGAACCCACTTCACGATGTCGAACCACTGCGGGTCACCCTGGCGCACAGCCGGGCCGAGCGGCTCCTTGGAGATGATTTCCGGCAGCACGATATGCTCGTCCGGGTTGCCGAGCTCGAGACGCGACGCATAGAGGCCGGAGGCATCCGTGGTCAGCGCATCGCAGCGGCCGCTGTCGTAGGCGGCGTTGACGTCGGCCTGCGACTCGATGACGACCGGGTTGTATTCAAGGTTATTGGCACGGAAATAGTCCGCGAGGTTCAGCTCGGTGGTGGTGCCGCTCTGCACGCAGACCGTGGCGCCCGAAAGCTGCAGCGCCGAATTGACGCCGAGCGCCTCGCGCACCATGAAGCCCTGGCCGTCATAATAGTTGACGCCGGCGAAATCCAGGCCGAGCGCCGTATCGCGGCTCATGGTCCAGGTGGTGTTGCGGGCCAGAACGTCGACTTCGTTGTTCTGCAAGGCCGGGAAACGCTGCACGGCCGAGAGCGGCGTGAAGGTTACCTTGGTGCCGTCGCCGAAGATGGCGGCGGCGATAGCCCGGCAGTAATCGACATCGAGGCCGGCCCATTCGCCGTCATCCTTCTGATAGCCGAAACCCGGAAGGCCGGTGTTGACGCCGCAGCGTACCGCACCACGCTCCTTGGTGGCCGCGAGCGTCTGTGCGGATGCGGTCCCCGCCGCGACACCCAGTGCCGAGAGGCAGAGGGCGGCAGTCAGAAGCTTCAATTTCATAGAACACCTTCCGTTTGAATATGAACGTATCGAAATCATTGCCGACTATAAGGCCACGCGCTATCCACGCCATGACTTCGACTGGCGGCAATCACATGCGATAAAAATTGGCAGGTCAAGCTTCAGCCGCATTTTTTGCACGAGCGAAAGGTGTACTCGGAATTACTGCCCGTTCCGCGATCAAAAGGACGTAAACTTGAGCAACTATCAGAAGTCCTCAACACATAATCGTCATCTGCACACGCAAGCCGCGCATTCCGGGTGGGATCCGGGGACCCATGATGGCTTCATCCATCCCCCTGTCGTGCATGCTTCCACGGTGCTGTTTCCAGACACCGAAACCATGCGCAAGGGCACGCAACGTTATACTTACGGGCTTCGCGGCACACCGACCACCGAGGCGCTCGAGAAGGCGCTGGACGTCATGGAGGGCTCTGCGGGAACGATCCTCGTGCCATCCGGCCTGGCCGCCATCACCGTACCCCTTCTGGCGTTCCTTGGCGCGGGGGATCATCTACTTTGCGTAGATTCCGTTTATGGACCGACGCGCCGCTTCTGCACACAGATGCTGCAGCGCACAGGTGTGGATATCACCTACTTCCACCCGGACGACGACCTCGAATCGCACATGCGGCCCGAGACGCGGGTCGTCTTTCTTGAGGCGCCCGGCTCCAACACGTTCGAAATGCTCGACGTGGCGCGCGCCTGCGAAATCGCCCATGCGGGCGGTGCCGTGACGATGATGGACAACACCTGGGCGACGCCCATGTATTTCCAGCCTCTGCAACACGGGGTGGACCTCTCGATCCACGCTTTGACCAAGTATCCGGCCGGCCATTCCGACGTGATGCTGGGCAGCGTCTCGGCCACGCGGGAAACCTACGGGCGCCTTCGCGAGGCGCAGATGGCCCTCGGCGTCAATGCGGCCCCCGACGATGCCTATCTGACGCTGCGGGGCCTGCGCACCATGCCCACCCGGATCGAGCGGCACGGCCGCTCCGCGCTGGACATCGCACAATGGCTGGAAGGGCATCCGGGCGTCGCCCGGGTTCTTCATCCGGCCCTCCCCTCATTCGCCGGCCATGCCCTCTACGAGCGGCAGTTCACGGGCTCGACCGGGCTCTTCTCGATCGTCCTGGACGGCGGCGGCGACCGGGAGGCCGCGGCCTTCCTGGATGCCTTGCGGATTTTCGGACTTGGCTATTCCTGGGGCGGCTTCGAGAGCCTGGCGCTCCAGCCGGACCTGTCCGACCGCGTCGCCGCCAAGGCGCCGGCCGAAGGGCCGGTCATCCGGTTGCAGATCGGCCTGGAGGATGTCTCGGACCTCAAGGAGGATATCGAGCGCGGTTTCGCCGCAGTGGAGGCGTTGCACGCCTGACATTCGGCGTCGCCCCGCGTCACGACCGGTGACGCGGGGCGATATCCTGCTTCATCTTTTCGAATTGCTTGCGCAGTTTATCCGGCGGCTGGCGCGGCTTGAGGTCGATTCCACCGGACAGGCTTTCAGCGATCGCTTCCAGCGCCGTCATGCGGGCGTAACGCTTGTCGTTTGCCGGCACGAGAACCCATGGCGCATCCGGGGCACCCGTCCGCGCCAGCATGTCGTTGACGGCATCCTCATACTCGTACCATCTGTCGCGATTGCGGAAATCCTCGTAGCTCAGTTTCCATCGCTTCAGCGGATCCTCCATGCGATCCCGGAAGCGCACGTACTGCTCGTCGGCAGTGATATAAAGAAAGATCTTCACGATGCGGATGCCGTCATCGGTCAGCGACCGCTCGAAGGCGACGATCTCGTCATAGGCGCGCCGCCATTCGGCCTCGGTGGCGTAGCCCTCGACGCGCTCGACCAGAACCCGGCCGTACCAGGAACGGTCGAAGACGGCGATGCCGCCCTTCGACGGCAGCTTTTCCCAGAAGCGCGCCATATAGTGACGCTGCTTGTCGGCCTCGGACGGTGCGGAGATCGGCCATACCTTGAAACCGCGCGGATCCATCACGGCCGACATCCGCCTGATGGTGCCGCCCTTGCCGGCGGCATCCCACCCTTCGAAGACGACGACGGCGCTGTCGCCCGTGTTCAGGTACGCCTGCTGTATCCGTACCAGGGTTTTCTGCACAGCCTTCTTGCGATGCGCGTACGCTGCCTTGTCGAGATGCTGCCCCATGTCCAGACGGTCCAGTCGGGGCACACCCGCCGCGGTGGAAATGGTTGCGTCCATGCCGTATCCCCGAAAAAATAGAGCGGCACGAGGCCGCTCTTAAAGTCTGGCTGGAGTATCAGGTCACGAAACCCGACGGTTCTAAAACGCATATCCGACGATTTGGTTGCTGCATGGGCGATCGCAATGAGATCGCAACCAAGCGTGACCTGCGACGTTTAGGACCGGAACGCCTACCGGCGTGGCGGGGGCTCGTAGCTGCCCGACAAAAGACCAAAGCCAGGCGCAGGAGATTATGCATGTTCCGCGACAAGCCCACGGCCTATGACAGGCTGACGGATGCCCTCAGTGATATCGGTGACCGGATCGCTGATCTCGAAAGTCAGATAGCCGACCGGGTCAACCCCAAGCCGAGTACGTTCGAGCGGCTCAAGCGCGAGGTCGCCCGCCTGCCCGGCCTGCCGCAGCAGCGGAGCCGCTGGGATTTCCTCTCCAACCTGCATCTGCCGAGCGCCGACGAAGCGCGCAATCAACTCGACCGCGCCCAGCGCTCGTTGCGTTCCGGCGCACACGAGGTGGGCGATCACATGCGGGAAGGTGCGGGAACGCTCCGTTCCTACCTGCCGGCAATCACGCCGGCGCTGGGCAGCCTTCGCCTCCCAGCCGCATCGGATATCAAGGCGCTGCGCCGCCGCCACCGCCCGCAGGGCCTGCTGGACCATGTCCGCAACAATCCCGGCCTGTCGACGGCCGTGGTGGTGGGTGGCGTCGTGCTTGCCGCGGGCGCGGCGCTGTATGCCAGCAACAAGATCGCCGAGCACGCGGAAGAGCCCGACTACGACGTCGTGCGGAAGGAAGGCGACATCGAGATCCGCGACTATGAGGCCATGCTCGTTGCCGAGACGGTCAAGGGTGGCTACCACGAGAAGGCGCGCCGCCTCGGTTTCGAGGCGCTCTACAACTTCATCCGTGCCCACAACAGGTCCGGCAAGAAGATCGCCATGACGACGCCGGTCCTGCAGCAATTGTCCGAGGGCGACGGCAAGGCCAAGGGCTGGGCGATCCGCTTCATCATGCCGAGCAAGTACTCCAAGTCGAGCCTGCCGGCTCCGGAGACGGACGATGTGCGCATCGAGGAAGTGCCGGCACGCCGGATGGTGGCGATCCGCTTCGGGGGCGTGTTCAACGCCTCGCTCGCCAGCAAGAAGCTGATGGCACTCTACAACTATCTTGCCGACGAGAACCTCAAGCAGAAGGGCGACCCGGTCTACGCCTTCTACAACCCGCCCTGGACCCCGGGTTTCCTGCGCCGGAACGAGATCCTGATCGAAGTCGAATCCTGATGGTAGCATGATACCACTCCTTGTGGTTTCATAATACCTCATAGCGAAACCCCCGGCTTTCCGGGGGTTTCGCGCGCTTAAAGCCGGTCGAAATTTGCAGGTGGCGCCTTGATTGTCGCCGAGTTTGCCGTTATGGGATGCGTCGAAAGCGGCCGATCGGTCGCCTTTTTCGTGTGTTGGGGATGTCCCCGGCCTCCGAACGCACCTTTCCAAAGGGCATTGAGATGAAAACCTTCTCGCAAAAGAACGAGACGGTCGAGAAGAAGTGGATCCTGATCGACGCCGAAGGGCTTGTCGTAGGCCGCCTCGCGTCGCTCGTCGCACTCCGCCTTCGTGGCAAGCATAAGCCGACCTTCACCCCGCACATCGACGATGGCGACAATGTCATCATCGTCAACGCCGACAAGGTGGTGTTCACGGGCAAGAAGTTCCAGGACAAGACCTACTACTGGCACACCGGCTATGCCGGCGGCATCAAGGAGCGCAAGGCGCGCGAGATCCTCGAAGGTCGCTTCCCCGAGCGCGTGCTCGAGAAAGCCGTCGAGCGCATGCTGCCGCGTGGCCCGCTTGGCCGCCGCCAGTTGAAGAACCTGCGCGTCTACGCCGGCGCGGAACATCCGCATACGGCCCAGACGCCTGAAACGCTGGATGTCAAGGCGCTCAACGCCAAGAACACGAGGGCTGCATAATGGCCGATCTGAATTCCCTCCAGGATCTCGGTGCCAGCCCGGCCGCGCAGCCGGAAGCGCCCGTCCATGTCCAGAAGCTGGACGCCCAGGGCCGCGCCTATGCGACCGGCAAGCGCAAGGATGCGGTTGCCCGCGTATGGGTCAAGCCGGGCAGCGGCAAGATCACCATCAACAACCGCGACTTCTCGGAATACTTCGCCCGTCCGGTGCTGCAGATGGTGCTGCGTCAGCCCATCGTCGCGGCAGCGCGCGATGGCCAGTTCGACGTCGTCGCCACGGTTGCCGGCGGCGGTCTTTCCGGCCAGGCCGGTGCCGTGCGCCACGGTATCTCGCGCGCCCTCACCTACTACGAGCCGGGCCTGCGCTCGGTTCTCAAGAAGGGTGGCTTCCTGACGCGCGACAGCCGTACGGTCGAGCGCAAGAAGTACGGCAAGGCCAAGGCCCGTCGTTCGTTCCAGTTCTCGAAGCGCTGACATTCTCGCGTTTCATTTCGAACTTACGAGGGCCGCAGGAAACTGCGGCCCTTTTCTTTTCTGCGAGCGGAGTATCGCCATGGCTGGAAAATCGATCGACCACGCGTTCACCGCCTCCGGCAATACCGGTGCGGCATCCGACCCGACCTATGCGGGTGTGCCCTCGTTTCTGCGTCGCCGCTTCACCAAGGACGTATCGGGCACCGACGTTACCGTCTGGGGCATCCCGTTCGACAGCGCGGTCTCGAACCGGCCCGGCGCACGCTTCGGGCCGGCAGCCATCCGCCGCGCTTCGACGATCTTCGACAATGACCCGCAATATCCCTTCGGCATCGACCTGTTCGAGCGGATGAGCGTTGTCGATTACGGTGATTGCCTGCTCGATTATCGCCTGCCGGAAACCGCGCATGACACGATCCGCGCGGAGGCGTCCACGCTTGTCGCGCAAACCGGTTTCCTGTTGACGCTTGGCGGCGACCACTCGATCACGTGGCCGCTGCTGCGGGCTCATGCGGACGCTTACGGCCCCCTCGGGTTGATCCATTTCGACGCGCACCAGGATACATGGCCCATCGCCATCGCGGCGGATGGCACGCAACGCGTCGACCACGGCTCGTTCCTGATCGCGGCGGTCGGGGCCGGCATCGTCGATCCGCAGCGGTCCATCCAGGTGGGCATCCGCACCCATGCGCCTGAAAGCTGCGGCATCGAGATCATCCATGGCGACGCGCTGGACGAGATGAGCGCCGCCGAGATTGCCGCGCGCATCACGGCACGGACCGGTTCAGGCCCCTCTTACCTGACATTCGACATAGACTGCCTGGACGTGGCTTTCGCACCGGGCACGGGAACGCCCGTGGCCGGCGGACCCTCCAGCGCGCGGATGCTGTCGGTGCTGCGCAAGCTCGGCCACCTGCCCATCGTCGGTGCGGACGTGGTCGAGGTGTCTCCGCCCTACGACCACGCGGACATGACCTCGATTGCTGCCGCCACGGTGGCTATGTATATGCTCGGCCTGAGGGCCGAAAAGCTCGAAAGCGGAGTAAGGCAGGCATGAAACCGCGCATCTTCATCGACGGCGAACACGGCACGACGGGCCTTCAGATACGCGCACGTCTGGCCCGCCGCGACGATATCGAGCTGACGTCCATTCCCGAGGCGGAGCGGCGCAATGCCGACCTGCGCGAGGAGATGCTGCATGCGGCCGATATCGCGATACTGTGCCTTCCCGACGATGCCTCGCGGGACGTGGTCGCCCTTCTGGGCGGCAATAGTTCGACGCGGCTGATCGATACCAGCACCGCGTTTCGCACCGCCGAAGGGTGGGTCTACGGCTTTGCGGAACTCGAGCCGGAACAGGCCGGGCGCATCCGGGAAGCCCGCTTCGTCGCCAACCCGGGCTGCTACCCGACAGGGGCGATCGCGCTGTTGCGTCCGCTGCGGGACGCCGGCCTGCTGCCGGCCGACTATCCCGTTTCGGTCAATGCGGTGTCCGGCTATACGGGCGGCGGCAAGCAGATGATCGCCCAGATGGAAGACCCGACGCGGGAGGACGCCATCACCGCCCCGCATTTCCTGTACGGGCTGGACCTGCAACACAAGCACCTCCCCGAAATGCGGACTTATGGACGGCTGCCCAGGGACCCGATCTTCGCGCCGTCGGTGGGGCGTTTCGCGCAGGGCATGCTGGTGCAGGTGCCGTTGCACCTGGCGGGCGTCTCACCGGAAACCATCCATGCGGCGCTGGCCGAGCATTACGAGGGCCAGGACATCGTAACGGTGGCGTCGCTGACCGAAAGCGCGGGCGCAAAACGGCTGGACCCGACGGAACTGGCGGGCACCGACCGTATGAAGCTGCATGTCTTCGCATCGAAGGACGCAAGCCGCGTCAACCTCGTGGCGCTTCTGGACAATCTCGGCAAAGGGGCTTCCGGCGCCGCCGTCCAGAACATGGATCTGATGCTGGCCGCCTGATCAGGCGGCCCTGGCGCCTTCGGGCGCCCCGACGCGCGGAAACATCGGCCGCGCGTGAACCACGGAAAGCGTAAGCACGCCGATTGCCCCGGCCTGGTGCAGCAAGGCCCATTCGATGGGGACGTGCAGCAGAAGCGTTGCAATGCCAAGGCCCGCCTGTGCCACAACGGCGCCCACCAGCCAGAGCGCCCCCAGCGAATAATGGGCGGACGGCGCTGCGCGCAGGCAGCGCACGGCATGGATGATCACCACCGTCAGGAGCAGGTAGGCGCCCAGCCGGTGGAAGAACTGGACCGCTTTCACGTTCTCGAAGAAATTGTGCCAGACGGGCTGCATCGAGAACAGGCCGGACGGCACAACCGCGCCATCCATCAGCGGCCAGGTATTATAGGCAAGGCCCGCATTGAGGCCGGCGACGAGCCCGCCCAGATAGATCTGGAACAGGCAGAGGAACACGATGGCCAGTGCCATGCGCCGGCTGCCGCGCGACGGGGCGGCATCGGGCCGCAAGGGACGCAGTCCCTCGGCAACCCAAAGGGTCGCGATGAAGATGATGCAGGCGGTGGTCAGATGAACCGCCAGTCGGTACTGGCTGACGTCGGTCCGCTCGGTCAGGCCGGAGGCGACCATCCACCATCCGATGGCGCCCTGAAGGCCACCCAGCGCGAGAATGCCGAGAAGACGAGGCTTGAGGCGGCTTTCGAGCCGGCCCGTGACCCAGAAGAAGGCGAGCCCGAGCGCGAAGACGACGCCGACGCCCCGCGCCAGAAAGCGATGCGCCCATTCCCACCAGAAGATCGTCTTGAACGCATCCAGGCTCATGCCCCGGTTGACAAGCTGGTATTGCGGTATCTGGCGATAGAGGTCGAACTCTTCCTGCCATTCGGCGGCGGACAATGGCGGGATAATGCCGTGAATGGGCTTCCATTCGGTGATGGAAAGCCCGGATTCGGTCAATCGCGTCGCGCCGCCCACCACCACCAGGGCGAATACCATCGCGGCAGCCAGATAAAGCCAGAGCCGGATTGCCCGGTTGGAGCCCTTCGTTCCGGCGCGTGTGCCGGCCGGCTGCCGTGAGATAAGCTGCGTGTCGACCATGGGGATGCCATTCCAGATACGGTGTCGCACATCCGGCCTTGCGTCCGGCGTACAAAGCGATCATTTGGACCCAAATCGATGATGCCGCAAGCGGGCCCTCCGGAGCCCCGGTCAAAATGCGGTCAACACAGGATCGCCGAATGCCCATCCGCCTGAAAAAACTGATCGGCACCGTGCTCCTGATCGTCATCGTGATCCTGTACGCGATCGTCGCCACCGCAATCGCCTCCGCCACGCTGGCCAATGCGAGCGGCTGGGTGCAGCTTCTCTACTTCCTGTTGACCGGTCTTGTCTGGATCCTGCCTGCGATGGTCATCATCAAGTGGATGGAGACGCCGCCGCGCCGCTGACGACTTAGCGTTTGGTTAACCATGATGAGACTATGGTTAACCAAGAATTGTGATCGGCGGATGAGATGGCACGTTTCGGTGGATTGGCTGCGGCATTCTGCGCGTCTTCGCTGGCCACTGCCTGCACGACGTATCAGCCACCCGCCCCGGCCTTCCACCCTGCCCTGACCGGCGAGCATTATGTCGATTCCGGCGACCGGCTTCGCATCACCGTCTATGGCGAAGACGATCTTTCCAGCCAGTACGCCGTGGACCAGGCCGGTTATCTTTCGATGCCGCTGATCGGCAACGTTCCGGCGCGCGGGCAGACGACCAGCCAATTGCAGGGCGCGATCGAAGCGCGGTTCCGCGACGGCTTCCTGCTGCACCCAAGCGTCGCGGTCGAGGTGACGGAGTATCGCCCCGTCTTCGTCATGGGCAGCGTCGGCGGGCCGGGCCGCCATGCCTTTCTGCCGGGGATGACGGTACAGAACGCCATCGCCGCCGCCGGCGGCTTCGCCCCCTCGGCCGACCAGGCGAGCGTGGATCTGACGCGGGCGGTGAACGGGCAGGTCATGACAGGCCGTGTCCTGATTACCGACCCCGTCATTCCAGGCGACACGATCATGGTGCGCGACCGGTTCTGAGCATCGCGGCAGCCAGGGGCCGCCGCGATGCAGGATGGTCAGAGAAGGCCGCGGCCGGCCAGGCGAGCGTGGATCTGACGCGGGCGGTGAACGGGCAGGTCATGACAGGCCGTGTCCTGATTACAGACCCCGTCATTCCAGGCGACACGATCATGGTGCGCGACCGGTTCTGAGCATCGCGGCAGCCAGGGGCCGCCGCGATGCAGGATGGTCAGAGAAGGCCGCGGCCGGCCAGGCGAGCGTGGATCTGACGCGGGCGGTGAACGGGCAGGTCATGACAGGCCGTGTCCTGATTACAGACCCCGTCATTCCAGGCGACACGATCATGGTGCGCGACCGGTTCTGAGCATCGCGGCAGCCAGGGGCCGCCGCGATGCAGGATGGTCAGAGAAGGCCGCGGCCGGCCAGGTTGCGCATCAGATGGCTGACGCCGAAGGTCCAAGGCTCGCAGGCATCCGTCGCGCGGATTTCATTGACGAGCGTGCCGAGGCGCGGCGAATGGATGGCGACGATATCGCCCTCCTTATGCGTGAAGCCCTGCCCTGCGACGTCGCGATCATCCGTCGGAGCGAACAGGGTGCCGAGGAACAGGACAAGGCCATCGGGATAGGCGTGATGGCTGTTGAGCGCCTGTGCTGCCAAATCGGCAGGATCGCGGCTGATCTTGTCCATCAGCGAGAAGCCCGACAGGACATAGCCTTCCCGGCCTTCCACCGTCAGGTCCAGGCGCGCGTTGCGGATATCGTCCAGCGTGAAATCCGCATCGAAGAAGCGGATCACCGGGCCGATCGCACAGCTTGCATTGTTGTCCTTGGCCTTCGACAGCAGCAGCGCCGAACGCCCCTCGAAATCGCGCAGGTTGACGTCGTTGCCGAGCGTGGCGCCGACGACCGTCCCTGCCGAGGCGATCACCAGCACGATTTCCGGCTCCGGATTGTTCCAGGCCGAATCCGGGCGTACGCCCGCGAGCTGGTTGGAGCCGACCGACGACAGGATCTGCGCCTTGGTGAAGATCTCGGCATCGGGGCCGATGCCGACTTCCAGATACTGGCTCCAGGCACCTTTTTCGGTCAGGACGCGCTTCAGCTCCATCGCTTCCGGGGAGCCGGGCTTCAACGCCTGCAGGTCGTCGCCGATCAGGCGGCCGACCTCCTCGCGGATGGAGCGGGCTGCCGTGGGGTCGCCCTTGGCGCGCTCCTCGATAACGCGTTCCAGCATCGATACGGCGAAGGTGACGCCGGCCGCCTTGACGGCCTGAAGGTCGATCGGAGCGATCAGCCACGGCCGCGACGCGTCCCGCGTATCGGGATGGGCGTTGGCGAGGATGTCCTCGAACTGCCCGACAGTCTCGCCGGCGGCGGCGCGCAGGGCGGCCGCCGGGTCCTGGCTTTCGCACAGGTCGCGCATGGTGGCGTAGGTGGCGGATATATCCACCACCGCGCCGTCGCGGATCGCCGCGACGCATGGGCCGATGCCCGGCCGCCATATACGCGCGGCCAGCGCGGCCGCGCCGGCATCCTGCGGCAGCGGTGACAGGCCGGCTGCGCCGTCAGCCATTGTAGGCCACCACGGCCTGCTCCTGCCGGCCGAGCCCTTCGATGCCGAGAGCCACCGTTTCGCCGGCCTTGAGATAGCGCGGCGGCTTCTTGCCCATGCCGACACCGGGAGGGGTTCCGGTGGTGATGACGTCGCCGGCTTCGAGCTTCATGAACTTCGAGAGATAGGCAATGATGTGTGCGATCGTGAAGATCATGGTCGAGGTATTGCCCGTCTGCATACGCTGGCCGTCGACGTCCAGCCACATATCGAGCTTCTGCGGGTCTGAGATCTCGTCACGCGTGACCAGCCATGGGCCGAGCGGTCCGAATGTCGGCGCGCTCTTGCCCTTGGTCCACTGGCCGCCGCGCTCGATCTGCCATGCCCGTTCGGACACGTCGTTGCAGATCGTGTAACCGGCGACATGCGACAGCGCCTCGGCTTCCGATACATTGTACGCATCCTTGCCGATCACGACGGCGATCTCGACTTCCCAGTCGGTCTTCTCGGAGCCGGCCGGCACGACCACGGGGTCGAAGGGACCGCTGAGCGACGAGGGCGACTTGTTGAACACGATCGGCTCTTCCGGGATCGGCAGGTTCGACTCGTGCGCATGGTCGACGTAGTTGAGGCCGATGCACAGGAAGTTGCCGGCACGCGGCACCACCGCGCCAAGGCGTGCACCCTCGGGCGCTGCCGGCAGCGAAGCCAGGTCGGCAGCGCGGAGCTTGTCCAGCGCGGCATCGGAAAGGTTGTCCGGCGTGAAGTCGGTAACGATGGACGAGACATCGCGGATGACACCGTCATCACCGAGGATGCCGGGCTTTTCCTGGCCGGCCGGGCCGAAGCGTACGAGTTTCATCGAAAATAATCCCTCTTTTCCCTGGGCGCGCGCAGCGCCGCACCTGCTTACCACAGGACACGCCCGCCGTAACACAGGTTACGGACGGGCGACAGGCCTATTTGCCCCAGCTCAGCGCCAGCGGCTGCACTTCGCGGGCAAGTTCCAGCAGGCCCTCGCGCGTGGCGGGGTGGATCTGCTCCATCGGATGGCGCACGCGGTCGCAGCCGATGACGCCGCCCGCCTGCATGACGGTCTTGGCCGCGCGCAGGCCGCACTGCCGGTTTTCGTAGTTCACCAGCGGCAGCACGTGCGCATAGGCCTTGGCCGCCTCGGCACGGTTGCCGGCACGGTGATGATCGAAGACGGGGCGCAGAAGATCGGGCAGCAGCGCGCTCGACATGGTGCCGGTGGCTCCGGCGTCGAGGTCCGCCATCATCGTGATCGCCTCCTCGCCGTCGAACGGCCCCTCGATCACCTCGCCGCCGGCCTCGATGAGGGCGCGCAACTTGGCGGCGGCCTGCGGCGTCTCGATCTTGAAGTAGCGGACCAGCTCCAGCTCGCGGGCCATGCGCACCAGGAACGGCACCGAAAGCGTAACGCCCGACAGCGGCGCATCCTGCACCATGACCGGAATCCCGGCCGCTTCGGACACACGCTGGAAATGCTCGAAGATGTGCTTTTCGTCGGCGCGCAGCGCGGCGCCGTGATAGGGCGGCATCATCATCAGGATGGCAGCGCCCTGCTCCGCGGCGCTCCTGGCCCTGGCGGCCGCGATGTCCGTGGAGAAATGGCTGCACGTCACCATGACCGGCACCCGGCCCGCCACATGCTCCAGGCACAGCCGGGTCAGCGTCTCCCGCTCCTCGTCCGACAACAGGAACTGCTCGGAATAGTTGGCAAGGATGCAGATGCCGTCGACACCCTGGTCGATCATGCAATCCATGACACGGCGCTGGCCTTCCAGGTCGAGCGCGCCGTCCTGAAGAAACGGCGTCGGTGCGACCGGGAACAGCCCGGTGAACGGCTGGCGCGCGGTAGAACTCATTCTCAATTCCCCTCCCTGGGATCGTGCCTCGTAAGGCGCGTTGCTGCGGGCGGCCCGCGCCTTCACACCCCGAAAGGGCGCTTTAGCGCGGTCCGTCCGCCTTGCAAAGCGAAAAGTATGATTAATCGAGCATATCGGCCGGCAGGCTCTGGCCGAAATACTTCTCGTAGATGGCGTTCAGCTTGCCGTTATGCAGGTTGGTGCCGACCCATTCGTCCAGGTAAGCCTTGAACGCGTCGTCGTTCTTGCGCAGGCCGATGGCCATGGGATAGGCGGCCATCTCGAGCTTCACTTCCATGTCGAGGCCGGGGTTCTGCTGGGCCAGCGCCTGCGCCGTCGAAAGCGCGGCGGCGAACAGCTCCTGCTGGCCTGTCGCGACGGCGGTCGTGGCGGTGGCCTCGTCCTCGTATCGCACGATATTGGCGTCGGACCCGGATTCCTTGACGGTGCGTGTCAGCTCGATATCGGCCGTGGTGCCGCGGGCGACGGCGATGGACTGCCCGGCCAGCCCCGCGGCGTCGGCGATCTCCATCGAAGCCGGCGCGGCGATGACCACCGGGATCACGCCGTAGGGGCGCGAGTAATCGATGACCTTCTTGCGCTCCTCGGTAATGGAGAAGGAGGCGATCACGGCATCGACGCGGTTCGAGATCAGGAAGGGCACGCGGTTTGCGCCGGAAACGGCGACGACTTCGAGCGCGACCCCAAGGTCTTCCGCCAGCAGCTTGGCCGTCTCGACATCGGAGCCGGTCTGCTGCGCCGTGCCGTCGAGCATGCCGTAGGGCGGATGGCCGAGATCGATCGCGACGACGATGCGGCCGCGCGACTTGATATCCGCCAACGTGTCGGCGCTGGCCGAAGCCGCGAGGGCCCCGAGGGTTACGCCGAGCGCCAGTGCGCCGGCCAGAAACTTCTTCATCATGTGGTCTCTCCCTGAAATCGACCTTGTGGTTCGATGGATGACGGCGACGATCACAGACCGTTGCCGATAAATTGCCGCAGCTCCTCCGTCTGCGGATTGGCGAGCATGCCGCCGGAGCCCGTCTCCCAGACCTTGCCCTGGTGCATGAACACGACGAGGTCGGCGACCTTCTGCGCGAACGCCATTTCATGGGTGACGAGCACCATCGTCATGCCTTCGGACGCCAGGCGCGCGATAACGCGAAGCACCTCGCCCGTCAGCTCGGGGTCGAGCGCCGAGGTCACCTCGTCGAACAGCATCAGGCGCGGCCGCATGGCCAGCGAACGGGCGATGGCGACGCGCTGCTGCTGTCCGCCGGACAGCTGCTCGGGATAGGCCTGGGCCTTGTCGGACAGCCCGACTTCGGCCAGCACCTCGGCCGCCAGCGCTCGGACGGCCTCGCCCTTGACACCGTTGACCTTGCGCGGCGCCAGCGTGACGTTCTGCTCGACCGTCAGGTGCGGGAAGAGATTGTAGCTCTGGAAGACGATCCCGACATCCTTGCGCAGATCGCGCAGGTCGAAGTCGTTGCCGTGCAGGCCGCGGCCGCAGACGGTCAACTCTCCAGAGTTGATCTTCTCGAGCCCGTTGATGCAGCGTAACGCCGTGCTCTTGCCCGACCCGCTCCGGCCGATCAGCGCAACCACCTGGCCGGGTTTCACGTCGAGGGTGATGCCCTTCAGGACTTCGAGCGAGCCGAAGCTTTTTCTGACGTCGCTGAACCGCACGAGCGGTGCCGACGGATCGGTCATGGGGTCTGCCCTTTGGAAAAGTGTCGATGCGTTCATGGATCAGGCCTCCGAACGGTTCAGGCGGCGCTCGAAGCGGCGGGCGTAGACCGAGAGCGGATAGCAAACCGCGAAGTACAGGAGCGCCGCGAAGGTGAAGACGACGAAGGGCTGCAACGTCGCATTGTTAAGGATCTTGGCCGAGTAGGTCAGGTCGAAGAAGCCGATGACCACCGAATAGGAGGTGTTCTTCACGATCTGCACGAGAAAGCCGACCGTGGGCGGCACGGCGATGCGCAACGCCTGCGGAAGGATCACGTAGACGAAGCGCTGGGTGCTTGTCAGGGCAAGGCACTCGCCGGCCTCCCACTGCGTTTTCGGCACGGAGAGGATGCAGCCTTTCCAGATTTCGCCGAGATAGGCGCTGGAATAGAGCGTCATGGCGATGCCCGCCGACACCAGGGCCGAGAGCGAATAGCCGTAGATGCTGAGGCCGAAATAGACCACGAACATGATGACGGGCAGCGGGATCCCCTGGATGAGCTGCACATAGAGGCTGAAGGCCCGCGAAACCCAGCGATTGCGGGCGCTGCGCCCCAGCGCCACCGGAAGGCCGACGATGGTGCCGCCGACGAAGCCGAGCAGCGACAGCAGGATGGTCCAGCCGGCGCCCTGGATGAGAAACCAGTATTGTGGAAAAGTCAGGCCGAGCAACACGGGTCGCGCCTCCTCAAAGCGGGGTCTTCAGTTTGCGCAGGCGCGGGAACGCTGCCTGCGCCACGCCGTGCAGCAACAGCCGCAGCGCCGATGCGAGCGCCAGATAGACGACGGCGATGACGAGGTAGACCTCGAAGCCGCGGAAGGTGAACGACTGGATCTGGTAGGCAACGCCCGTCAGCTCGTTCGCGGAGATCTGCGACATGATCGAGGTGGCCAGCATCATCAGGATGAACTGGCTGACCAGCGCGGGATACACGCGCTCCACGGCCTGCGGCAGCTGCACGTTGAAGAACATCTGGCTGCGTGACATGGCAAGGCAGGAGGCGGCCTCAAGCTGCCCGCGCGGAATGGACTGGAAGCCCGCGCGCATGATCTCGGCCGTATAGGCCCCGACATTGATGACCAGCGCTATGACGGCGGCATTGAATGGCCCGATCCGCGCACCCAGCACGGCCAGCCCGAAGAACAGCCAGAACACCTGGATGACCAGCGGCGTGTTGCGGATGCCTTCGACATAGATGGTCACGATGCGGCGCGCCCATGCCGGACCGGACAGCCGCGCGACGGCGGCTGCGGTGCCGAGGACGAAGCCGGGCACGATGGAGACGAGCGTCATCCAGGCCGTCTGCTGGATCCCCAGCCAGATGTCGGGCATGTATTCCCGCAAAAACGAGAAGTCGAATTCATAAGACATGAGAGCCCCCGCCCTGCGGAAGACTTCCGCAAGGTAATCTCACTACTGGACTATGCGTGTGCGTTGTGTGCCGCCGGGCCTTGTACCCGTGACCTTAAGCCGCCTCGACTATCGACACGTGCTTTACTCCTCCCGAATTCACTTGCATGGCGCGAGTGAATAAACTTGACTTCGGGACGGCTATCATAGAATGGCTATTGCGTGCAATGACCAATTTTATAACCAGGTGACGTGATGTCCGAAGCGATCGACACGATTGTCCCAACGATCCTCTTGAACCCGAAAGACAATGTGACGGTTGCGCGCGAGGCGCTGGAAGCCGGCGTCGCGCTTGGGGCGGGCATCGCCACGCTCGACGCCGTGCCCAGCGGCCACAAGGTCGCCATCCGCGCCATCGCCGCCGGCGAACCGGTACTGAAATACGGACAGGTGATCGGCATCGCCTCCCGCGATATTCGCCCGGGCGAGCACGTCCATCTGCAGAACCTCGCCATGCAGGAATCCAACGCCGCCCACGACTTTGCGGCGGACGCGCGGGAGACCCCGCTCCTGCCCGAGGCCGAGCGCCGGACGTTCGAGGGCTACCTGCGCGCGGACGGCCAGGTGGGCACGCGGAACTACATCGGCATCATTTCGTCCGTGAACTGCTCGGCCACCGTTTCGCGCGCCATCGCCGATCACTTCAACCGCGGTGGCGGGCTGGCCGGCTTCGACAATGTCGACGGGGTCGTCGCGCTGACGCACGGCACCGGCTGCGCCATCAACATGCAGACAGAGGGATACCAGTTCCTCATCCGCACCTTGAGCGGGTATGCGCGCAACCCCAATTTCGGCGGCATCCTGATGATCGGTCTCGGATGCGAGACGAACCAGATTTCCTTCATCACCGAAAAATACGGCCTCGATGAAGGGCCGTTGTTGCGCACGATGACGATCCAGCAGTTGGGCGGCACGCGCAAGACCGTCGAGATCGCCTCCGGGATCATCCGCGAGATGCTGCCCGAGGTGAATGCCGCAAAGCGCACGCCGCAACCGGTCTCCAAGCTCAAGGTGGCGTTGCAGTGCGGCGGCTCGGACGGGTATTCCGGCATCTCGGCCAACCCGGCACTCGGCTATGCGGCGGATCTGATCGTTCAGAACGGTGGTACGGCGGTCCTGAGCGAGACGCCGGAAATCTACGGCGCCGAACATCTGCTCACCCGGCGCGCCGTATCCCAGGCGGTCGCGCAGAAGTTGATGGACCGAATCGATTGGTGGCGTGACTATACGGCGCGCCACGGGGCCGAGCTGAACAACAACCCGTCGCATGGCAACAAGGCAGGCGGCTTGACCACGATTCTCGAAAAATCCCTGGGCGCGGTGGCCAAGGGCGGCACGATGCCGCTCGAGGCGGTCTACGAATATGCCGAGATCATCGACAGGACGGGCTTCGTCTTCATGGATACGCCGGGCTACGACCCCGTCGCCGTCACCGGGCAGGTGGCCGGCGGCTGCCAGGTCGTCGTCTTCACCACGGGGCGTGGCTCCGTGTCCGGGTTCAAGCCGGCGCCATGTATCAAGGTCGCCACCAATAACGACATGTACGAGCATATGAGCGACGACATGGACGTGAACTGCGGGGGCATCGTCACCGGCGAGGATACGATCGAGGCCGCCGGCCGCCGCATCTTCGAGAAGGTGCTGGCGGTGGCGTCCGGCGACAAGCCGCTCAGCGAGATCTACGACTACGGCGACAATGAATTCGTGCCGTGGCAGCTCGGCGCCGTGACCTGACCCGATGAGCATGGCGGCGGAGGCGGCAGGAACAGGCAGACGGCCGGCCTATGCTCGGATCTGTGAGGCCGTGCGCACGGGCATCGAGCGCGGTACCCTGCCGGCCGGCGCCGTGCTTCTGGAAGGGCCGCTGGCCGAATTGTTCAATTCCAGCCGGTCCCCGGTGAAGCAGGCGCTTGCGCAGCTCGAGTCCGAGGGGCTTCTGTCACGCTTCCAGGGCCGTGGCCTGATGGTGAGCGGGGCGGACCGCCCCCTGCGCCTGGAACTGACGCAGGAGCATCTGGCCATCGGAGAGGACAGGCTCGCCGATGAACGCACCAACACAGCAGACATCTACTACTACGAGGTCGAACGCGAGATCCTGAAGCGCTCGCTGTTCGGCCGGTTCCGTGTCAACGAACTGGCGCTGGCCCGGCATTACGGCGTCGGCCGCACTGTGGCGCGTGAGATTCTGTTGAAGGCGCAACTGGCGGGCATCGTCACCAAGGGCGAGAAGGCCCATTGGTGGATCGTTCCTCTCAACGAGGAGCGGCTGCGCAACCTGTACCAGCTTCGGGAACTGCTGGAACCGGTGGCATTGCAGGCGGCCGCGTCTCACCTTCCGGCCGACGCCCTCGAAGCGATCCAGAATAGGCTCGATAGCGCCATGCAGCGCTTTCCCAACCTTGGCATCGCCGAGCTCGACCAGTTGGAGAAGGATCTCCACACCGACTGCCTCTCATTCTGCCCCAACCGGGAAATTCTGGAGGCATTGGGCCGCAGCCGCGCCTCCATCATCTCCGGCAAGCATATGCAGAGCATTCTCATGCGGACGCCGCGGACGGACGCATTCCTGGACGAGCATTCGGCCGTCGTGACCTGGCTGGCCAAGGGCCGGCCGGCGGAGGCGGCGGACGCGCTTCTGAACCATCTGGTGATCTCGCGCGAGAAGGGCGTCGAGCGCCTCGCCGAATTTCACCGGCGGTTCAGCGCGACGGCGGTTGACTACATCGTCGATTGACCGCATTCACGCTGCGGTAATGAAAAGTCATATTATTGCGGGAGGGGACATGAACAGGATCGACCTTCAAGGGCGGGTGGCCATCGTCACGGGTGGGGCGCGCGGCCTCGGCGCGGCGACGGCGCGCCGCTTCATCGACAGCGGGGCAAGGGTGGCCATCTGGGACATCGATGCCGCCGCCATCGAAGAGGCCGTCGCCATGCTGGGCGACGGTGCCGAGGGCCGGGTCGTGGAACTGACGGACGACGAGGCCGTCAGGGATGCTGCCGAGGCGCTGGAGCGCGAGGCCGGCAGCGTGGATATCCTGGTCAACAATGCCGGCATCACCGGGGGCAACGGCAAGACCTGGGAGCTGGCCCCCGATGTCTGGCGCAAGGTGATCGAGGTCAACCTCGTGGCGCCATACCTCACCAGCCGTGCCGTGGTGCCCGGCATGGTCCGGCGCGGCTATGGCCGCATCGTCAACATTGCCTCCATCGCCGGCAAGGAGGGCAACCCCAACGCCTCGCACTACTCGGCCTCCAAGGCCGGGCTGATCGGCCTGACGAAATCGCTGGCCAAGGAACTCGCCGGCAGTGGCGTCATCGTCAACGCGGTCACGCCGGCGGCGGCACGCACACCGATCTTCGACCAGATGAGCCAGGAGCATATCGACTACATGCTCTCCAAGATTCCCCTCGCCCGGTTCCTGGAGCCATCGGAAGCGGCCGCGATGATCGCCTGGCTTGCCTCGGAGGAGTGCTCGTTCTCGACCGGGGCGGTCTTCGACCTTTCGGGCGGGCGCGCCGTCTATTGAGCAGGTCCCGCCGAAGCGGAAACGCTTCGGCGTCGGGCAATGCGCCAGGCAGGAGACGAGAGCCTCTTCGGTGAACCCGGGTTCACCTTGATGCCCTAACCGAAATAGACGCAGATGCGCCGGCCGCCGATGATCTCGACCGGGATCTCCATGTCGTAGATTTTGGCGAGGGCTTCCGTCGTGATCAGCTGCGAGGGAGGCCCCTGCATCGCCAGTCGGCCATCGCGCATGGCGACGATGTGGTCGGCATAGCAGGAGGCGAAGTTGATGTCGTGCAGCACCACGACGACCGTCTTGCCGAGCTTGTCGGCGGCGTTGCGCAGCAATTGCATCATCGCCACGGCATGCTTCATGTCGAGATTGTTGAGCGGCTCGTCCAGAAGCACGTAGTCGGTGTCCTGCGCCAGCACCATGGCTACGAATGCCCGCTGCCGCTGGCCGCCGGACAATTCGTCGAGGAACCGTTCGGAAAGATCCCCAAGGTTCAAGAAGCCGATCGCCTCGTCCACCTTGGCGGCGTCGGCGGCCGTCAGCCGCCCCTTCGAATGCGGATATCGCCCGAACGAGACGAGATCGCGCACCGTCAGGCGCATGGCGATCTGGTTGTCCTGCCGGAGGATCGACAGCCGCTTCGCCAGGACGTCGCCCGGCGTACCGGATACGTCCAGCCCGCCCACCGTCACGACTCCCGAGCTCATCGGCGTCAGCCGCGCGACCATCGACAGGAAGGTGGATTTACCTGCGCCATTGGGACCGATAATGGCCGTCACGCCGCCGGCCGGTATCCGCAGCGACACCCCGTCGACCACGAGCACGTCGCCGTAGGCCTTGGTGAGTTGTCCCGTTTCGATCATCGGGCGGCACCCCGCAAGAGCATGATGATGAACATGATTCCACCGGCGAACTCGATGACGATGCTGAGCGCCGTATCGAAGGCGAAAAGGCGTTCCACGATCATCTGTCCGCCGACGAGGCAGATGATGGATATCAGCACGGCCGCCGGCACGACGTGCCGATGACGGTGCGAGGGCATGGCGAGGTAGGCCAGATTGGCCACCAGCAGGCCGAAGAAGGTGACGGGGCCGACGAGCGCCGTGGACGTCGCCACCAGCAGGGCGACGCACAGGAGAACGCCGCGCACCGCCCGGCGATGATCGACGCCAAGGCCGATGCTGGCATCGCGGCCAAGCGCCAGAACATCCAGGACCGGGAGGTTGCGCAGAGCGAACAGGGACACGACGGCCAGCGCGATCGCGGCGATGCCCAGCAATTGCGGGTCGACCGTATTGAAACTGGCGAAAAGGCGATCCTGCAGCACCACGAACTCGTTCGGGTCCATCAGCCGCTGCATGAGCCCCGACAGGCTGCGAAAAAACACGCCGAAGACGACGCCGACCAGTAGCATCAGATGCAGGCTGCGCATGCCGCCCGAGAAGAGCAGCCTGTAGAGCAGGATGGAAAAGCCCGCCATCACCGCCACCTGCACCAGGAAGAGCAGGCGCGGATCCAGCCCCGACAGCGCTATGGCGCCGAAAAAGAACAGGATGCAGGTCTGGATCAGCACGAACAGCGAATCGAACCCCATGATGGAGGGGGTGAGGATTCGATTGTTGGTGACCGTCTGGAACAGGACCGTCGAAATCGAGACCGCCGCGGCAACGATCACCAGGGCGGCAAGGCGCATGCCGCGGTACGGCAGCACGAAGCTCCAGCTTCCGCGCGCACCGAGCGTCAGGAAAAGGATGACGCACATGACGGCCCCCGCCCCCATGAGGGACAGGACCAGGGCCGGCGAAACGCGCCGGCTCGTCAGCGGCTCAGCCAAGGCGCTTCCTGTCCTTCAGCAGCAGAAACAGGAACAGGCCCGACCCGAGGACACCGACGATGGTGCCGAGAGGTACCTCGTAAGGTGCTCGAATCGTCCGGCCGACGATGTCGCAGACGAGCACGAAGAGCGCCCCCGTCAGGGCCACCCAGGGCAGGCCACGGCGGACATTGTCGCCGACGGCCATGGAGACCAGGTTGGGCACGATCAGTCCCAGAAACGGGATGGAGCCCACCGTGACGACGACGACGGCCGTTACCAGCGAGACGATGGTGAGGCCGAGCGCCAGCACGCGGCCGTAATGCAGGCCAAGATTGGTCGTGAAACTGCGGCCAAGGCCCGCCACCGTGAATCGGTCGGCGGCGACATAGGCCGCCACGGTCAGGGCCAGGGCCAGCCAGAGCAATTCGTAACGCCCGCGCAGCACGCCCGAGAAATCACCCATCGTCCACGCGCCGAGCGACTGCATGAGATCGTAGCGGTAGGCGAAGAAGGTCGTTCCGGCATTGATGACCCCGCCCAGCATGATGCCAACCAGCGGCACCACGAGGGTCGAGCGATGCGGAATGCGACTGAGGATCGCCATGAACAGCGCCGTGCCGGCCAGGGCGAACAGGCTGGCCACCAGCATTTTGCCCATGACGGGCAAGGCCGGCGCAAAGATCAGGACCACGAGCAGGCCGAGGCTGGCCGACTCGACCGTGCCGGCCGTCGACGGCTCGACGAAGCGGTTGCGTGCCAGCATCTGCATCAACAAGCCGGCCACCGCCATCGCCGCACCCGCCAGCAGCAGCGACAGGGTGCGCGGCAGGCGGCTGACGGCCAGGATCTCCAGGGCAGCCGCGTCTGCCCGGCCGGTCAGGACATCGAGGGCCGATACCTCGCTGACGCCGATGAACAGGCTGGCGGCGGCCAGAAGGGCCACCGCCAGCATCATGCAGGGGAGAAGATATCGCTGCATCGCGAGTTCACGCGCGGCGCCCGAGGCGCCATGCGTATAGCCGGGTTATTGCCCGGACTTGTCCAGCGCCTGCGTGATCTGGTCGACATTCTGCTGCATCGCCTGCAGGCCGCCACCGATGAGGTACCAGTTGGCCGGCGTCAGATAGACGACCTGACCATCCTTCCAGGCTTTCGTTCCGCCGACGAGTTCGTTGTCAAGCATGGCGGCGGCTGCGCCCCGCCCGATGGCGGCGTCGCGGTCGATGACGAAGAGCCAGTCCGGGTTCGTCTCGGCGATATACTCGAACGAGATCGCCTCGCCATGGTTGGCCACGGCAAGGTTGGGATCGGCGGGCTGGAAGCCGAAGGTGTCGTGCAGCACACCGAAGCGCGAGCCCTTGCCATAAGCGCTCATCTTGTTGCCCGTCGTCAGCACGATCAGCGCGCTGCCGGCCTTGTCCGCCTTGGCGCGGAGCCCCTCGATGGAGGCATCCAGCTTTTCGAGCGCCGTGTCTGCCTGCGCCTCTTTGCCGAATACCGTCGCGAGCGTCTTCACGTTCTTCTCGGCGCTGGCGACGAAGTGCTGCTGGTCGACCGTCATGTCCAGCGTCGGGGCGATGGCCGACAGCGCCTCCGCCTTCGGGCCCGAGCGGCCGCCGACGATGATGAGGTCCGGCTGCAAGGCGTTGACCGCCTCCAAGTCCGGCTCGAACAGCGATCCGACCTTCTCGACCTCGGCGAAGGGCTGCAGGTAATCCGGCAGGGCAACCTGCGGCACGCCCGCAACCTCGACGCCGAGCGCACCCAGCGTATCCAGGCTTGCCATATCGAACACCACCACCGTCTGCGGCTTCAGCGGGACCTCCTGGGTGCCGCGGGCATCTTCCACCGAAACCGTCTCCTGCGCCTTGGCGCCGGCGGCGAAGCTCATCGCGCAGGCGGCCAGAAGGCCGGCGAGCAGAGGGGTGGACAGGCGACGGGATTGCGGCTGCACGGTGGAGGCTCCTTCAATTCAGGGTCGAATCTAACGGCACCTTTAAAATTATGATTTAGAAATTCAAGATTAAATCTTCGTGATGTCGGAAGGATTTTTCGGCGTCGCGGCGGTATTGAGGGCAAATGCCCGCCCAGGGCGCACGCGGCAAAAGCCGCTTTCTTGTATCGCAGGGGCAAATCGCCGACATTGGCCATGGTTTTTGGAAGGCGTATCGAAATGGCGGCAGGCACGGACGACATGCGACAGGAACGGGAACGCCCACAGCGCATGGGCGACCTTTCGACCCTGCCCGTCTTCTTCGACCTGTCCGGCAAGCGCGTCATCATGGCCGGCGGCTCCGATGCGGCGGCCTGGAAGGCGGAGTTACTGGCGGCCGCAGGCGCCGCCGTAAAGTTGCACGCCAGGGATGACGAGCTGTCCGAAGAGATGCGCTCGGTGCTGGAGGCCAGCTTCGAGCGCGGCAGCATCGAGCATGTCGGGCGCGGATGGTCCGATGCCGACTTCGACGGGACGGCGCTGGCCGTCGCCGATTGCGAGACCGAAGCCGAGGCCGAACGCTTCGCGGCGGCGGCCCATCGCGCCGGAGTGCCCGTCAACGTCATCGACAAGCCCGCCTACTGCCAGTTCCGCTTCGGCACCATCGTCAACCGCTCGCCGGTGGTCGTCGGCATTTCGACCGATGGCGCGGCCCCGATCCTGGGCCAGGCGATCCGCCGGCGGATCGAAACGCTGCTGCCGCTGTCCCTGACCGGGTGGGCGCGCCTTGCCACGCGGCTGCGCGGCGCGGTGATGGACAGCCTGATGCCCGGCCCGCAACGCCGCTCCTTCTGGGAGCGGTTCTCCGACAACGCGTTCACGCGGAAGGCCCCTGACGATGCGGCCGAGGCGGAAGCGCGCGGCTGGGTCGACGAACTTGCCCGGTCACCATCGGCCGGCGGGCGGGTCACCCTCGTCGGCGCCGGCCCCGGCGAGGCCGAGTTGCTGACGCTCAAGGCGGTACGCGCCCTTCAGGCGGCGGATGTGATCCTGTTCGATGACCTCGTGTCCGACGATATTCTGGAATTGGCGCGCCGTGAGGCCAAGCGCATGCTGGTCGGCAAGCGCGCCTCGCGCGATTCCTGCCGGCAGGAAGACATCAACCGCATGATGATCCAGTTCGCCAAGGCCGGTAAGCACGTCGTGCGGCTGAAGAGCGGCGATGTCTCCATCTTCGGCCGTGCGGGCGAAGAGATCGCGGAGTTGCGGCAGGAGGGCATTCCGGTGCGGATCGTGCCCGGAATAACCGCCGCCTCCGCGCTGGCCGCGGGCTTCGGTGTTTCGCTGACGCACCGCGACTGCGCGCAGCAGGTGCGCTTCGTGACGGCGCACTCTCGAAAGGGGGGCCTGCCGGAAGACCTCGACTGGAATGCGCTGGCCGACGACAACGCCACGACGATCTTCTACATGGGGGGTCGCATGGCGCCCCGCATTTCCGAAAGGCTGATCGCGGAGGGCCTGCCGGCCGAGACACCGGTTGCCGTGGCCGCGAACCTGTCGCGCGAGGACGAGACACGGGGTGTCGGCACGCTTGCCGGCCTCGGCGCTCTGGTGGACCGGGTCGGTGTCGACCGTCCGATTCTGATCGGCGTCGGACGGGTATTTTCCGAATGCGAGGCCAACGTTACCGAAGGCTACGAGCCGGTGGGCATGTCCCGCCTGCCCGCCCGCGTCGCCTGAGCCGACCTCAGATATAGTCGGACGGTTCCTTCTGCCGGTAGCCGTGATGCGCCTTTAGCGTATCCAGCACCTCGACGGCGGCGCGCGCGATAGGCGTACCCGGCGGGAAGATCGCCGCAGCGCCGAAGTCGCGAAGCGCCTGCTCGTCCTGCGGCGGGATGACGCCGCCCACCACGATCATGATGTCCGGTCGCCCACGCCGCGCAAGCGCCTGCCGCAGTTCCGGCACGAGCGTCAGGTGTCCGGCTGCCAGCGACGAAACCCCGACGACATGGACATCCTCGTCGATAGCCTGCTCGGCAACCTCGTCCGGAGTGGCGAACAGCGGGCCGATGACGACGCCGAAACCAAGGTCGGCGAAGGCCGATGCGATCACCTTCTGGCCCCGATCGTGCCCATCCTGCCCCATCTTGGCCACCAGGATGCGCGGCGCGGAGCCTTCAAGCTCCCGGAAATCCTCCACAAGCGCCGTTGCGCGCACCGTCGCCGCGTCCGGCTCTCCGAATGCCCGGGCATAGACACCGCTGTTGACCTGAATGTCGGCCCGATGGCGGCTCCATGCCTGTTCGAGAGCTTCCGAAATTTCGCCCACCGTCGCCTTAGCGCGAGCCGCCACGACCGCCAGTTCCAGGAGGTTGCCCCGCCCGCGCGCCGCCTCGGTGAGCGCCGCCAGGGCCTGGGCCACGTCCGCCTCCACGCGCTCGGCGCGAAGCCGCCGGAGCTTGTCGATCTGGCGGGCGCGCACGGCCGAATTATCGACCTTGAGCACCTCGATCTCCTGCTCCTCGCTCACGACATGCCGGTTTACGCCGACGACAGTCTGGTGGCCGGAATCGATCCGGGCCTGCGTGCGCGCGGCGGCTTCCTCGATCCGCAGCTTCGGCACGCCGCTTTCGATGGCGCGTGCCATCCCGCCGAGCGACTCCACCTCGTCTATATGCGCCATGGCCCTTTGCGCGAGGTCCTGCGTCAGGCGTTCGACATAGGCCGAACCGCCCCACGGGTCGATGATGCGCGTCGTGCCGCTTTCCAGTTGCAGAAGAAGCTGGGTGTTGCGCGCGATCCGCGCCGAGAAGTCGGTCGGCAACGCCAGGGCCTCGTCCAGCGAGTTGGTGTGCAGCGACTGGGTATGCCCCTGCGTCGCGGCCATCGCCTCGATTGTCGTCCGCGTGACGTTGTTGAACACGTCCTGCGCGGTCAGCGACCAGCCCGACGTCTGGCAGTGCGCGCGCAGCGCCAGCGATTTCTCGTTTTTGGGATCGAACTGCGAGACGAGCCGGCTCCATAGCAGCCGTCCGGCGCGTAGCTTTGCCACCTCCATGAAGAAGTTCATGCCGACGGCCCAGAAGAAGGACAGGCGGGGCGCGAAGGAATCGACCGGCAGGCCGGCGGCGATGCCGGCGCGGATGTATTCGACCCCATCGGCCAGCGTGTAGGCCAGCTCCAGATCGGCCGTCGCGCCGGCTTCCTGCATGTGATAGCCGGAAATGGATATGGAGTTGAACTTCGGCATATGCCGCGAGGTATAGGCGAAGATATCGGAAACGATCCGCATCGACCCGGCCGGCGGGTAGATATAGGTATTGCGGACCATGAACTCCTTCAAAATGTCGTTCTGGATCGTTCCGGACAGCTTCCCAGGCGGAACGCCCTGCTCTTCCCCGGCCACGATGTACAGCGCGAGGATCGGCAGGACGGCGCCGTTCATCGTCATCGATACGCTCATCCTGTCGAGCGGGATGCCGTCGAACAGGGTGCGCATGTCGTAGATGGAATCGATGGCGACGCCCGCCATGCCGACATCGCCGGCGACGCGTGGATGATCGCTGTCGTAGCCGCGATGCGTCGCAAGGTCGAAGGCCACGGACAGGCCCTTCTGCCCGGCCTCGAGGTTGCGCCGGTAGAAGGCGTTGGACTCTTCCGCCGTGGAGAACCCCGCATACTGCCGGATCGTCCATGGCTGGTTCACGTACATCGTCGGATAGGGACCGCGCAGAAAGGGCGGCATGCCCGGATAGCCGTCCACGGCCTCCAGCCCGGCGCGGTCGTCCGCGCCGTAGCACGGCTTGACCTCGATACCCTCGGGCGTGTTCCAGACACGCCCTCCCCCGGCGTCATCGGGCGTCGGGTAGCGGCGGGACAGTTTGGAAAAATCCGGAATGGAGGTCATGCCGCGGTCTCCCCGGCTTCGAAGGCTGCGGCATCGCGGAAAGCATCGAAGGCAAACGCGCCGCGGGGGGACGGGAGGGTGGCGGACGGGCGCTCGCGGGCATCGGGGTAATGCGTCACGCCCAATATGGCCGCACGCCCCTCGGCGATGGCCGCGGCCCTGTGCTCCCGCGTGCGCGCCAGCGCGGCCGCCCAGGAGCCGTCGTCGCATGCCGCAGCAAGGCCCCCCGCCGATTCGAGGTGCTGAAAGGCCCGCCAGCCGGCGTCGGCGAGCTCGTCCGTCAAGCGTTCGAAGGCTCCTGTTCCCGCCGCCGGATCGGCGACCGCCGCCAGATGGCTTTCATCCCTAAGGATGATCTGCAGATTGCGCGCCATGCGGCGCGCGAAGGCATCCGGCAGGCCGGACGCCAGCGTATGCGGCAGGACGCAGACCGTATCCGCGCCGCCGACGGCGGCGGCAAATACGGCAAGGGTGTTGCGCAGCATGTTGGTGGGTACGTCCTGCCGGGTCAGCATCCGGAACGATGTTTCCGCATCGACACGGATGGAGGCCGAAGGCAGGCGGCAGGCGCAGGCGATCTCGGCCCACAACAACCGCACGGCCCTGAACTTCGCCAGCGTCATGAATACATCGGCATCGGCACAAAGCTCCAGCGTCAGGCGCTCGGCTGCCCTGTCAGCAGGCAGGCCGACCCGCTCCATCGAACGCAAGGCCGCGACGGCGGAAGACAGCACCGCCGCGATCTCCTGCACCGCGTCGGCGCCGGCATCGTGATGGGCGCGCCCCGACGCACAGGCCAGCGGGCCCTGGAAGCCCGCTTCCAGCAGCCGCGCGATCGTCGGCGCATGGACCATCGCGGCATCGAGCCGGAACGACACTTTCGACAGCGAGGGCGGCAGCCGCGCGCCCTCCAGGCAGCGCAGCACGGCATCCACCGCATCCAGGCCATGGCCGTTCGCGCTGCAAATCTCGATCGGCTGGCGGTCGAGCTCCAGGCTCGCCAAGGCATCGGGCGCCTGCGATGCGCGCAATCCGAAGCCGAAGGCCGCGTCGCTGCCGGCAAGGCAAAGGCGCAGGACATCCGCGCCCTCGGCGATATCGGCCGTCGCCTGGCTCGCCGCTCGTGCGGGGTCCGTATCGTCGATACGCTGGACGATCTGCCACGGCGCCGCGCCAGCCTGGCGGAAAGCGCGCGGCCGGGCCTGCGGAGCCGGACGGTAGAGCGGCTCCAGTACCAAACCCTCGATGGTCGGCGAGCGCAGCGCGTCGAACGCCTGCTCGCCCAATACCCGGGCAACCCGCCTTCGCCACTCCTCTCCGGCGCTATCCAAATTCGACGTCACGCATCTCTCCCGACGGGCTCGCGGCTGCAGTCCGGTTGCCAGATTAGAGCCTTTCGACCCATGTGTGAAATCCGCGCGCAGTTGTGCCTTGCACCCGGCCTTGCCGCAACCAGGGCGGCATGCCATGGAACATGCGTCAGGCATCGAAAGGCGGATCATGGGCCCGGTCAATCAGGAGGCAGCGGATGTCGTGGTGATCGGCGCCGGCATCGTCGGCCTGATGGCCGCACGGGCGCTGCGCGCCGAAGGGCGGAAGGTGCTGGTGCTCGACAGAAGCGGGCCGGCCTCCGGCGCCAGCGCCGGGAATGCCGGCATCCTCGCCTTTCCCGAGATCCTGCCGCTCGCTTCCCCCGGAATTCTGCGCCAGGCCCCGCGCTGGCTTGCCGATCCGCTTGGACCGCTGGCGATTCGCCCCGCTTACGCGCTCAGGATCGCGCCATGGCTGCTGCGCTTCGCGGCCGCGAGCCGCCCCGCCCGCCATGCCGAAATCCTGGCCGCGCAGGCGACGATCATGCGGCTGGCCGAGGTGGAGATGCAGCGCGTCCTGCAGGATCCGGCCCTTGCCCGGCACGCGGTGACAACGGGCACGCTCGATCTGTACGACGGCGCAGCCGCCTTCGAAGCCGCCCGCGGCGACTGGGCGGCCAAGGAAAAGGCCGGCTTCGCCTTCCGTGTGGTCGGCGATGACGAAATCGAAGCGTTGCAGCCCGGACTGCACCCGCGTTTCCGGCAGGGGGCCGTCTATGCCGAGGACGGCCGCCAGATTATCGATCCTCGCCTGTTCACCCTCGCTTTGGCACAGAGGCTGGAGGCGGAGGGCGGCGCTCTCAGCCGGGACGAGGTCCTCAGGGTCGAGCCCACCGAGGCCGGCGCAGTGCTGGCCCTGCCGGGCAACCGGCACCTGTCCGCAAGGACGGTCGTCGTCGCGGCGGGCGCCTGGTCCAAGCGGCTCGCCGGCTGGCTGGGTGACGCCGTGCCCCTGGATACGGAACGCGGATACAATACGACATTGCCGCCCGGCGCTTTCGACCTGCGCCGGCAACTCTACTTCAACGGCCACGGCTTCGTCGCGACGCCCGTCGGCGGCGGCGTCCGGATCGGCGGCGCGGTGGAACTGGGCGGGCTGAACCTGCCGCCCAACTGGAAACGCTCGGACGCCATGCTGGCCAGGGCCGCCGCATTCCTGCCCGGGTTGCGGACGGAAGGCGGAACGCGCTGGATGGGGTTCCGGCCGTCGATGCCCGACACGCTCGCCGTCATCGGCTACTCGGCAGCCGGCAGAAGTATCATTCACGCCTTCGGCCACGGGCATCTCGGCCTGACGCAATCTGCCGCAACCGCCCGCCTCGTTGCGGAACTGGCCGCTGGCCGCACCCCATCCATCGACCTTGCCCCCTTCTCACCCCGACGCTTCAAGCAGACACGGTAGCGACATGGCACGACATTCCTTCTTCTGCCTCGACGGGCATACATGCGGCAATCCGGTGCGGCTGGTGGCCGGAGGGGGCCCGCTCTTGTCCGGGGCCAACATGATCGAGAAGCGTGCCCACTTCCTGGCCGAGTTCGACTGGGTACGCACCGGCCTGATGTTCGAGCCGCGTGGCCATGACATGATGTCGGGCTCGATCCTCTATCCGCCGACGCGGCCCGATTGCGATATCGCCATCCTGTTCATCGAAACCTCCGGCTGTCTCCCCATGTGCGGCCACGGCACCATCGGCACGGTGACGATGGCGCTGGAACATGGGCTGATGACCCCGAAGGAGCCCGGCACGGTGAGGCTCGATACACCGGCCGGTCTGGTCGTGGCCACCTACCGCCAGGTTGGCGCCCATGTGGAAGAGGTGCGGCTGGTCAACGTTCCGGCCTTCCTGCACTCCGAAGGGCTGGAGGTGGATTGCCCCGGGCTCGGCACGCTCACGGTCGACGTGGCCTATGGTGGAAATTTCTACGCCATCGTCGATCCGCAGGAGAATTTCCGTGACCTGGCCGATTTTGCCGCCGGGCAGCTCGTGGCCTTGTCCGGTCCGCTGCGCCGTGCGCTGAACGACAGGTACACCTTCGTCCATCCGGAGAAGCCGGAGATTTCCGGCCTGTCGCACATTCTGTGGACGGGCGCCCCCCGCCAGGGCGAAGCGCATGCGCGCAATGCAGTATTTTACGGAGACAAGGCCATCGACCGGTCGCCCTGTGGAACCGGCACTTCGGCAAGGATCGCGCAGTGGGCGGCCAAGGGAAAGCTGAAGCCCGGCGACGACTTCGTGCACGAGAGCATCATCGGCTCGCTCTTCAAGGGCCGGGTCGAGGCGGAAACCACCGTTGCCGGGAAACCCGCGATCATACCGTCCGTGGCGGGCTGGGCGCGTCTGACGGGCTACAATACCATCTTCATTGAGGATCGCGACCCATTCGCGCATGGGTTCCAGGTGATCTGAAAAAACGGGCGCCGAGGGTTTCCCCCCGGCGCCCGCCATCGGTCAAAAGACCGCGAGATATCGCAGCAGCGAAATGATCCCGATAATGATGACGATGGCCTGGACGATCTGCTTGATCCGGCCATCCAGCGGCAGTTGCTGGACGAGCCAAAGAACGAGGACCACGACCAGGAACGTGATCAAAATACTGATGAGTACGCCCATCCGCTTAAGACTCCCTGCCGCCAACGCGGCTTACCGACCCTTGCTGCTCAAGGGCCTTCACAGGCTTGTCATCTAGAGCGGACTCACCGCGCGGCGAGGGGTCGCACCGACGGAGGAACGCTTGGCGGCTTTGGGAAGTTTTGCCATCGGGCGCCAGGATCGAACAGGGAGGTTCGAAATGAGAACGCGATCGATCGTTGTCCTCGCAGCGTCCGCATTCATCATGATGCCGGCAGTCGCCTTGGCGGATTGCCACGACACGGCGGGAAAGACCGCGGGAACGATTTCCAAGGATGGAACGACGGCGCCGATGCAGGCGCCGGATCAGATGGCCGAACGCCAACCCGACGGCGGCACGACGACCAACATGGAAAGCGGCTCCATGGCCGCTGGTGCAGCCGGAAACGGCCAGGGCGACGGCATCGTGAAAGACGGTACGACCATGCCCATGGCGACCGAACCCGGCGAAGCGGACACGAACGTGGCGACATCGCCTGCCGATGTCGCGGCCCAGCAAGAGGGCGGCGAGACAGCCGCCGCGCAGGCGCGCGACGGCTGCACGAACTGAAGCCGGGGCACCGGGCAGGTCCTGCCCGGTGCCAACGCATCACATCGCCGGCATCAGCACCGTATCGATGACATGGACCACGCCGTTGGACTTCAGAACGTCGGCCTGCCCCGGCGAAGCGGACACGAACGTGGCGACATCGCCCGCCGATGTCGCGGCCTAGCAGGAGGGCGGCGAGACAGCCGCCGCGCAGGCGCGCGACGGCTGCACGAACTGAAGCCGGGGCACCGGGCAGGTCCTGCCCGGTGCCAACGCATCACATCGCCGGCATCAGCACCGTATCGATGACATGGACCACGCCGTTGGACTGCAGAACGTCGACCTGCCCCGGCGAAGCGGACACGAACGTGGCGACATCGCCTGCCGATGTCGCGGCCCAGCAGGAGGGCGGCGAGACAGCCGCCGCGCAGGCGCGCGACGGCTGTATGAACTGATGCCGGGGCACCGGGCGGGGGCTGCCCGGTGCCGACTCATCACATTGCCGGCATCAGCACCGTATCGATGACATGGACCACGCCGTTGGACTGCAGAACGTCGGCCTGCGTTACCGTCGCGACATTGCCGTTGGCGTCGGTGACGGTGATCGAGTTTCCGGCCATGCCCAGCGTCAGCTCCTCACCTTCGACCGTCTTGACCTTATGGGCGCCGCCATCATCGCGGATCATGCCCATGGCCGCTTCCGCGGTCGCGCGGGCCGGGACCACATGGTACGTCAGGACCTTGGTGAGCTGCCCTTTGTTTTCTGGCTTCACTAGCTCATCCACCGTACCGGCCGGAAGCTTTTCGAAGGCGGCATCGTCGGGTGCGAAGACCGTGAAGGGGCCCGGCCCGGCCAGCGTCTCCACTAGGCCGGCCGCCTTCACCGCCGCGACGAGCGTGGTCAGGTTGGAGGCATTCACGGCATTTTCGGCGATCGTCTTGTTGGCATACATCGGTGCGCCGCCGACCGTCACGCTGCCACCCTCCTGTGACATCGCCATGCTGTCGACAGGCATCGAGCTGCCCTTGTCGGCTTCGGCGAATGCAACGCCGCCGATGGCGAGGCCGAGAATACCGGCGAATAGGATCGTCTTCATGATTTTCTCCCTGTGTGTTCCCTACAGCAGGCAGATACGAAGCCGCGCCGCCACCGGATGCATGCCGGCGAAAACTTCGCCGCCTCCCCCACTCCCTGAAGCGGCAAGCCGCCCTAGTTTGCCGCCTCTGCAGCGATCCGCACCGGGAGCCGATGGGCATGACCCAGCAAGACACACGCATGATCCTTGCGGCGGCGCTGGAGCAGACCGGGCGCGGCGATCACGATGCCTTTGCGACCGTCTACCGCATGACGAGCGCAAAACTGTTCGGCATCTGCCTTCGCATGCTGCCCACGCGGCAGGAGGCGGAAGAGACCTTGCAGGACGTGTATGTCAGCGTATGGCGGAAAGCGGCGCAGTTCGATGCGGGCCGGGCAAGCGCGATCAGTTGGCTTGCGGCGATCGCGCATAACCGGGCCATCGACCGTCTGCGCGCCGCCAGGGCGCACCGGCCCCGCGAGGTGGCCGAGGATGCAGCCTACGATATCGCCGACGACCGACCGGACGCCGACCAGATCCTGCTGTTCGGCGAGGAACTCACCAGGCTCGACCACTGCCTGGACGAGTTGGAAGAGCGTGCAAGATGGGCCATCCGCTCCGCCTTCCTGACGGGGCGCACGCATGATGAACTGTCCAGATCGGCCGCAATGCCGGTCGGCACCTTGAAAAGCATCATTCGCAGAGGCTTGATGAAGTTGCGGGGGTGCATGGAGCCATGAGCGCGGCTGATGAATTTGACGACGAGGATTTTCTGGCTGCCGAATACGCGCTCGGCACGCTGGACGATGCCGCGCGCCGGCGGGCCGGCCATCGCCAGGAAACCGAGCCTGCCTTTGCCGCCGAGGTAGACCGCTGGAGCAATCTCCTTGCACCGCTGGGTGCGTCCACGCCCTCGGTCGCGCCCCCCGCTGCCCTATGGGGCAGAATTGCCGAGCAGACCCGCAGGCCGGTATCCGTGCATGTTGCGGCCGGCCGAACCGTCTCCGCCATCTGGCGCCGGCTTGCGGTCGGCGGCATGGCGGCCGCTGTCGCCAGCATAGTGGCGCTCCTTGTCGTCATGCAGCCGGCGGAGCGCCCGGTCGGGCCGGGCTTCAGCTCTGTCATTGCGGCGCAATCGGGAGAGCCCATCGCTGTCGTGATACTTGCAGCCGACGGTCGTTCGGCCACCGTGACGCCGCTCCGACTGCCACTGGAAGCCGGCCGCGCCGCGGAATTGTGGTACATCCCGGCCGGTGGCACGCCCCGCTCCATGGGTGTCGTCGAAGCGGGCGAGACCCACGTCATGACCCTCGACGATGCCCTGCATGCGGATGCGCATGGCGATGCGTTTGCGATCTCCGACGAGCCGGCCGGCGGTTCGCCGACCGGGCAGCCAACTGGCCCGGTCGTCGGCCAGGGCATGGTGAACGCGGTCTGACGGATGGCCATCTGCGGGCCATCGCCGACGCGCGGCGTCAGCCCGCGCGCAATTGCCGCAGGCCCTTCACCGCGGGCCCCAGCCGGAAGAATGCGTTGAAATTTCGTCGGGCTGCGCCATGTTTACGACATATGGATTCGGGGAGGTTCAACGATGGAATACGACGTCTTCCAGCTGCCGGTTCGAGTCTTTTTCGGCATCGGCGTGCCACGCGATATAGTGACCGTCACTCAGGCCTATGCCTGGCTGCAGAACTGCCGGACGGTGCATCGAACCGAGATGCACGTCGCGGCGGTGCAGGCTTGCAAGGCTGCGTTCGCCAAGCAGGTCAACGCGGAGACGGTCCGCCGATCCGTTGCACGGTTTGCCGAGCATTCCGGCATGTTGGTGCCGGAGGTCGACATTGCCCCCGCAACCACCGGCCTCAAGGTGCCATCGCGCCTGTCGGCCTGATCGTCAGGCGTCTTCCGTCAGATCCTTCAGGGGCGCAACAGCCTCGAAGGCGATGCCACCGCTTTGAAAGTCTATCGAAGCGTTACCATTGATCTCGGCCGACAAGGCGCCTTCGATTATCCGCGTGCCGAAGCCACGGCGTTCAGGCTTGCGGACCGGAGGCCCGCCCTGCTCGTTCCAATGAAACCGAAGGACCGGCCCGTCGACCGCCTCCTCCAGTGTCCAGGCGATTGCGATCGTGCCGTCCGCGGTCGATAGCGCCCCGTACTTGGACGCATTTGTGGCCAGCTCATGCAAGGCGAGCGCGAATGCAGAAACCGACCGCGCGCCCAGCACCACACGAGGCCCCCCGATACGGAAGGCACCACCGTCGAACGGCTTGATGGCCGAGGAGACGACATCCTCCAGTTGAGCCGCCGAGAAACCGTCCTGCGTCAGCAGGTCCTGCGCCATGGACAGCGCCTGCATCCGCCCGAAGGCGATTTCCTGCGCCTCTTCCAGCGTCTTGGCCGAACGCATCGACTGCGCAAAGACAGATTGCGCCGTAGCCAGGGAATTCTTGACGCGGTGGTTCAATTCCCGCGCAAGGAGCTTTCGGTGTTCCTCCGCCTCCTTGCGTGCGGTGATATCCAACGATATTCCCGCCATGCCTGTCGGCCGGTCGGTGATATCGGAACTCACCTGCCCCCGAACCTCGATCCAGCGCGTTTCGCCCGACGGCGTCCTGATGCGATACTCGACATCGAATTCATTGCCCGAGGCGATCGCCGCCTCCACAGTCTCGCGCCACCGGTTCCTGTCTTCCGGAACGATGGCGTCCTGCAGATCCGCGTAGCTGAAAGGCTCGTCTGCCTCGCGACCGAAATTCGCCTTGCAATGCCGGGATGCGACAAGCCGCTGACTTTGGAGATCGAGCGTCCAGACGCCCATCCCCGCAGCGTTTAGGATGAAACGCATCCTGCTTTCGCTCTGCATCAGGTCGAGCATGCGCCGCTCGACTTCCGATTCCATCTCACCATGCGCGTTCTGCAACTCGGACACGCGCCTGCGATCCGGCGAAACGTCGAACTGGGAGGCGAAGAAATAGGTGAGGTTGCCGTCCTCGTCGAACACCGGAGAAACGAGCAGCCGGTTCCAGAAGGACGATCCGTCCTTGCGGTAGTTCAAAAGATCGACCTCGATGGCCTCGCGCCGCGCAACGGCGTTGCGGATGCGGGTGACGTCGTCCGTATTGGTGCCGGTACCTTGTAGGAAGCGGCAATTGCGGCCCAGTATCTCGTGGCGCTCATAGCCGGTCAGCCTGCTGAAGGCGTCGTTGACGAAAATGATCGGGTTGTCGGGCTGGTGCGGGTCGGTGATCAGCATCGGCATGCGCGTCGTGCGCACCGCAGCCGCGAACGGATCGGTGGACGCCGATGCCTTGTGGATCTCGCCTTCGATCCGGCTCTCTTCCTGTCGGTCCATCTCACCTCACAACCGGTGCTTACGAATATCGTACACCATCGAAAGTGGACGTTATTAGCGGCTGAGCACGGCGTTATCCAGACGTCGCGCCAAATGCAGCTTTGCCGCCCGAAGTGATATGCTTAGCGCCCTACGGACTTTATCGGATCGAAAATTTTAGAATTTGGATGATGAGGAACAGTCACGGCTGGTGCGGTCGAGAAGACTCGAACTTCCACGGGTTGCCCCACAGCGACCTCAACGCTGCGCGTCTACCAATTCCGCCACGACCGCACGCCGTGTACCGGTCAAGACCGGCGGGCCGATCTTGCGACCGGTGGCGGGCATGTAACAAAGCGCCGTGACGCACACAAGCCCATTTCGCTCGCCCCGGCGATTTTTCGGTCGATGTTCTGGAACACTTCCGGAAAAGACGGCTCGACGCTACATAGGCGGCATGGACCAGCCCATTGCCCCATCCGCCCCGGCGCGCCTTGCGACGCAAAGTTCCCACTTTCCGGCCCTTCCCGGTACGCCCCCGGTGGACTGGTTGATTCGCGATGGGCTGACGCCCTACCCCGAGGCGCTGGAATGGATGGAGGCGCGCGTGGCGGCCATCGCCTCCGGCGACGCACCAGAGGCCGTTCTCTTGGTGGAGCATCCCCCGCTCTATACCGCGGGCACCAGCTCACACAGCGACGACCTGACGGACCCGAACCGGTTTCCGGTCTTCAATGCCGGGCGCGGCGGAGAGTACACCTATCACGGCCCCGGCCAGCGCGTGGCCTATGTGATGCTGGACCTGAAGCGACGGCGGCCGGACGTCCGCGCTTTCGTCGCCGCGCTCGAACAGTGGATCATCGCAACGCTTGCCGACATGCAGGTGAAGGGCGAGCGGCGGGAAGACAGGGTCGGCGTCTGGGTGTCCCGCCCCGAGAGGCCGCCCGGACCGGACGGCGCACCGGCGGAAGACAAGGTCGCGGCCATCGGCATCCGCATCCGCCGCTGGGTAACGTTCCACGGCATCAGCCTGAACGTCGATCCCGACCTGTCGCATTTTTCCGGCATCGTGCCCTGCGGCGTCCGTGGCCACGGCGTGACCAGCCTTGCCGACCTTGGCCTGCCGGTATCCATGCCCGAGGTGGACTCGATGCTGCGCCGCAATTTCGAGATCGTTTTCGGGCATACGGCATGACCGTCTATGTCGATGCTGACGCCTGCCCGGTGAAAGACGACATCCTGGACGTCGCAAGCCGCTTCGGCGTGGATGTCACCTACGTATCGAATGGCGGCCTTATGCCATCGAAATTTCCCGGCGCCCGGCTGGTCACGGTGCCGGCCGGCGCCGATGCGGCCGATGACTGGATCGCCAAACATGCCGGCCCGGGCGATGTCGTGGTGACGGCCGACATACCGCTGGCCGACAGAAGCCTTGCCAGGGGAGCCACGGTCCTGAACGTCAATGGGCGGCCCTTTACCCCGGAAAGCATCGGGGCGGCGCTTTCCTATCGCGCCTTCAACCAGCATTTGCGCGAAACGGGCGAAAGCAAAGGCCATAATGCCGCCTTCTCGGCGGCGGATCGTTCGCGTTTCAGGCAGGAACTGAACAGGGTACTGCAACGTAGCGCCTGACCGCATCGAGGGGCAGACATGGCCAGGCACAAGGATAGCGGATTGGTTTACCGCCACGCGGCCTTGACGCGGTTGACGCACTGGACCTGGGCGATTGCCCTCTTCTTCCTGCTTCTGTCCGGCCTGCAGATCTTCATGGCACGGCCCGACCTGTATATCGGGCGCCAGTCGGGCTTTGCCTTCGACAACACCATCCTGTCCATCGGAGCCGTGGTCGAAGACGGCCAGCTACGCGGCGTGACGGAGATTTTCGGGTACAGCTTCGACACGACCGGCTGGCTCGGCGTGGTGGAGGAAGCCGGACGCATGACGGCCAAGTCGTTTCCCGGCTGGATGACGATCCCCTCGTACCGCGACCTTGCCACAGGACGCATCGTCCATTTCTTCTTTGCGTGGATCCTTGTCGCCGCGCTGGCGCTCTGGTTGGTATCCAGCCTCGCCAACAGGCATCTGGGGCGCGACATCGTCCCCAGATCCGGCGATGCACGCGCCCTGCCCCAGGACATCGCCGACCATGCGCGATTGCGCCTGCACCACCGTCGCGCCTACGGCCCGCTGCAAAAGCTCAGCTATGCGCTGGTCCTTTTGGTGGCGCTGCCGCTGATGATCGCGACGGGGCTGACCATGTCGCCGGGCGTCAATGCGATGGTGCCGTTTCTGGCCGATCTTTTCGGCGGACGGCAGAGTGCCCGGACACTGCATTTCGCGATCATGCTCGTGCTGGTCGCCTTTTTTGTCGTGCACGTGGTCATGGTGGTCCTGGCCGGGCCGATCAACGAACTGCGCTCGATGATCACCGGCTGGTACCGCACCGATGGAGAACGCCCATGACGCCCGACCCGCGACGCCGGCGGCTGCTTCTCGGCGGCGCGGCGACCCTGGGCACCCTGCCCCTGGCAGGCTGTTTCGACGGCGCCGTCGAGCGTGATGGCACGGTGCGCAAGGTGCTGGCCTCGGCCAACGGCCTGACATACCGGGTCCAGAGGCTGCTGCTCAACTCCAATGCCCTGGCGCAGGAATTTTCCGCCAGCGAGATCCGCCAGCCCATGCGGCCCAACGGCGTCACCAACCCACAGGACGCCGATTACCGGCAATTGGCGGCGAACGCCTTTGCCGACTATCGGCTGACGATCGACGGCCTGGTCGACAGGCCGGCCAGCTACGCGCTGGCCGAGTTGCGCAACATGCCGAACCGAACGCAGATCACCCGTCACGACTGCGTGGAAGGCTGGAGCTGCATCGCAATGTGGACGGGCGTTCCGCTTGGCCTCCTCCTGGATGCCGCGGGCGTGCAATCCGGGGCGCGCTATGCGGTGTTCTCGTGCTTCGACACGATGGAAATGGGTTTCACGGGCCCGGTTCGCTATTACGAGTCGATCGACCTGATCGATGCGCGCCACCCGCAGACGATCCTTGCGCATGCGATGAACGGGCAGCCCCTCCCCATATCCAACGGCGCACCGCTGCGCGTGCGCGTCGAGCGGCAGTTGGGTTACAAGATGGCCAAATATGTCAGCCGCATCACTCTGGCCGCCAGCCTGGACGGCTTCGGAGACGGCTATGGTGGATACTGGGAAGACCGTGGCTACGACTGGTTTGCCGGGATCTGATCCGCGCTGCCCGCAAGGCCGATCGCCCGCCCCGCGGCTACCATGTCGTCGCGGCGCGACGCACGCCTTTGCGCAGCCTCTTCGTCGGCACCCCACAATTCGATGTTCCAGTCTTCGTCGATATGGGCCAGCTCGAACGCGGTCTCGGCATCCAAATGGCCTTCCAGGACCGCGTAGGCCAGCAGCACCGAGCCGGTCAGCGTCGTCATCTGGTGCAAGGCGGCGATCTTCAGCGGGTCCGAAATCGCGGCCATCATGGTGTTGAACGCCCGGACCGTTTCGGTCGGTTGGGCAACATGGACGATGCCGGACGTGATGTTGAACGCCCCCCCGACTCGCCGGCCTGCCCATTCGACGATGGGGTCCCAGCCGTGGGCCTGCTGCGCCACGAGCCTTTCGGGACCGTCGGCGCGGTAGAACAGAAGGTCGCTTTCGACATAACCGGCCAGGTCGTCCCGCGTTTCGGCAAGACGCGGCGCCACGCCGTCGACGGCGGTGTTGAGGAGCCGGGTCAGCGGCATCGAGGACGGATCGATCCGCTCGCCCTGCATCGCCCATTCCTGGGCGATGGCCTCGGCGAGCTCCCTCGTCGTCGCCTCCAGCACCGTACGGCCGGGCGTGCGGACGAGCCGCCCGTCCAGAAGAACGCGCCAGCGTCCATCGACCTCGGCGACCGACGCCGTTTCATAGAAGCGCCGTGGTAGCTCCGGCGGCTTGGGTGCGGTTTCTGTCATGGCATGCACTCAGGCGGTTTCCAGGCGATCGGGTATCCAGCGTACGGGATCTTCATGCGCGCGCCAGGCATCCAGCAGCTGGCCGAGATGGTTGGCATCCGTTGCAACGGCCGTCGCTCCGGCAGCCCGCAGGGCATCCGGCCGCGCCGCACCCCAGGCGACCCCGATGCCCGTTGCGCCGGCCGCGCGTGCCATCGCCATATCGAAGGCGGCATCGCCGATGACGACGGTATCGGATGGAGCGATGCCGGTTTCCGTGCAGCTTTCCAGCACCATGGCCGGATGCGGCTTGGAAGGACAGTCGTCTGCGGTGCGCACCACATGGAAGCGATCGGCCAGCCCATGCGTGGCCAGGATGAAGTCCACCCCGCGCCGTGACTTGCCCGTCACCATGCCGACGAGATTCTCATCGACCGCGGACAGGCCGGCGACGAGGTCTTTCATGCCGGGAAACAGCGGCTCGTGCACCTGCCCCGCCGCGCGTGCCGCCTGGAAGGTCACGCGGTAGGCATCCGCGAGGTCTTCCGCCTCGGCAAGCGTAGAGCCTGGCCGCAATCTCTGCATCGCCTCGGCCAGCGACAGACCAATGATGCCGTGGATGGCGGTGTCGGCGGGCGCCACCAGTCCACGGGCGCGGAAGGCCCCTCGCATCGTGCTGCAGATGACGGCGAAGCTGTCGGCGATGGTGCCGTCGCAATCGAACAGGAACAGGCGCATCAATCCTCCTCCGCGGCCTCGTCGAAGCCGAACAGGTTCCATGTCTGCACCATGTGCGGCGGCAGCGGGGCGATCTGGTCTACGAAACCGCCATCGGGATGGGGAATGATGATGCGCCGGGCGTGCAGATGCAGCTTCTTCTGCACGCCGCCCGGAAACTCCCAGTTGGTGTCATGCTCGAAATATTTCGGATCGCCAAGGATCGGGTGGCCGATATGGGCGGCATGAACGCGCAACTGGTGCGTACGTCCGGTATGCGGCTCCATTTCCAGCCAGGCGAAGCTTTGCGCAACCTGATCGATGACACGGTAGTGCGACAGCGCATGGTCGGCCCCATCGTCGCCGTGCCGGGCAACGCGCATCCTGTCGCCTTCCGGCGTCTGTTCCTTGGCGAGGTAGGTGGAGATCCGGCCCTCCTTAGGGGCCGGAACACCCTTTACCAACGCCCAGTAGACCTTTTTCGTCTCCCGCTCGCGAAAGGCTTTCGTCAACGCGACCGCCGCCGTGCGCGTGCGCGCCACGACGAGGATGCCCGTCGTATCCCGGTCGATCCGGTGCACCAGGCGCGGCCTCTCACCCCGGCGGTTGCGCCAGGATTCGAGCATCTTGTCCACATGCCTCACAACGCCCGACCCACCCTGGACGGCCAGTCCGGCGGGCTTGTTGAAGACGAAGACCTTGTCGTCCTCATAGATCAGCATCTGCGAGAGGACATCCGCGTCATGCCGGTCGCGGATCGTGTTGGCCGTCAGCGGCGCCACCTTCAGCCGCGCCGCATCGCCCTGCATGGGCGGCACCCGGATGACCTGCCCGACCTCGAGCCGCGTATCGGTCTTGGCGCGGCCACCGTCGACACGGACCTGGCCCGAGCGCAACAGCTTCTGCAGATGGCCGAAACCGAGGCCCGGGTAATGCAGCTTGAACCAGCGGTCGAGCCTCAGGCCGGCCTCTTCCGCGTCGACCCGGACCTGCTCCACGCTTGCCATGACATATCCTTAAAATTCGCGTTCCGGCCCCTCGATAGAGCAATATCCGCGCTTAGGCGAGGCTTCTTGCAAGCCACAGGCCGCAGAACAGGGCTGCAACGCCAAGGCCGAGGGAAGCGGCCACGTAAACCATAGCCAGCACCTGCTGCCCGCGCTCCCAAAGCGCGGCCGTATCGAGGGAAAAGGACGAAAACGTCGTATATCCGCCCAGTACCCCGGTTGCGAGCAGGAGCCGCAATGCCTCGGAAGCCTCGAACCTGCGCGCGATCACCTCGATCAGCACGCCCATGGCGAACGAGCCGGTGACGTTGACGATAAAGGTCCCGTAGGGGAAGCCCACGCCGAACAGGCCGCTTGCCGCAACAGTGGCCAGATAGCGCATCACGGACCCGACCGCGCCGCCGGCTGCCACCAGAGCGATGTCGCGCAGGCTCATGGCTCGCCGCGTTCCCGGCGAAGCCGGGCCCACTCTGCCATCCGCTTGCCGATCTCCCGCTCCGCACCCCGCAGAACCGGCCGATAGAAGCTTTGCCGGCCCAGCTCCTCCGGGAAATAATTCTGCCCTGAAAAGGCATCGGGCTCGTCATGGTCGTAGCGATAGCCGCTGCCGTAGCCCTCTTCCTTCATCAGTTTGGTCGGCGCGTTCAGAATCTGGCGCGGCGGCAGCAGGGAACCACCCTCTCGCGCGGTTCGCATCGCGGCCTTGTAGGCCGTGTACAGCGCATTCGACTTCGGGGCCGTCGCCAGGTAGACGGCCGCCTGCGCCAGCGCCAGTTCCCCCTCCGGGCTGCCGAGGTAGTCGTAGGCATCCTTGGCTGCGTTGGCGACGCCAAGCGCCTGCGGATCGGCCAGGCCGATATCCTCTACGGCCATCCGCACAAGGCGGCGGCCGAGATAGAGCGGGTCTTCGCCCGCATCCAGCATGCGGCACAGATAGTACAATGCGGCATCGGGATCCGACCCGCGCACCGACTTATGGAGTGCCGAAATCAAATTGTAATGCCCGTCCTGCCCCTTGTCGTAGATCGGCGCGCGCCGCTGTACGATCTCCTGCAGGGTGTCGGCCGAGAAGGTTTCGCCGGGCTTGGCCGCGCGCCAGACCTCTTCGGCAAGGGTCAGCACCGCGCGCCCGTCGCCGTCGGCCATGCGAAGCAGGGATTGCCGGGCGTCTTCGTCCAGCGGAAGCGGACGTCCCTCGACGGCTTCCGAGCGCTCCAGCAGGCTCGACAGCGCCTGCGTATCGTGCGGACGGAAGGTCAGCACCCGCGCCCGCGACAAAAGAGCCGCATTCAATTCGAAGGATGGATTCTCGGTCGTGGCCCCCACCAGGACGACCGTCCCATCCTCCATGACGGGCAGGAAAGAGTCCTGCTGGGCCCGGTTGAAGCGATGGATTTCGTCAACGAACAACAATGTGCGCCGACCGTTCGACCGGCGCAACCGGGCCGTCTCGAAGACTTTCTTCAGGTCGGCGACACCGGAGAAGATGGCGGAAATCTGCTCGAAGGCGAAGTCCACTTCATGGGCAAGAAGCCGCGCCACCGTCGTCTTGCCGGTCCCCGGAGGGCCCCAGAAGATGACCGAGCCGAGCGAGCGCGATTCCAGCATGCGCGTCAGTACGCCGTCCGGCCCGGTCAGATGCGGCTGCCCGACCACCTCGGACAGGCTTGCGGGGCGCAGCCTGTCGGCCAGCGGCCGGCCGGCATCTCCCGGGCCCGCCCGATCGCCGGGCTTGGGCGCATCTGCCTTGCGCAGCCCCTGACCGGGTTGGTCCTGCCCGGCGAAAAGATCGGCCATGCTCGGCTCCTGGCCTGTGGCGGGTCAGCGGATGGACTGTGTCAGCCTTTGCCCATTGCGCTCGATTGCATAGTTCCAGCCTCTTGAGCGCATATCGAGGACGCTTGCAAGCTTTTCGGTCGAATCGACCGCTTCGCCGTTGATCTCCAGCACGATGTCGCGCGGTTGCAGGCGCAGCCTCGCGGCGATGGACCCTTCCTCGACGCCTGTCACCACCACGCCCCGCTTCGTCGTCGGTATTTCCAGTTCATCGGCGACGCGCGGCGAAAGATTGGCGACCGTCGAGCCCGAGAACGGATTGTTGCCGGCGATCGTGCGCTCATCCCGGGCGGGTGTTTCCGGGGCGACCCGCAACGCCAGGTCCACCGTGCGCTCCTGCCCGCCGGAAAGGATGGTCAGCCGGGCGGTCTTGCCTACCCCGGTCGTCGCCAGCCGGTAACCCAGCGCGTCCGGACCGTCGATCTGGAAATCATCCATCCGCATGACGACATCGCCCGGTTTCAGCCCCGCGTCCGCCGCAGCACCGTCCGGCACGACCTCCTGCACCAGGGCGCCCGTCGGACGCGGCATGCCGAGCGCCTCGGCGATATCGCCGGTCACGGGGGCGAAGCCCGCGCCGATGTAAGGACGCTCGAAGCGGCCCCCGCGCTTTGCCGCGTCCACGAACACGCGCACCATGTTGGACGGAATGGCGAAGCCGATTCCATTGGACCCGCCAGAACGGCTGAAGATGGCCGTGTTGACGCCGATGAGCCTGCCTTGCATGTCGATCAGCGGGCCACCGGAATTTCCGGGATTGATGGCGGCGTCGGTCTGGATGAAATAGCCGAAATCGTTGACGCCGACATGCGTACGCGCCAGCGCGGAAACGATACCGCTGGTCACGGTCTGCCCGATCCCGAACGGATTGCCGATGGCAAGCACCAGATCGCCGATGGAGATCTGGTCGGAATCGGAGAATGCGATGGTCGGGAAGGTTTCATCCGCGTCGATGCGCAGCACGGCAAGGTCGGCCCGGGCATCCTTCATCAGGACCGTGGACGCGTACTCCCGGCCATCGCCCAGCGCTATCTTCACCTCCGCGGCACCATCGACGACATGATTGTTGGTGACGACCAGCCCGCTCTCGTCGACGATCACCCCGGACCCGAGCGATGACTCCATGCGCGGGCGCCCTAGGGCACCTCGGCCGAAGAACTGTTCGAAGAAGGGGTCGCCAGCGAAGGGCGATCGCGCCGCGACCTCGCGGGCGGCATACACATTCACCACCGCCGGCGCGGTTTCCTTGACCAGCGGCGCGAAGGTCAGCCTGATCTGGTCCCGGCTTTGCGGAACCTGCGGCATTCCGGACGCCATCGGCACCGGTACGCCTGCTGGCTGGGCCAAGGCGCTGGACAGGCAGGCGATGGAAAGAAACAGGGCGGAGGCGCTGCGGAGAAGAAAGGAAGACACTGGTGGCAACCCGAATCGTGCGCTGAAGACATCTGACTACTGCCGTCAGACTGGCACGAAAAAAGGGCCACATGGCCCTTTTGCAACCTGTGTTTCGAAAGGAGTCAATTTGCGGCGATCACCGGCTCGAACTTCTGCAAGGTGGCGTTTTCCGCCGGCAGATCGGCAGTGGCATAGCTTGCCGTCAGGATGGCAAACGCAGCCAGGGCTCCGAGGAGAACGAAAACGGTGCGGCGCATCGAGAACTCGCTAGCGGTGGGTTGGGAGTTCACATTGTCCATGGCAGTTGTTTAATCCGCGTAAATGCCGCGCAATGAATGCGCCGACAGGTTCCAGTTGCCAGATACAATGCGGGCGAACGCCTTATGGTTGCTCAAGCAGCCATCGCTTTTCCGCGCGAACGGCATATCGCACGAAGGACCGGCGCTCGCTATCACCTGTTTGCAACAGTGTGGGAGCGCCATCGGAACTATCCAGGGTTACTTATCCCCCGCCGGGGGCCTCACCAGTCCGAAGCGGATGAGGCTGGCTGCCAGGTCCACCGCCGCCGTTTCCACCGACCGGAAGCGAATTCCCAGCATGTCCCGGGCCGGAGCCGTGTCCAGCCGGCGGTCGTTGCCGAGTTCGCCTGCCAGCATCGCTGCTCGCCGCGACACGCGCGCCGCTGCCCGCACGGCCCAATCGGGCAGCGACCAGCTATAGAGCCGCCGCGCATAGGCCGGATACGCCCGGGCCAGAATCTGCGTGATGTCCCGCAAGGGGACGGTATCGGCGCTGACCAGGAAACGGCGCCCGGCCACCTCCGGATTATCGATGGCGCGAACATGCGCCTCCGCCACGTCGCGGACATCCACGATGCCGAATCGGACGTTGGGGAGCGCCGGCACCCTTCCGTTCATCATCATGGCGACGATTCGCGCAGACGTGCCGGCGACGCCATCGAGAAGCGGGCCGAACACCAGCGAGGGGTTTATCGTGACCAGTTCGGTCTCGGTTTGCGCCAGGACTTCCCGGGCAGCTTTCTCAGCCAGTGTCTTCGACACGGCGTAGGGCGAGATAAGGTCGCTGTCGACGTTGGAAAAGTCCGCCTCTCCAAACGCCGTCGTGCGCGGCGGATGGCCATACATGATGGATGCGACGGACGATGTCAGCACCACGCGCCGAACGCCCTGCGCGGCCGCCGCGCGGCAAACCCGGATCGTGCCGTCCCGCGCCGCCGGCACCAGGGCGAATTTGTTGCTCGGCTGCGACACGGGAAAGGGCGATGCCGTGTGGAGCACGGCATGGCAACCGGACACAGCCTCGTCCCACCCCTTGTCCCGTGTCAGGTCTGCGACGACGACCGAGAGGCGATCCACCGGTGCCCCATACTGCACCATGGTCTGCTGCAGCGCCTCCCCTTTCGCAAAGTCGCGAACGGTGCCGCGGACACGGTGGCCCGACTGCAGAAGCTTCAGCACGATATGCTTGGCGATGAACCCCGATGCACCGGTGACCAGAATCCTATCGCCGTCACCGTCGCGCATGATTGCGTCTTTCCGCTGTCGCCGGGCCGTTCTTACAGTTCAGTCGTCAGATAGCGCGGCTGGCGGCCGAATACGACAGCCGCCCGCCAATAAAAAAGGGCCCGATGGGGCCCTTTCTCTATACCGGTCTGGCAGGCTTCGGATCAGGCTTCGTCGCCGGAATCCGCCTCGGCGCGGGCGCGGTCGGCGGCGCCGCGCGCATCCGGATCGCGGTCGACGAATTCGATCACGGCCAGCGGGGCGTTGTCGCCGCGGCGGAAGCCAGCCTTGAGAACGCGGGTGTAGCCGCCATTACGGTCTGCATAGCGGGTCGCCAGCGTGTCGAACAGCTTGCGGATGACGGTCTCGTCACGCACCTGGCTGATGGCCTGGCGGCGAGCATGCAGGTCGCCGCGCTTGCCGAGCGTGATCAGCTTTTCAACCACGGGACGAAGGTCCTTTGCCTTCGGCAGGGTGGTGACGATCTGCTCGTGCTCGATCAGCGAGGCCGCCATATTGGCAAACATCGCCTTACGATGCGAAGCGGTACGGTTGAGTTTACGGCCGCGGTTTCCGTGACGCATGATCTTGACTCCTTGAAGGGCCGGTTTCCCGGCGGTCGGCATCCTCGCTCCCGTTGGCCGGGGCATGTGCCTTTGAATGATTGTTCCCACCGGCCAGGGCCGGCTCTGTCATAGATGTCGCCGCCCCGAAAGCCGGGGCGGCGACCTGTCCGGATCAGTACTGATCTTCGTAGCGCTTGGCCAGGTCGTCGATGTTCTCGGGCGGCCAGGCCGGCACTTCCATGCCGAGATGCAGGCCCATGGAGGCCAGCACTTCCTTGATCTCGTTCAGCGACTTGCGGCCGAAGTTCGGGGTACGGAGCATCTCCGCCTCGGTCTTCTGGATCAGGTCGCCGATATAGACGATGTTGTCGTTCTTCAGGCAGTTCGCCGAACGAACCGACAGCTCCAGCTCGTCCACCTTCTTGAGGAGGGCCGGGTTGAAGGCCAGTTCCGCGATCTGCTCTTCCGAGCCGCGGACATCGCGCTGCGGCTCCTCGAAGTTCACGAAGACGGCCAGCTGATCCTGCAGGATGCGCGCCGCATAGGCGACGGCGTCCTCACCCGAGATCGAACCATCGGTCTCGATCTGCATCGTCAGCTTGTCCTTGTTCAGGTCCTGCCCCTCGCGGGTGTTCTCGACCTTGTAGGACACCTTCTTGACCGGCGAGAACAGTGCGTCCACGGGGATGAGGCCGATCGGCGCATCCTCGGCACGGTTCTGGTCGGCAGGCACATAGCCCTTGCCGGTATTGACGGTCAGTTCCATGCGGATCTCGGCGCCATCGTCGAGCGTGCAGATTTCGTGATCCGGGTTGAGGATCTCGATGTCACCCACGGTCTGGATGTCGCCCGCCGTGACGACGCCAGGGCCGGACTTGCGCAACACCATGCGCTTCGGGCCTTCGCCCTGCATGCCGATGTTGATTTCCTTGACGTTCAGGACGATGTCCGTCACGTCCTCGCGCACGCCGGCGATCGAGGAGAACTCGTGCAGCACGCCGTCGATCTGGATCGCGGTCACGGCCGCGCCCTGCAGCGACGACAGGAGCACGCGCCGCAGCGCATTGCCGAGTGTCAGGCCGAAACCGCGCTCGAGCGGCTCCGCCGTCAGGGAGGCCCTCGTCCGGCTCGTGCTGTTGAACACGACCTGGTTGGGCTTGGTAAGGTCTTGCCAGTTGCTGGCGATCATCGCGCTTGCCTTTCAGCTACCCCGCCACCATCCATTCGTGGCGATAGGTCTCAGTTGAGAAGGATCCCCCCTCTCGAAACGGGCAAAACCGCACTGCCGGATCGACAGTGCGGTTCATGTCCACGATATGGCGTCAGACGCGGCGCTTCTTGCGCGGGCGGACGCCATTATGCGGTATCGGCGTCACGTCGCGGATCGACGTGATGGTGAAGCCGGCGGCTTGAAGCGCGCGGAGCGCGGACTCACGGCCCGATCCCGGCCCGGAAACCTCGACTTCAAGCGTGCGCATGCCATGCTCCTGAGCCTTCTTGGCGGCATCTTCGGCGGCGATCTGCGCAGCGAAGGGCGTCGACTTGCGCGAGCCCTTGAAACCCTGGGCACCGGCGGAGGACCAGGCAATCGTGTTGCCCTGCGCGTCCGTGATGGTGATCAGCGTATTGTTGAAGGAGGAATTCACGTGGGCCACGCCGGACGTGATGTTCTTGCGCTCGCGACGACGAACGCGCTGTGCTTCCTTGGCCATTATCTCTCTTTCTCAAGATCTCGACACCGCCGTTATTCCAGCGGCTACACCCGCGGAGGGCCTGCCCTCCGCAGCGTGGCGCGACGGCTTCGCCGCGCCAGCAGGCTTACTTCTTCTTGCCGGCGATCGGCTTGGCCGGGCCCTTGCGGGTGCGCGCATTGGTATGCGTGCGCTGGCCACGAACCGGCAGGCTGCGACGATGGCGCAAGCCGCGGTAGCAGCCGAGGTCCATCAGGCGCTTGATGTTCATCGACGTCTCGCGACGCAGATCACCCTCGACCTGGTAGTCCCGGTCGATGATCTCACGGATCTGAAGGACTTCGGCGTCGGTCAGATCGTTGACGCGGCGCTCCGACGCGAGCCGGGCCTTGTCCACGATCTCCTGCGCGAAGCGCGGGCCGATGCCGTGAATGTACTGAAGCGCGATGACGACGCGCTTGCTGCTTGGGATGTTGACGCCAGCGATACGTGCCACGTCCGTACTCCTAGTTTCGGGGCCGCTCGGCCCTTACGGTTGAAGGGGGCCGATAAGCGAAAGCGATCGGCGAGCCCCAGACATGAGACCGCACCGACCGCAAAAGATTCGCGAATGGGCGGCTTATAAAAAATCGACGGTCCGGAGTCAACCGAACCCTAAGCGTTTCAGGCTGCGCCGTCGGCGACATGCCCTTCCAGCGCCCTGCGGATCTGCTGCGTCACCTCGTCCATCGCGGCCATACCGTCGATCGTGTGTACAAGGTTTCGCTCCCGGTAGTAGGGGCCTACGGCGGCGGTCATGTCGCGGAACTCGCCCAGACGACGCCGGAACACGTCCGGATTGTCGTCCTTGCGGACCGGCAGCCCCTTCGCCTCCGTTTCGGCGGCGCGGCGCGCGATACGCTCGACCAGACGGTTCTCATCGACCTTGAACTCGATCACGCGGTCGAGCCGGAGCCCCTTGTCTTCCAGCATGGTCTCCAGCGCCACCGCCTGGGCGACCGTGCGCGGGAACCCATCCAGGATGAAACCCCTGCGCGCATCTTCTTTCTCGATGCGGTCCGCGACGATGCGGATGACGACCTCGTCCGGCACCAACTGGCCGGCGTCCATCAAGGCCTGCGCCTTGCGGCCAACCTCAGTGCCTTGTGCGACGGCTTCGCGGAGCATGTCCCCGGTGGAAAGTTGCGGAATGCCGTAGGCTTCCGTCAACCGCTGCGCCTGGGTCCCCTTCCCGGCTCCCGGCGGTCCGAGCAGAATCAGTCTCATCGAGTTCCTCGTTTACCCCCGCGGAGCTTCGCCTTCTTGACGAGCCCCTCATATTGATGCGCCAGCAGGTGTCCCTGCACCTGCGCAACCGTATCCATCGTCACCGAGACGACGATCAGCAGCGACGTCCCCCCGAGATAGAACGGAATACCGACCGCGGATATCAGAAACTCCGGCAGAAGGCAGATGGCGACGAGATAGATCGCCCCCAGAACCGTGATCCGCGTCAGCACATAGTCGATGTACTCGGCCGTGCGCTCGCCGGGACGGATGCCCGGAATGAAACCGCCATGCTTCTTGAGGTTATCCGCCGTGTCCTTGGGATTGAACACGATCGCGGTGTAGAAGAATGCGAAGAAGGCGATCATCGACGCATACAGGATCATGTAGAGCGGCTGGCCGTGGCCGAGCGAGGCGACGAGGCCGGTGGCCCAGCCGGGCAACTGGCTCGTATCCGAGAAATTGGCGATCGTGACGGGCAGCAGCAGCAGCGACGATGCGAAGATCGGCGGAATGACGCCCGCCGTGTTCAGCTTCAGCGGCAGGTGCGAGGTATCGCCCTGGAACATGCGATTGCCTACCTGGCGCTTCGGATACTGGATCAGAAGGCGACGCTGGGCGCGCTCGAAGAACACGATGAAGGCGATGCAGCCGATGGCCACCACGATGACCAAGAGGATCACAAAGCTCGACAGCGCGCCGGTGCGCCCGAGTTCCAGGAGATTGGCGATGGCCGAAGGCAGGTTTGCCACGATACCGGCGAAGATGATCAGCGAGATGCCGTTGCCGATACCGCGCGCGGTGATCTGCTCGCCCAGCCACATCAGGAACATCGTGCCGCCGACCAGCGTGATGACGCTGGACACGACGAAGAACATTCCCGGGTCGGTCACGATGTTGCTGGAGGACTGAAGGCCCACGGCGATGCCATAGGCCTGGACTGTCGCCAGAAGGACCGTGCCGTAGCGGGTATACTGGTTGATGATCTTGCGACCCTGCTCGCCCTCTTTCTTGAGCGTCTCGAGCGACGGCACAACGGAGGTCATGAGCTGGATGATGATCGACGCGGAGATATACGGCATGATGCCGAGCGCGAAGATGGCCATGCGGCCGACGGCCCCGCCGGCGAACATGTTGAACACGCCGAGAATGCCGGTGGACTGCTGCTGGAACGCCTGCGCCAACGCCTCCGGATCGATGCCGGGCATCGGGATGTAGGTGCCGAGACGGTAGACCAGGAGCGCGCCGAGCGTGAACCAGATCCGCTTCTTCAGGTCTTCTGCCTTGGAGAAGGCAGCGAAATTCAGGTTTGCGGCAAGTTGTTCCGCGGCCGATGCCATCTTGAAAATATCTCCGGATAGAACCCATGCCCGCCGGTTGGTGGCACGACGCGGGCATCGGTTTCCCACTTCAGCCTCTGCGCCGCCATTCCTGGCGCGCACCGGGCGTATGCGCCCACGCCCCCTTGGGGTTACGCCCCCGGCAACCGGGAACGAGGCATGGAATCACATGACGAAGCGGCCCATGGAGGCCGCTTCCAAAGTCTCAATCTGGCGAGTTACGCCTCGCGACGCAAGGGGCCCGATCAGGCTTCGGCGACGGCCGGCAGCGTGACGGAGCCACCTGCCTTCTCGACCTTCTCGACCGCGGCCTTGGACGCGCCCTGGACCGTGATCTGCAGCTTGGCCTTCAGCTCGCCATCGGCGAGAAGACGGATGCCGTCGCGCTGGCGACGCACCAGGCCGGCGGCCTTCAGCGCGTCGAAGTCCACCGCCGACTTGGCATCGAGCTTGCCCGCGTCGATCGCCTGCTGGATGCGGCCGACCGAAACGATGTTGTAGTCCTTCGCGAAGATATTCACGAAGCCACGCTTCGGCAGACGACGATACAGCGGCATCTGGCCGCCTTCGAAGCCATTGATGGCCACGCCGGAGCGGGACTTCTGACCCTTCACGCCACGGCCGCCGGTCTTGCCGGAGCCCGAGCCGATGCCACGGCCCACGCGCTTGCGGGAATGGGTTGCGCCGTCGATGTCGGCGAGTTCGTTGAGCTTCATTTCTGCTACTCCCGGCTCACTGGCCGTCAACGACGCGGACGAGGTGGCTGACCTTGGCGATCATGCCACGGACGGAGGGTGTATCCTCCAGCGTCCGGCGACGGTGCATCTTGTTGAGACCGAGGCCGACGAGAGTCTGGCGCTGGTCATTGGGGCGGCGAAGCGGGCTACCGATCTGCTCGACGGTGATCGTCTTCCCGGTCACATTCTTATCGGCCATGACATGGCTCCTTGTTCAATGGTTCGTCCTGCGTCCTGCCGAGGGCGGCCGCGTTGCCGCGACCTCGCCTTCTCAGCCTTCGCTATCGGAACCGACCAGGTCGCGACGCCGTGCCTGCAGCGTCGAGTACTTGATACCACGACGGGCAGCGACATCCTTCGGATGCATCTGGCCCTTCAGCGCGTCGAACGTGGCGCGAACCATGTTGTACGGGTTCGAGGAACCGAGCGACTTGGCGACAACATCGTGCATGCCGACCGCTTCGAACACGGCGCGCATCGGGCCACCCGCGATGATACCGGTACCGGCCTCGGCCGTGCGCAGCAGCACCTTGCCGGCGCCATGACGGCCCTGCACGTCGTGGTGGAGCGTACGCGCGTCGCGCAGCGGCACGAAGATCATGTCGCGCTTGGCGGCTTCCGTGGCCTTCCGGATCGCTTCCGGCACTTCGCGTGCCTTACCGTGGCCGAAGCCGACGCGGCCCTTGAGGTCACCGACGACGACGAGAGCGGCGAAGCCGAAGCGACGACCACCCTTTACAACCTTGGCGACGCGATTGATGTGGACGAGCTTGTCTACGAAGCCGTCGTCACGCTCATCGCGGTCGTTCCGTTCATTACGAGGCGCCATATCCTGTTCCTTGTTCTTTTCCGGAGGCGTCCGACAATGGAGCCGCCCCTGGAGGGAGGCTCCGGTGAAACCGGCGATATCATCCGCAACGCGAACGGCGTCGTGGCATGCGGCATTGCGCATACCCGCCGAGCCGCAGCCGGATGAAATCGAGCGGCTTAAAGCATAATCCGGCGGCCGGGAAAACCCTGACCGCCGGAAAATGACATCTTAGCGAAGACGGCGCCCTGAGGCGCCCTGCCCTGCGTCAGAAATTCAACCCACCTTCACGAGCGGCGTCGGCAAGAGCCTTGACGCGCCCATGATAGATGAACGAACCGCGGTCGAAGACGACATCGGTGACGCCGGCCTGCTTGGCGCGCTCTGCGACGAGCTTGCCGACAGCCTTGGCGGCCTCGACATCGGCGCCCGTCTTGAGGCCACCGCGAAGCGTCGTGTCCAGCGTGGACGCGGCCGCGAGCGTGTGACCGACGGAGTCGTCGATGACCTGAGCGTAGATGTTCTTCGAGGAACGGTGAACCGACAGGCGGGGACGCCCGTTGGCGACCGCCTTGAGCGATCTGCGAACGCGGGCCGCGCGGCGCCGCAAAATATCTTTCTGGCTAGCCATGACCCGACCTTACTTCTTCTTGCCTTCCTTGCGGACGATCTTCTCGCCAGCATAGCGAACGCCCTTGCCCTTGTAGGGCTCGGGGCCGCGATACTCACGGATCTCCGCGGCGACCTGACCGACGCGCTGCTTGTCGATACCGGTGACCACGATCTCCGTCGGCTTGGGGACGGCGACCTGGATACCTTCCGGCACCTCATAGACCACGTCATGGCTGAAGCCGAGCGCGAGCTGCAGGTTCTTGCCCTGCATCGCGGCACGGTAGCCGACGCCGGTGATTTCGAGGCGCTTCTCGAACCCGTCCTTCACACCCGACAGGATGTTCGAGATCATGGTTCGGGACATACCCCATTTCGAACGCGCATCCTTGGAAGTGTCGCGCGGATCCACATGAATGGATCCGTCCTCGAGCTTCACCAGGACTTCGTCGTTGACCACGAAGGACAATTCGCCCTTGGGCCCCTTTGCCTTGACGGTCTGCCCCTCGACGGACGCCGTCACGCCGCTCGGAAGGGAGACCGGCTTTTTACCAATACGAGACATCGTCAAACCTGTCCGTTATACGGTTGGTCGGTTGCCCTGCCGGTCAGAAGACGCGGCAAAGAACCTCACCACCGACATTCTGTTCGCGTGCGCTGTGATCGGCCATCACGCCCTTCGGCGTGGAAAGGACCGAGATGCCGAGGCCGTTGGCGACCTGCGGGATCGTCTTCGACGACACGTAGACGCGGCGGCCGGGCTTGGAGACGCGCGCGATCTCACGGATCACAGGTGCCCCCTCGTAGTACTTCAGCTCGATGTTGAACTCGGCGGTGCCGTTCTCAAACCGGGTTTCGCTATAGCCGCGGATGTAACCCTCTTCCTTGAGGACATCCAGAACGCGGGCCCGCAGCTTCGACGCCGGCGTAGCCACCGTCGACTTGTTGCGCAGGATTGCGTTGCGGATACGGGTCAGCATATCGCCGAGCGGATCTGACAGAGCCATGATCTTCTCTCCTTACCAGCTCGACTTCACGATGCCGGGAATCTGGCCATTGTTGCCAAGCTCCCGCAGCGCGATACGCGACATCTTCAATTTGCGATAATAGGCACGCGGACGCCCCGTAACCTCGCAGCGATTGCGCACGCGAACCTTGGTCGAGTTGCGGGGCAACTCGGCAAGCTTCAGCTGCGCACGGAAGCGGTCTTCCATGCTGGCGGATTGATCGGTGGTGATCGCCTTCAGCGCCTCACGCTTGGCGGCAAACTTGGCCACCAGGCGCTCGCGGCGCTTGTTCTTCTCGATCGCGCTCTTCTTAGCCATTCTCTAGGTCCTTTTCGCCTGCCGTTACTGGCGGAAGGGGAAGTTGAACGCCTTCAAAAGCGCCCGGGCTTCCTCATCGGTCTTCGCCGTCGTACACACGATGATGTCCATGCCCCACATCTGATCAACCTTGTCGTAGTTGATCTCGGGGAACACGATATGCTCCTTGAGGCCCATAGCAAAATTACCACGGCCGTCAAAGCTTTTCGGGTTCAGCCCCCGAAAATCCCGCACGCGCGGAAGGGCGATCTGGATCAGCCGGTCGAGGAACTCGTACATACGGTCCTTGCGCAGCGTAACCTTGGCGCCGATCGGCATGCCTTCGCGGACCTTGAAGCCCGCGATCGAGGTGCGTGCCTTGGTGATGACCGGCTTCTGGCCGGCGATCATCGCAAGATCCTCGGCGGCGACGGAGGGCTTCTTGGAGTCGCCCGTTGCCTCGCCAACACCCATGTTGATCACGATCTTGTCCAGGCGCGGAAGCTGCATCACGTTCGTATAATTGAACTGTGACTGGAGCTCCTTGCGGATCTCGTCGCGATAGACCGCCTTGAGGCGGGGTTCGTACTTGGCCTCAGCCATCGATCTGTTCTCCCGAACGCTTGGCGACGCGAACCTTGCGGCCGTCTTCGAGGACCTTGAAGCCCACGCGCGTCGGTTTCCCATCCTTGTCCTGCAGTGCCAGGTTCGAAAGATGGATCGGCGCCTCCTTGGAGATGATCCCGGCCTCCTGCGAGGCGGACTGGCGCTGATGCCGCTTGACCATATTCACGCCACGGACGACCGCACGGTCCTCCTTGGGCATGACCTGAACGACTTCACCGGAACGACCCTTGTCCTTGCCGGTGAGTACGACGACCTTGTCGCCTTTGCGAATCTTCTGCATGATTCCGGTTCCTCAGAGCACTTCCGGCGCCAGCGAGATGATCTTCATGTGGTTCCGACCACGAAGCTCGCGGGGGACCGGGCCGAAGATACGCGTGCCGACCGGCTCTTTCTTGTTGTCGATTAGGACGGCGGCGTTACGGTCGAACCGGATCACCGAACCATCGGCTCTGCGGATGTCCTTGGCGGTACGAACCACCACGGCCTTCATCACATCGCCCTTTTTAACGCGGCCGCGCGGAATGGCCTCCTTGATGGACACGACGATGACGTCGCCCACCGAGGCGTACTTCCGCTTGGAACCGCCCAGCACCTTGATGCACATGACACGACGGGCGCCGGAATTATCCGCCACATCGAGGTTTGTTTGCATCTGAATCATGTCAGGCCGCCTTCAATAACGGACCGGGGAGCAGCGCATGAACGGCTCACCCGGGCAAAAAACTTCAGTTAGCCGCCGCTTGGTTAGCGACGACGATCCAGGTCTTGTCACGCGAGATCGGACGGGTCTCCTCGATGGAGACGATATCGCCCACCTTGTACTGGTTGGACTCGTCGTGCGCCTTGTACTTCTTGGACCGGCGAACGGTCTTCTTGAAGAGCGGGTGCGTGAAGCGACGCTCCACGAGCACGACGACCGTCTTGTCATTCTTATCGGAGACCACGGTCCCCTGCAAAACGCGTTTCGGCATAGTGTTCTACCTTCAGGCCTTTTTCTCGGCCGCCTTCTGGCGTGCGATGGTCTTGATCCGGGCGATGTCGCGACGGACTTCCTTCACACGCGCGGTGTTCTCGAGCTGCCCGGTAGCACGTTGGAAGCGCAGATTAAACTGCTCCTTCTTCAGATTGCCGAGTTCCGTGTTCAGCTCGTCGGATGTCTTGGTCCGGATATCGGAGGCTTTCATAGTCGCTCTCCCCTCACTCGGCAATGCGCTGGATGAAGCGCGTCTTGATCGGCAGTTTCGCGGCGCCCAGGCGGAGCGCTTCACGGGCGATGTCTTCAGGCACGCCGTCGATCTCGAACATGATCCGGCCGGGTGCAACCCTGGCCGCCCAATACTCGATCGCGCCCTTGCCCTTACCCATGCGGACTTCGGTCGGCTTTGCGGTAACCGGCAGGTCGGGGAAGATGCGAATCCACACCCGGCCCTGACGCTTCATCTGACGGGTGATCGCGCGGCGGGCCGCCTCGATCTGCCGGGCGGTGACCCGCTCCGGCTCCAGCGCCTTTAGACCATAGGCGCCGAAATTGAGCAGCGAACCACCCTTGGAGGCGCCATGGATACGACCCTTGAACGCCTTGCGGAACTTCGTGCGCTTTGGCTGCAACATTTCAGTCTACTCCGAAACCTGTTGATCAGGCGTGTTCGCGCTCGCGGCGACGGTTACCGCCACCCGATGCTTCGCCTTCGACCGCACGGCGCTCGGAGGCCAGCGGATCATGTTCGAGGATCTCACCCTTGAAGATCCACACCTTGACGCCACAGACACCGTAGGCCGTATGGGCCTCGGCCGTGCCGTAGTCAACATCCGCGCGCAGCGTATGCAGCGGCACGCGACCCTCGCGGTACCACTCCATCCGCGCGATCTCAGCGCCGCCGAGACGACCGCTGCAGTTGATGCGGATGCCTTCGGCGCCGAGACGCATAGCGGACTGCACCGCCCGCTTCATCGCACGGCGGAAAGCCACGCGACGCTCGAGCTGCTGGGCGATGGACTGGGCAACCAGCGTCGCGTCCGTCTCGGGCTTGCGGATTTCCACGATATTGACGTGGGTTTCCGCATTGGTCAGCTGCGAAAGCTTCTTGCGAAGCTTCTCGATGTCCGCGCCCTTCTTGCCGATCACGATACCCGGACGAGCCGAGTGGATGGTGACGCGGCACTTCTTGTGCGGGCGCTCGATGACGACCTTCGACACCGCGGCCTGCTTCAACTCGTCGAGCAGGTACTTGCGGATCGCCAGGTCCTCGTGGAGCAGCTGGCCGTATTCGCCGGTGTTGGCGTACCAGCGCGAATCCCAGGTCCGGTTGATGCCGAGACGCAGGCCGGTCGGATTGACTTTCTGACCCATTACGCGGCCTCCTCTTCAGCCACTTCGCGCACCACGATGGTCAGGTGCGAGAACGGCTTCTCGACCCGGCTCGCACGACCGCGACCGCGGGCGTGGAAGCGCTTCATGGTGATCGACTTGCCGACGTAAGCCTCGGCGACGACCAGCGCGTCGATGTCGAGATCATGATTGTTCTCGGCGTTCGCGATCGCGCTTTCCAGGGTTTTCTTCACCGTCTCGGCGATCCGCTTGCGCGAGAAGGTCAGGTCCGCGAGAGCGCGGTCGACCTTCTTGCCGCGGATCAGCTGCGCGACGAGGTTGAGTTTCTGCGGGCTGACGCGAAGCGTACGGGCTACCGCCCTGGCCTCGTTGTCCTTCAGCGCGCGCTCGGCCTTGGCCTTGCCCATGGTTACTTCCTCTTCGCCTTCTTGTCGGCGCCGTGGCCGTAATAGGTGCGGGTCGGGGAAAACTCGCCGAACTTATGTCCGACCATGTCTTCGTTGACCGAGACCGGAATGTGCTTGGAGCCGTTGTAGACGCCGAAAGTCAATCCGACGAACTGCGGCAGGATGGTGGAGCGGCGGCTCCAGATCTTGATCACTTCGTTGCGGCCACCCGACCGAGCCTTCTCTGCCTTCTTCAGCAGGTAGCCATCAACGAACGGACCCTTCCAGACGGAACGTGTCATAGAGAAATCCTTCCCTTATTTCTTGCGCTGATGGCGCGAACGCATGATGAACTGGTCCGTGGACTTGTTCTGACGCGTACGCTTGCCCTTGGTCGGCTTGCCCCACGGGGTCACCGGATGGCGACCACCGGAGGTGCGGCCTTCACCACCGCCATGCGGGTGGTCGACCGGGTTCATGGCAACGCCGCGAACGTGCGGACGCTTGCCGAGCCAGACGGCGCGACCCGCCTTGCCCAGATTGATGTTGCCGTGGTCCGGGTTGGACACCGCACCCACGGTTGCAAAGCATGCACCGGGAACGAGACGCTGCTCACCCGAATTGAGGCGCAGGATCGCCATGCCCTGGTCGCGGCCGACGAGCTGCGCGTAGGCACCAGCCGAGCGGGCGATCTGGCCACCCTTCTCCGGCTTCATCTCCACATTGTGGATGATGGTGCCGACCGGCATCGCCGACAGCGGCATCGCGTTACCCGGCTTGACGTCGACGCCGGAGAGGCCGGACACGACCTGATCGCCGGCAGCAAGACGCTGCGGAGCCAGGATGTAGGCCATCTCGCCGTCTTCGTAGCGCAGCAGGGCGATGAAAGCGGTGCGGTTCGGATCATACTCGATCCGCTCCACCGTCGCCACCGCGTCGAGCTTGCGACGCTTGAAGTCGATCTTGCGGTAGGTCCGCTTGTGACCGCCGCCCTGGTAACGGGCGGTGATACGGCCGGTGTTGTTGCGGCCACCCTTCTGCGTCAGGCCTTCCGTCAATTGCTTGACCGGCTTGCCCTTCCAGAGGCCCGAACGGTCGACGATGACCAGCTGGCGCTGGCTTGGCGTGACCGGTTTGAAGTTCTTCAATGCCATCGATCTAAATCCTCAAGGCTCGCTCTCAGAGGCCGGTCGAGACGTCGATGCTCTGGCCTTCGGCCAAAGTAACGATCGCACGCTTCTGGTCGCTCTGGCGGCCGGGGCGGCCCCGGAAGCGGCGTACCTTGCCCTTGCGGACGAGGGTGTTCACCGCCTTGACCTTCACACCGAACAGCTGCTCGACAGCCGCCTTGATCTCCGGCTTGGTCGCATCGCCGGGGACATTGAAGATCACCTGGTTCTGTTCGGAGACCAGCGTCGACTTTTCAGTGATCACCGGGCTCGTAATGACGTCGTAATGGCGCAGGTCGGTCATTTGAAGCGCTCCTCGAGGGCCTCGACGGCGGCCTTGGACAGGACCAGCGTCTGGCGACGGAGAATGTCGTAGACGTTGATGCCCTGGATCGGCAGCACGTCGATGTTCGGGATGGCGCGAGCCGACCGGGCGAAGTTCGCGTCGAGCTCGGCGCCGCCGATGAACAACGCGTTGCTCAGGCCGAGACCGTTCAGCTGCGTTGCCGTCGCCTTCGTCTTGCCTTCCGTCGAGCTCAGATCGTCGATGACGATCAGGCTGTCCGACTTGAACTTGGCCGAAAGGGCATGACGCAGCGCGAGCTGGCGCAACTTCTTCGGCAGGTCGTGCTCGTGGCTCCGCGAAACCGGGCCATGAGCCTTACCACCGCCGCGAAACTGCGGAGCGCGGGCCGAACCGTGACGTGCGCGGCCGGTGCCCTTCTGCTTGTAGAGCTTGGCGCCGGTGCGCGCGATCTCGGCGCGACCGAGCGACTGGTGCGTGCCCTGCTGGCGCTTGGCCAACTGGTAGCGCACCATGCGCTGCAGAATGTCCGCACGTGGCTCCAGGCCGAAGATCTCTTCTGCCAGGCTGACCGTGCCGGCGTCGCCGCCGCTGAGGGTCTTGATCTTGATGTCAACCATTACTCGGCTCCCTCGGCAGCCGTGGCTTCCGTACCGCTGTTGGCAGCGGACGAGCGAAGCGCAGCCGGCTTCGGCGCGTTATCCGGAAGCGCGGCCTTGACCGCGTCACGAATGTAGATCCAGCCACCCTTCGAACCCGGGACGGCGCCCCGGATGAGGATCAGGCCCTTGTCGACGTCTGTGCGGACGACTTCCAGGTTCTGGGTCGTGACGCGCACGCTACCCATGTGACCGGCCATCTTCTTATTCTTGAAGACCTTGCCCGGATCCTGGCGCTGACCGGTCGAACCATGCGAACGGTGAGAAACCGAAACGCCGTGGGTCGCACGCAGACCACCGAAATTATGACGCTTCATGGCGCCGGCGAAGCCCTTACCGATCGACGTGCCGGTGACATCCACCAGCTGGCCGGCCACGAAGTGGTCCGCCGTGATCTCGGCGCCGACATCGACGAGGTTCTCGGGCGAAACCCGGAACTCGGCGACCTTGCGCTTGGGCTCGACCGAGGCCTGGGCGAAGACGCCGCGCAAGGCCTTGGACGTGTTCTTGACCTTCGCCAGACCGGCACCGAGCTGAACGGCGGTGTAACCGTTCTTCTCCTGGGTGCGCTGAGCGACGACCTGGAGGTTCTCGACCTTGAGAACCGTGACCGGAACATGCTCGCCGGCGTCATTGTAGACGCGGGTCATGCCGACCTTCTGTGCTATAACACCTGAACGCATGGGCGTAGTCCTTCCCGTGCTCGGATCAGAGCTTGATCTCGACATCGACGCCAGCGGCGAGGTCGAGCTTCATGAGGGCATCGACGGTCTGCGGCGTCGGATCAACGATGTCGAGGAGACGCTTGTGCGTCCGCATCTCGAACTGCTCGCGAGACTTCTTGTCGATATGGGGCGAGCGGTTCACTGTGAACTTCTCGATACGGGTCGGCAGCGGGATGGGCCCGCGCACATTCGCGCCCGTGCGCTTCGCCGTCGAAACGATCTCGCGTGTCGAAGCGTCCAGGACCCGATGGTCGAACGCCTTCAGGCGGATGCGGATATTCTGGCCGTTCATTGCATTCGTCCTCTCGTCGGAGCCTTGCCGGAGAACCGGTGCTATCCGAGCGCTTGTCAGTCTTCAGCCAATTCAACCAGCACGCTGAACCTCTCAGCGCACCAACCGCCCCGTCACCGGGGCTTTGGCCGGCCCACCGCACCAGGGCGGCGGGCCGAACCCGAAACTTCGTCGATTACTCGACGATTGCGGACACGATGCCGGCGCCGACGGTGCGGCCACCTTCGCGGATAGCGAAGCGCAGCTTCTCTTCCATCGCGATCGGAACGATCAGCGCGACGTCCATCGTCACGTTGTCGCCCGGCATCACCATCTCCGTGCCTTCCGGAAGCGTCACGACACCCGTCACGTCCGTCGTGCGGAAGTAGAACTGCGGACGATAGTTCGTGAAGAACGGCGTATGACGACCGCCCTCTTCCTTCGTCAGGATGTACGCTTCCGCCTTGAACTTCGTGTGCGGCTTCACCGAGCCCGGCTTGCACAGCACCTGGCCGCGCTCAACGCCCTCACGGTCGACACCGCGGATCAGCGCGCCGATGTTGTCGCCCGCCTGACCCTGGTCCAGAAGCTTGCGGAACATCTCGACGCCCGTAACCGTCGTCTTCTTGGAGTCCCGGATGCCGACGATCTCGACTTCCTCGCCCACCTTCACGATCCCGCGCTCGACGCGGCCCGTCACGACCGTACCGCGACCCGAAATCGAGAACACGTCCTCGATCGGCATCAGGAACGGCTGGTCGATCGGACGCTCCGGCGTCGGGATGTACGCATCAACCGCCGCCATCAGCTCGCGGACCGCGTCCTCGCCGATCTTCTTGTCCGAATCCTCAAGCGCCGCAAGCGCCGAACCCTTCACGATCGGAATGTCGTCGCCCGGGAACTCGTAGCTCGACAGAAGCTCGCGGACCTCAAGCTCCACCAGCTCCAGAAGCTCGGCGTCGTCAACCTGGTCGACCTTGTTCAGAAACACCACGATCGCCGGAACGCCAACCTGACGCGCCAGGAGAATGTGCTCCCGCGTCTGCGGCATCGGGCCGTCCGCAGCCGAACAAACGAGGATCGCCCCGTCCATCTGCGCCGCACCCGTGATCATGTTCTTCACATAGTCCGCGTGTCCCGGGCAGTCCACGTGCGCGTAGTGACGGTTCTCCGTCTCGTACTCAACGTGCGCCGTCGAAATCGTGATGCCCCGCGCCTTCTCCTCCGGCGCCGCGTCAATCTGGTCGTACGCACGGAACTCGCCGAAGTACTTCGTGATCGCCGCCGTCAGCGACGTCTTCCCATGGTCAACGTGACCAATCGTGCCGATGTTGACGTGCGGCTTGTTACGCTCGAATTTGCTCTTGGCCATTTGGCTCTCCAATCAAATTTCGTCAGGCCCGCAGGCCTTGAAGGAATGCCTGTCCCGGATGGGGTCAGGCGTATTTCTTCTGGATCTCTTCCGCGACCTGGTTCGGCACCTGCTCGTAGTGATCGAACTGCATCGAGTACTGAGCGCGACCCTGCGACATGGAGCGCAGCGTGTTCACGTAGCCGAACATGTTCGCCAGCGGGACCATGGCGTTGACCGCAGTCACGATGCCCCGGTTCTCCGTGCCCTGAATCTGGCCACGACGGGAGTTCAGGTCACCGATCACGTCGCCGACATAATCCTCAGGCGTCACGACCTCGACCTTCATGATCGGCTCGAGCAGCTTGGGACCGGCCTTCTGGATGGCTTCGCGGAACGCCGCCCGCGATGCGATTTCGAAGGCGAGGACCGAGGAGTCGACGTCGTGGTATGCACCGTCGATCAGTTCGGCCTTGATGTCGACCATCGGGAACCCGGCCAGAGGACCGGAGGTCATCACGGACTCAACGCCCTTGTTGACGCCCGGGATGTACTCCTTGGGCACCGCGCCACCGACGATCTTCGACTCGAAGCTGAAGCCCTCGCCCAGTTCCGCCGGCTCGAAAACCATCTTGACGCGGGCGAACTGGCCCGTCCCGCCGGTCTGCTTCTTGTGCGTGTAGTCGACCTCGGCCTTGCGGCTGATCGTCTCGCGGTAGGCAACCTGCGGCGCACCGATGTTCGCCTCGACCTTGAACTCGCGCTTCATGCGGTCGACGAGAATGTCGAGATGAAGCTCGCCCATGCCGGCGATGATCGTCTGGCCGGACTCTTCGTCGGTCTTGACGCGGAACGAAGGATCCTCGGCAGCCAGGCGGTTGAGCGCGAGGCCCATCTTTTCCTGGTCGCCCTTGGTCTTCGGCTCGATCGCGATCTCGATGACCGGCTCGGGGAACTCCATCCGCTCCAGGATGACAGGCTTCAGCGGATCGCAAAGCGTGTCGCCGGTGGTGACTTCCTTGAGGCCGGCCAGGGCGACGATGTCGCCTGCGAAGGCCTCTTCGATGTCTTCACGCGAATTGGAGTGCATCTGCAGCATGCGGCCGATGCGCTCTTTCTTTTCCTTGACCGTGTTCTGAAGCGACACGCCCTTGGCGAGCTTGCCGGAGTAGATACGGCAGAAGGTGAGCGAGCCGACGAACGGATCGTTCATGATCTTGAAAGCGAGCATCGACAGCGGCTCGTCGTCCGACGATGCACGCGTGGTCTCCGTCTCGGTCTTCGGATCGATACCCTTGATCGCCGGCACTTCGACCGGAGACGGCAGGAAATCGACGACCGCGTCGAGAAGCGGCTGGACGCCCTTGTTCTTGAAGGCCGAACCACAGAGAACCGGCGTGAACCAGACGTCGCAGGTGCCCTTGCGGATCAGGCGACGCAGCTCTTCGATCGTCGGCATCGTGCCTTCGAGATAGGCTTCCATCGCGGCTTCGTCGACTTCGACGGCAGCCTCGATCATCAGCTCGCGATACTCGGCAGCCTGGTCGGCAAGCTCGGCCGGGATCTCGACCACATCCCACTGGGCGCCGAGGGTCTCGTCGCGCCAGATAAGGGCCTTCATCTCGATGAGGTCGATGACGCCCTTGAAGTCGTTCTCCGCACCGATCGGCAACTGGACGACGATGGCACGCGCACCGAGGCGCGACTTGATCATCTCGACGCAGCGGAAGAAGTCCGCACCCGTCTTGTCCATCTTGTTGACGAAGATCATGCGCGGGACATGATACTTGTCGGCCTGCCGCCAGACGGTTTCCGTCTGCGGCTCGACACCGGCATTGGCGTCGAGAAGCGCGATCGCACCGTCGAGAACGCGGAGCGAACGCTCCACTTCGATGGTGAAGTCGACGTGACCCGGCGTATCGATGATGTTGAAGCGACGCTTCTTGCCGTCACGGCCTTCCCAGAAGGTGGTCGTGGCAGCGGACGTAATGGTGATGCCGCGCTCCTGCTCCTGCTCCATCCAGTCCATCGTAGCGGCGCCGTCATGGACTTCGCCGATCTTGTGGGACTTGCCGGTGTAGAACAGGATCCGCTCGGTGGTCGTGGTCTTGCCGGCATCGATGTGGGCCATGATGCCGAAGTTGCGGTAGTCCTCGATCTTATATTCGCGGGCCATAAGCGTCGCCTTTCAATATCAGCTTCGGGATTACCAGCGGTAGTGCGAGAAGGCGCGGTTCGCTTCCGCCATGCGGTGCGTGTCTTCGCGCTTCTTGACTGCGGTACCCCGGTTGTTGGCGGCATCGAGAAGCTCGCCCGACAGGCGGTCGACCATCGTCGTCTCGTTGCGGTTGCGCGCAGCCGTGATCAACCAGCGAATCGCCAGCGCCTGACGGCGCTCGGGGCGGACATCGACCGGAACCTGATAGGTTGCACCGCCGACGCGACGCGACCGAACCTCGACGTGCGGCGCGACGTTCTCGAGCGCCTGATGGAAGATCACCAGCGATTCCTGGCGGCTCTTCTCGTGGATGGAGTCGAAGGCACCGTAAACGATGCGCTCGGCAACCGACTTCTTGCCATCATACATGATGGCGTTCATGAACTTCGTGACAACAAGGTCACCGAACTTCGGATCCGGATTGATCTCGCGCTTTTCAGCAGAATGGCGACGGGACATCTATTGGTCTCTCGTTCTCGATCTGACGTGCAGGCTTACTTCGGACGCTTCGCGCCGTACTTCGAACGGCGCTGCTTGCGATCCTTGACGCCCTGCGTATCCAGCACGCCGCGAATGATGTGGTAGCGCACACCCGGAAGGTCCTTCACGCGGCCGCCGCGGATCATCACCACGGAGTGCTCCTGAAGGTTATGCCCCTCGCCCGGAATGTAGCCGATGACTTCGAAGCCATTGACCAGACGCACCTTGGCGACCTTACGGAGAGCCGAGTTCGGCTTCTTCGGCGTCGTCGTGTAGACGCGAGTGCAAACGCCCCGCTTCTGCGGGTTGGCCTGGAGAGCCGGAACCGTGTTGCGCTCGGTAGGACGAACGCGCGGCTTGCGGATCAGCTGGTTAATGGTCGGCATCCCAACCTTCCCTCTTCTTTCTCGTCTCGGTTCAAAACGCGACGTCGATCGCAGGATGAGCCAGACGGCTCATACACGAAGCCGGGCAAACCATCCGCATACTGCGGACTGCCCGGCACAAAGCAGAGGACCGGAAACCCGATCATGCGACCAGCGATGGTGCGTCTCGTTGAACTGAGCCTTGTTTGAAACGAATGTCCCGGACGCGGCGTCCTGGAACGAAACTGGCTTCACATCGGCTCTGTTGCGCGGTGTTTAACGATTCCACCTGTCATCGTCAAGCCCCCGCAATACAAGCAGAACTTATCTTTGCAGCCCCGTCCCCGTGACGGGCACGGGGTCATGACGGCCGAAGGGCGGAGCCGGCAAGCCGGCCCCACCCTTCATTCTTTCAATCAGCGAAGATTGCCTTCCGCCTGCCGCACACCGTCGGGCACCTGGCCCGATCCGGACATGTCGGACAGAAGATTGTCGGGCTGACCGGCAGCCGACGTCTTGCGCTTGTCGTCGATGATCAGGTCGTCTCGCGAGGTCGCGATACGGCGGATCTGCGTCATCATTCCGCCGGTGCCGGCGGGAATCAGGCGGCCGACGATCACGTTCTCCTTGAGGCCCTGCAGCGTGTCGGTCTTGCCGGCCACCGCCGCCTCGGTGAGGACGCGGGTCGTCTCCTGGAAGGACGCCGCCGAGATGAAGGACGGCGTCTGCAGCGAGGCCTTGGTGATGCCGAGCAGCACCGGCACGCCGGAGGCGGGCTTCTTGCCCTCCTCTTCCAGTTTCTCGTTCAGCTCCGCCAGCTCGATCCGGTCGACATTGTCGCCCGGGATATAGCCGGAGTCGCCCGAGTCGACGATCTCGACCTTCTGCAGCATCTGCCGGACGATCACCTCGATGTGCTTGTCGTTGATGAGCACGCCCTGCAGGCGATAGACTTCCTGGATCTCGTTGACGAGATAGGAAGCCAACGCCTCGACGCCCCGGATCGCCAGGATGTCGTGCGGTGCCGGGTTGCCGTCGAGGATGTAGTCGCCCTTCTCGATGATGTCGCCTTCCTGAAGATGGAACGGCTTGCCCTTCGGGATGAGATACTCCACCGGCTCGACGCCGTCCTCGTGCGGCTCGATGACGATGCGCCGCTTGTTCTTGTAGTCGCGGCCGAAGCGAACCGTACCGTCGATCTCGGCGATCACGGCATTGTCCTTCGGACGACGGGCCTCGAACAACTCGGCGACACGCGGAAGACCACCGGTGATGTCCTTGGTCTTCGCGCTTTCCATCGGAATACGCGACAGGACGTCACCCGCCTTGACCTTGGCACCCGGCTCCACCGACAGGATCGCGTCGACGGACAGGAGATAGCGTGCATCGGAGCCGCGCTGCAGCTTCAACACCTCGCCATCGGGGCCCTTGATGACGATCGCCGGCTTCAGGTCCGAACCACGCGGGTTGGCGCGCCAATCGATGACCTGACGCTTGGTGATGCCGGTCGACTCGTCGGCCTGCTCGGTGACCGACAGGCCCTCGACCAGATCCTCGAATTCGACGGTGCCTTCCAGTTCGGTGAGGACCGGGCGGGTATAGGGATCCCACTCGGCGATACGCTGGCCGCGACGCACCTTGTCGCCATCGTCAACGAAGATGCGCGAACCATAGGTCACGCGGTGGCTGGCCCGCTCCTTGCCACCCTGATCGAGGATCAGGATCGCCATGTTGCGGCCCATGGCCACGAGACGCCCTTCGGAGTCACGCACCACGTTGCGGTTGCGGATCTTGACCGTGCCCTCGTAGGAGGCTTCCAGGAAGGACTGGTCGACGACCTGCGCCGTACCGCCCATGTGGAAGGTACGCATGGTCAGCTGCGTGCCCGGCTCGCCGATCGACTGCGCCGCGATGACGCCGACGGCCTCGCCCATGTTGACCGGCGTTCCGCGAGCCAGATCGCGTCCGTAGCAGACCGCGCAGATGCCCGTTCGGACCTCGCAGGTCAGCGCCGAGCGGATTTTGATCGACTGCACGCCGGCCTTCTCGATCACCTCGACATCGCGCTCGTCGATGTTGTGGCCACCGGCGACGAGAACGTCGCCCGTCACGGGATGGACGACATCCTCGAGCGCGGTACGGCCCAGGACACGCTGCCCCAGCGTCGCGACGACCTGGCCGGCATCGACGATGGGCTGCATGGTCAGGCCGTTCTGCGTGCCGCAGTCGGACTGCGTGATGATGCAGTCCTGCGCCACGTCGACGAGACGACGCGTCAGGTAACCCGAGTTCGCCGTCTTCAACGCCGTATCCGCGAGGCCCTTGCGGGCGCCGTGGGTGGAGTTGAAGTATTCGAGAACCGTCAGGCCTTCCTTGAAGTTCGAGATGATCGGCGTCTCGATGATCTCGCCCGACGGCTTGGTCATCAGGCCGCGCATCGCGGCAAGCTGGCGCATCTGCGTCGGCGAGCCGCGCGCACCGGAGTGCGACATCATGTAGATCGAGTTCATCGGACGCTGACGGCCGTCATCGTCGAACTCGACCGCCTTGATGCGGGCCATCATCTCTTCGGCGATCTTGTCCGTGCACTTGGCCCAGGCGTCGACCACCTTGTTGTACTTCTCGCCCTGGGTGATCAGGCCGTCATTGTACTGCTGCTCGTATTCCTTCGCGAGCGCCTGCGTCTCTGCGATCAGCTTCTCCTTCGTGTCGGGGATGAGCATGTCATCCTTGCCGAAGGAAATGCCGGCCATGCACGCATGCTTGAAACCAAGCTGCATGATCCGATCGCAGAAGATCACCGTCTCCTTCTGGCCGCAGTGACGGTAGACCTGGTCGATGAGGCGCGAGATATTCTTCTTCGTCATCAGCTCGTTGGCGATGTCGAAGGGAATGTTCACGTTCTTCGGCAGAAGCTGACCGATCAGCAGACGACCCGGCGTCGTCTCGTAGACCTTGGAGACGAGCTTGCCGTCCTTGTCCACGGACTTGAAGCGACCCCGGATCTTGGTGTGCAGCGTGATCGACTTGGCGTGCAGCGCGTGCTCCATTTCGCCGATGTCGGAGAACGCCATGCCCTGCCCGGGCTCGTTCTCGTTCATGATCGAGAGGTAGTAGAGGCCCAGAACCATGTCCTGCGACGGCACGATGATCGGCTGACCATTGGCCGGGTGCAGGATATTGTTGGTCGACATCATCAGGACGCGCGCTTCCAGCTGCGCCTCGATGGACAGCGGAACGTGGACGGCCATCTGGTCGCCGTCGAAGTCGGCGTTGAACGCCGTGCAAACCAGCGGATGAAGCTGGATTGCCTTGCCCTCGATGAGAACCGGTTCGAAGGCCTGGATGCCGAGACGGTGCAGCGTCGGGGCGCGGTTCAGCAGCACCGGGTGCTCGCGGATGACCTCGTCGAGGATGTCCCAGACTTCCGGACGTTCCTTTTCGACCAGCTTCTTGGCCTGCTTGACGGTCGAGGAATAGCCCTTGGCGTCGAGGCGCGCGTAGATGAACGGCTTGAACAGCTCAAGCGCCATCTTCTTCGGCAGGCCGCATTGATGAAGCTTCAGTTCCGGACCGGTCACGATGACCGAGCGGCCGGAATAGTCGACGCGCTTGCCGAGCAGGTTCTGCCGGAAGCGGCCCTGCTTGCCCTTCAGCATGTCGGAGAGCGACTTCAGCGGACGCTTGTTGGCGCCCGTGATGACGCGACCGCGGCGGCCATTGTCGAACAGTGCGTCGACGGCCTCCTGCAGCATGCGCTTCTCGTTGCGGATGATGATGCCCGGCGCGCGCAACTCGATCAGCCGCTTGAGGCGGTTGTTACGGTTGATGACGCGACGGTACAGGTCGTTGAGGTCGGACGTCGCGAAACGTCCGCCATCCAGCGGCACCAGCGGACGCAGGTCCGGCGGAATCACCGGAACAACGCTCATGATCATCCATTCGGGCCGGTTGCCCGACTCCAGGAAGTTCTCCACGATCTTCAGACGCTTCATCAGCTTCTTGGTCTTCAGATCGGATGTCGTCTCGGCCAGCTCGGCGCGCAGGTCGCCCGCGATCTTCTCCAGGTCCATGGAGGACAGGAGCTCCTGGATCGCCTCGGCGCCGATGAGCGCGGTGAAGGAATCTTCACCATACTCCTCGGTGGCGATCAGATACTCTTCCTCCGTCAGGAGCTGATGCTCCTTGAGGGCGGTGAGACCCGGCTCGGTCACGATGTAGTTCTCGAAGTAAAGGACGCGCTCGATATCCTTGAGCGTCATGTCGAGCAGCGTGCCGATGCGGCTCGGCAAGGACTTCAGGAACCAGATGTGAGCGACCGGCGCGGCCAGCTCGATGTGGCCCATGCGCTCGCGGCGCACGCGCGACAAGGTAACCTCGACGCCGCACTTCTCGCAGATGATGCCCTTGTACTTCATGCGCTTGTACTTGCCGCACAAGCACTCGTAGTCCTTGATCGGACCGAAGATCCTGGCGCAGAACAGGCCATCGCGCTCGGGCTTGAAGGTCCGGTAGTTGATCGTTTCGGGCTTCTTGATTTCGCCGAACGACCAGGAAAGGATCTTCTCCGGGCTCGCCAGCGAGATCCGGATCGAATCGAAAGACTGGGCCTGCACCTGAGGATTGAAGAGATTCATGACCTCTTGATTCATGGTGCTTTCTCCTTCTGGGGCCTCGATGCCCCGCTACGCCGCGCAAACGACGCACAACGATAATCCCGGTGGTCAGGCCAGCGCCGCGCATGGCGGCGATGGCCCGGCGCGCCCGTCCTGGGCGCGCCCTGCCGATTACTCGGCTGCGTCGGGCAACTGATCGTCCCGGTTTGCCGCCTGCGGCTGCTCGGCCACGTTCGACAGGTCGACATCGAGGCCCAGCGAGCGCATTTCCTTGACGAGAACGTTGAAGCTCTCGGGAATGCCTGACTCGAAGGCATCGTCGCCGCGGACGATCGACTCGTAGACCTTGGTGCGACCGGCCACGTCGTCGGACTTGACGGTGAGCATCTCCTGCAGCGTGTAGGCAGCGCCATACGCCTCGAGAGCCCACACCTCCATCTCGCCGAACCGCTGCCCGCCGAACTGGGCCTTGCCGCCCAGCGGCTGCTGCGTGACCAGCGAGTAGGGTCCGATGGACCGCGCGTGGATCTTGTCGTCCACCAGGTGGTGCAGCTTCAGCATGTAGATGTAGCCGACGGTCACCTGACGATCGAACGGCTCGCCGGTACGCCCGTCGTAGAGCGTGACCTGGCCCGAACCGTTCAGCCCGGCCTTTTCCAGCATCTCGACGATGTCGTGCTCGTTCGCGCCGTCGAAGACCGGCGTCGCGATGGAGACGCCGCGCTTCATCTGGCGTGCCAGCGTGAGGACGGAGTCGTCATCGAAGACGGCCACCTTCTCGTTGCGATCGCTGTCGCCGAGCAGGCCGGCAATCTCGGTCCGCAACGGCTTGACGTCGTGGCTTTCCTGGTACTGCTCCAGCAGCTCGCCGATACGGCGGCCCATGCCGGCGCAGGCCCAGCCGAGATGCGTCTCCAGGATCTGCCCCACATTCATGCGCGAGGGCACGCCGAGCGGGTTCAGAACGATGTCGACGTGAGTGCCGTCCTCGTTGAAGGGCATGTCCTCGACCGGAACGATCCGCGAGACCACACCCTTGTTGCCGTGACGGCCGGCCATCTTGTCGCCCGGCTGGATCTTGCGCTTGACCGCGACGAAGACCTTCACCTGCTTCATGACGCCCGGGGGCAACTCGTCGCCGCGCTGCACCTTCTCGACCTTGTCCATGAAGCGCCCTTCGAGCGTCTTCTTGGACTCGTCGTACACGTTGCGCAGGTCTTCCAGCTCGCCCTGGAGCTTCTCGTCCTCCACGGCGAACATCCACCACTGGGAGCGGGGATATTCCTGGATGACGGACGCCGACAGGGTCGTGCCCTTCCTGAAGCCCTTGGGACCGGCCACGGCCGACTTGCCATCGAGCATCTCGATCAGGCGGCCGTAGACGTTACGGTCCAGGATCGCCTGCTCGTCATCGCGGTCCTTGGCCAGGCGCTCGATTTCCTCGCGCTCGATAGCCATGGCGCGCTCGTCCTTCTCGACGCCGTGCCGGTTGAAGACGCGCACTTCGACGACCGTGCCGTACGTGCCGGGAGGCATGCGGCTGGACGTGTCGCGGACATCCGACGCCTTCTCGCCGAAGATGGCGCGCAGGAGCTTTTCTTCCGGCGTCATCGGGCTTTCGCCCTTGGGCGTGATCTTGCCGACGAGAATGTCACCCGGCTGGACCTCGGCGCCGATGTAGACGATGCCGGCTTCGTCGAGGTTCTTCAGCGCTTCTTCCGAGACGTTCGGAATATCGCGCGTGATTTCCTCGGGTCCAAGCTTGGTATCGCGCGCCATGACCTCGAACTCCTCGATATGGATCGAGGTGAAGACGTCGTCGGCGACGATGCGCTCGGACAGGAGGATCGAATCCTCGTAGTTGTAGCCGTTCCAGGGCATGAACGCGACGAGCACGTTGCGGCCGAGCGCCAGATCGCCGAGATCGGTGGACGGACCATCCGCGATGATGTCGCCCTTCCGGATCCGGTCACCCATCTTCACCAGCGGTCGCTGGTTGATGCAGGTGGACTGGTTGGAGCGCTGGAACTTCATCAGGCGATAGATATCGACGCCGGACTTGCCGGCCTCGAGATCTTCGGTCGCGCGAATGACGATACGCGTGGCATCCACCTGATCGACGACGCCGGTGCGCCGGGCAGCGATGGCGGCGCCGGAGTCCCGGGCGACGACCGATTCCATGCCGGTGCCGACGAAGGGCGCTTCGGCGCGCACCAGCGGCACGGCCTGACGCTGCATGTTCGAGCCCATGAGCGCGCGGTTGGCGTCGTCGTTCTCCAGGAACGGGATGAGCGCCGCGGCCACCGAGACGATCTGCTTCGGCGACACGTCCATGAGATCGATGTTCTCACGCGGGGTGATCACGTTGTCGCCGGCATGCCGGCAGACCACGAGATCGTCGACGAAGGTGTTCTCGTCGGTCAGGACAGCGTTGGCCTGCGCGACGTGGTGCTTGGCCTCTTCCATGGCGGAGAGGTAGACCACGTCATTGGTGACCTTGCCCTCGATCACGCGGCGGTACGGGCTTTCGATGAAGCCGTATTTGTTGACGCGCGCGAAGGTCGCCAGCGAATTGATCAGGCCGATGTTCGGGCCTTCCGGCGTCTCGATCGGGCAGATGCGGCCATAATGCGTCGGGTGCACGTCGCGCACCTCGAAGCCGGCACGCTCGCGCGTCAGACCGCCCGGTCCAAGCGCCGAGATGCGGCGCTTATGCGTGATCTCGGAGAGCGGGTTGGTCTGGTCCATGAACTGCGACAGCTGCGAGGATCCGAAGAACTCGCGCACGGCCGCGGCCGCCGGCTTGGCGTTGATGAGATCCTGCGGCATGACCGTGTCGATCTCGACGGAGGACATGCGCTCCTTGATGGCGCGCTCCATGCGCAGCAGGCCGACGCGATACTGGTTCTCCATCAACTCGCCGACGGAGCGGACGCGACGGTTGCCCAGATTGTCGATGTCGTCGATCTCGCCCTTGCCGTCACGCAAATCGACCAGCGTCCGCACCACGGCGACGATGTCTTCTTTGCGCAGGACACGCACCGTGTCCTCGGCGTCGACATCCAGACGCATGTTCATCTTGACGCGACCGACGGCCGAAAGATCGTACCGCTCGGCGTCGAAGAACAGCGACTGGAACATCGCCTCGGCGGTTTCCATCGTCGGCGGCTCGCCGGGACGCATGACGCGATAGATGTCGAACAGCGCGTCCTGGCGCGTCTCGTTCTTGTCGGCAGCGAGGGTGCTGCGGATGTAGGCGCCCACGGTGACGTGGTCGATGTCGAGAACGGAAATTTCCTCGTAGCCGGCATCGACCAGGACCTTGAGGGTCTTCTCGTCGATCTCGTCGCCGGCCTCGAGATAAACCTCGCCCGTCCGATCGTTGACGATATCTTCCGCGAGGTAGTTGCCGAACAGGTCCTCGTCGGAGGCGCGCAGCGCCTTGACGCCCTTGTCCTTCAACTGGCGGGCCTGACGCGCGGTGACCTTCTTGCCGGCCTCGACCAGGATCTCGCCCGAATCGGCGTCGATGAGGTCCGTCATCGGCTTCTGGCCGCGGATGCGCTCCATCGAGAACGGAATGCGCCAGCCCTTGGCGTCCTTCTCGAACTGGACGATGTTGTAGAAGGTGGAGAGAATTTCCTCTCCATCCATCCCGAGCGCCATCAGCAGGCTCGTCACCGGAATCTTGCGGCGGCGATCGATACGCGCATAGACGATGTCCTTGGCGTCGAACTCGATGTCGAGCCAGGAACCGCGATACGGAATGACCCGCGCAGCGAAGAGCAGCTTGCCGGAGGAATGGCTCTTGCCCTTGTCATGGTCGAAGAAGACGCCCGGCGACCGGTGCATCTGGGAGACGATGACGCGCTCCGTGCCGTTGACGATGAAGGTGCCGTTGGACGTCATGAGGGGCATGTCGCCCATGTAGACGTCCTGCTCCTTGATGTCCTTGATGGACTTGGAGCCGGTGTCCTCGTCGACATCGAACACGATAAGGCGCAGCGTCACCTTGAGAGGCGCCGCGAAGGTCAGGTCGCGCTGACGGCATTCGTCGACATCGAACTTCGGCTGCTCGAATTCGTATTTGACGAACTCCAGCATCGAATGTCCCGAAAAGTCGGAAATCGGGAAGACAGATTTGAATACGGATTGAAGCCCCTCGTCCGGACGGCCGCCATCGGGCTCGTCCACCATGAGGAACTGATCGTAGGATGCCTTCTGCACCTCGATCAGATTGGGCATTTCGGCAACCTCGGGAATATGCCCGAAGAACTTGCGTACGCGCCTGCGACCGCTAAACGTCGTCGTCTGAGACATCGTCGCTCCTTGCTCTCGACAGTGCCCTCGCCGAAGGGCTCAAACTCCGGAGCCGTCCCGGCCGGGACAGCCCCACCGCCCTCTCGAAGGCGGCTTAGACCTATGCGGACCATCGGCCCATCCGCGTCTTCCCGAGTGCCCGCCGGCTCATACCGGGCCATCGGAAAGAAGCGGCCGCCCCATGCCACATGCCTGTCCCGAAGGAGGCCTGCGGTGGCAGCACGGAAGGCGGAACGGCAAAAAGCCGTCCCGCCCACCAATTTCACGCCGGCTTGCGCCAGAGGCGCAATTACTTGACGTCGACCTTGGCGCCAGCCTTCTCGAGCTGGTCCTTGATCTTCGCGGCTTCGTCCTTGGAAACCGCTTCCTTGACCGGCTTCGGAGCGCCGTCGACGAGGTCCTTGGCTTCCTTGAGGCCGAGGCCCGTGATCGCACGGACTTCCTTGATGACGTTGATCTTCTGCGCGCCGGCATCGGCGAGGATCACGTCGAACTCGGTCTTCTCTTCCTCGGCGGCGGCAGCTGCGCCGGCGCCACCGGCAGCCGCGACGGCAACCGGAGCAGCGGCGGAAACGCCCCACTTCTCTTCAAGCATCTTCGACAGCTCAGCCGCCTCGAGGACGGTCAGGCTGGACAGGTCTTCAACGATCTTGGCGAGATCAGCCATTGTAGTACTTCCTTAGGTTCGAATAATCAGAATGCAGCGAGGAACAATCCTCACGCCGCCTCGTCCTTCTTGGCATATGCCCCGAACACGCGTGCAAGCTGGCCTGCAGGCGCTGCGACCACACCCGCGATGCGGGTAGCCGGCGTCTGAACCATGGCGATAAGCTTGGCGCGCAGCTCGTCGAGCGACGGGAGCGAGGCGAGAGCCTTGACCCCATCGGCGTCGAGGGCGGTGGTGCCCATGGCCCCGCCGAGGATGACAAGCTTGTCATTGCCCTTGGCGAAGTCGTTGGCCACCTTCGGCGCCGCGACCGGATCGGTCGAATAGGCGATCAGAGTCTGTCCTTCGAACAGATTGCTGATCTCCTCGGCGTCGGTGCCTTGAAGAGCGATTTTGGCAAGACGGTTCTTCGCGACTTTGACGGTGCCACCCTGTTCGCGCATCTTGGAACGAAGATCGTTCATCTGCGCGACGGTGAGACCGGCGTAGCGAGCCACCACGATCGACCCCGAGTCCTTGAAGGTCTCGTGAAGATCGGTGACGAACTCGCGCTTTTCCGCTCTGTCCACTGCCACTCTCCAGTTGGAGCCTTCCCTTGCGGGACGCTCCGGTTGCCTTCGCCGCCCGGATCATCCGGGCGACAGCGAGGATCCTGTCCCCTTGGCGTCACTGGAGCCGCAAAGGGCCCCGCATCGTCAGCTCAAGGCATTCAGAGGTTCGAACCAAACACCGGGTTACCCCGGGAAATCCGGAACTCTCACCGTCTCATGCAGGCCTTGTGGATTAAGAAAACCGGACGAACCGGCTCTCGCCTGCAATCTCGGACAGGAAACGAAGACCGTTTCCGGCCTCCGTATACCCGGGCCCGAAGGCCCGGGGATTCTATCAGGGAAGGATGCACATATAGGTGTACAACCCTGCCCTGTTAACCCCCCGACCGGGTCAGGCCTGCGCCTGCACCGTCGAAGGATCGACCTTGAGGCCCGGACCCATCGTCGAAGACAGCGCGACGCGCTGGACGTAGGTACCCTTGGCGCCCGAAGGCTTGGCCTTCTGTACCGCGTCGGCGAAGGCACGAATGTTCTCGACCAGCGCATCAGCGCCGAAAGAGGCCTTGCCCACGCCGGCATGCACGATGCCGGCCTTTTCGACGCGGAACTCCACGGCACCGCCCTTGGAAGCCTTGACCGCTGCCGCCACGTCCGGCGTAACGGTGCCGACACGCGGGTTCGGCATCAGGCCGCGCGGGCCGAGCACCTTGCCGAGACGGCCGACGAGACCCATCATGTCAGGCGTCGCGATGGCGCGATCGAAATCGATCTCGCCGCCCTGCACCTTCTCGACCAGGTCTTCGGCACCGACGATATCGGCACCAGCCGCCTTGGCTTCTTCCGCCTTGTCGCCGCGCGCGAAGACCGCGACGCGAACGGTACGGCCCGTGCCGTTGGGCAGGTTGACCACGCCGCGCACCATCTGGTCCGCATGACGCGGATCGACGCCGAGGTTCATGGCGACCTCGATGGTCTCGTCGAACTTGGCGGTCGCACGCTCCTTGAGCAGCTTCACCGCGTCGGCGACGTCATAGAGCTTGTCGCGGTCCAGACCGTCGCGGGCCTTCGAAATACGCTTGCCGATCTTAGCCATCGTCTCAGCCCACCACTTCCAGGCCCATGGAGCGGGCAGAGCCCTCGACCATCGCCATTGCCGCATCAACGTCGTTCGCGTTGAGGTCTTTCATCTTCTTTTCGGCGATCTCGCGGACCTGGTCGCGCGTGACCTTGCCGGCGCCCGCCTTGCCCGGCTCCTTGGAGCCCGACTTGATGTTTGCCGCCTTCTTGAGGAAGAAGGTGACCGGAGGCGTCTTCATCACGAAGGTGAAGGACTTGTCCTGGTAGTAGGTGATGACCACCGGAACCGGGGAGCCCTTCTCCATCTCCTGGGTCTGCGCGTTGAACGCCTTGCAGAACTCCATGATGTTGATGCCGCGCTGACCGAGAGCCGGGCCGATAGGCGGCGACGGCGTGGCGGATCCGGCGGCAACCTGCAGCTTCAGCTGCCCTGCAACTTTCTTAGCCATTTCTTTCTGCCTTTGTCTTCATGCCGGCTTGCCGGCGATGGAGCCGCCATGAGTGCGGCCCGCTTGCAGTGGCGCGGTGCGGCGAGACCCGGCCGGCAAAAGCCGGAACGCCTTCCGCGCCGGACGCCGCCCGAAGGCGGCTTGACGATCAGACCTTTTCGACCTGACCGAATTCGAGATCGACCGGTGTGGCGCGACCGAAGATGGACACTTCCACCTTGAGGCGGGCACGCTCCTGATCGACTTCCTGGACGATGCCGTTGAACGAGGCGAACGGCCCGTCCGAGACGCGCACCTGCTCGCCGATGTCGAAGGTGATGCTGGCCTTCGGCCGCTCGACACCTTCCTGCACCTGGCTGAGGATATGCGTGGCCTCCGCCTCCGAGATCGGAACCGGCCGATTGTCGGGCCCGAGGAAGCCCGTGACCTTCGGCGTGTTCTTGATCAGCGAGAAGACCTGGTCGGTCAGCTCGGCCTTGACCAGAACGTAGCCCGGGAAGAACTTGCGCTCGGCGTCGACCTTGCGGCCGCGACGCACCTCGACGACCTTTTCGGTCGGTACGAGAATCTTCTCGAACTTGTCGGAGAGCCCCTTCTGCCGGGCCTGCTCCTCGATCGATTCAGCGACCTTCTTCTCGAAATTCGAGTAGGCGTGAACGATGTACCAACGGGCTGCCATTCCTAGATTGCCTTCCTGCACTCAGCGGCCAGCGCTCATGATGAAACCGACCGCAAACCCGAGGGCCTGATCGGCTATAAAAAAGAACGCAGCAGCGAACACGACCATGATGAGAACCATGATCGTGGAGATCAACGTTTCCCGACGGGTGGGCCATGTCACTTTCGAGACTTCGGTCCGCACCTGCTGAAGGAACGTGAAGGGATTTGTCTTCGAGGCCATATACCGCCCATGGCATTAGGCGCGTAAAAGCTGACGACCCAGCCCCACGCACCTCGTGTCCGTTGATCTGCGTATTAGCGTCCTGTGCAACGATTCACAAGAGGCAGGTGGAAATTTCTTGCCGACGCCCGCTGCTCCCGGCAACCGGCATTCAATCGGACGGCGCTGATGCAACGAGGCGAATGGCAGGGGCAACAGGGCTCGAACCTGTGACCTGCGGTTTTGGAGACCGCCGCTCTACCAACTGAGCTATACCCCTACGGACGGCACGCCATGGCGCGTCCGACTGCCGGCCACGAAGGCCAGCTTTCACGCTCGGCAATAATGCCATGGCCGGCATTTTGCAAGCCGATTCGCCGGCCTTCGGCACAGGAAAAATCCCGGCTGCGCCCAAACGAAAACGGCGGCCCGAAGGCCGCCGCGAATACGCTTACCGCGCTATGTCGATTACTCGACGATTGCGGACACGATGCCGGCGCCGACGGTGCGGCCACCTTCGCGGATAGCGAAGCGCAGCTTCTCTTCCATCGCGATCGGAACGATCAGCGCGACGTCCATCGTCACGTTGTCGCCCGGCATCACCATCTCCGTGCCTTCCGGAAGCGTCACGACACCCGTCACGTCCGTCGTGCGGAAGTAGAACTGCGGACGATAGTTCGTGAAGAACGGCGTATGACGACCGCCCTCTTCCTTCGTCAGGATGTACGCTTCCGCCTTGAACTTCGTGTGCGGCTTCACCGAGCCCGGCTTGCACAGCACCTGGCCGCGCTCAACGCCCTCACGGTCGACACCGCGGATCAGCGCGCCGATGTTGTCGCCCGCCTGACCCTGGTCCAGAAGCTTGCGGAACATCTCGACGCCCGTAACCGTCGTCTTCTTGGAGTCCCGGATGCCGACGATCTCGACTTCCTCGCCCACCTTCACGATCCCGCGCTCGACGCGGCCCGTCACGACCGTACCGCGACCCGAAATCGAGAACACGTCCTCGATCGGCATCAGGAACGGCTGGTCGATCGGACGCTCCGGCGTCGGGATGTACGCATCAACCGCCGCCATCAGCTCGCGGACCGCGTCCTCGCCGATCTTCTTGTCCGAATCCTCAAGCGCCGCAAGCGCCGAACCCTTCACGATCGGAATGTCGTCGCCCGGGAACTCGTAGCTCGACAGAAGCTCGCGGACCTCAAGCTCCACCAGCTCCAGAAGCTCGGCGTCGTCAACCTGGTCGACCTTGTTCAGAAACACCACGATCGCCGGAACGCCAACCTGACGCGCCAGGAGAATGTGCTCCCGCGTCTGCGGCATCGGGCCGTCCGCAGCCGAACAAACGAGGATCGCCCCGTCCATCTGCGCCGCACCCGTGATCATGTTCTTCACATAGTCCGCGTGTCCCGGGCAGTCCACGTGCGCGTAGTGACGGTTCTCCGTCTCGTACTCAACGTGCGCCGTCGAAATCGTGATGCCCCGCGCCTTCTCCTCCGGCGCCGCGTCAATCTGGTCGTACGCACGGAACTCGCCGAAGTACTTCGTGATCGCCGCCGTCAGCGACGTCTTCCCATGGTCAACGTGACCAATCGTGCCGATGTTGACGTGCGGCTTGTTACGCTCGAATTTGCTCTTGGCCATGTATCGGTTTCCTGACGCTTAGCTCTGTGAGAACTGCGGCGCGACATATAGGCTTGCAATGAGAAAAACAAGCGCCCCGCGGTTGATGGCCCGATTACCGGTCCTGGGCGACCGGAGCGCTCCAGTCAGCGATGTCATGGACAGGAGGAGTGGAGCGGGTAGCGGGAATCGAACCCGCGTATTCAGCTTGGAAGGCTGCTGCTCTACCATTGAGCTATACCCGCGCACGTCCGAAACGCCATGCAGTCCGAGGCAGTGGTGGAGGGAGTTGGATTTGAACCAACGTAGGCTAAGCCAACGGATTTACAGTCCGTCCCCTTTAACCACTCGGGCATCCCTCCGTACCTGCCTTGCCGGAGCCTGGCATCGAAGCGGCGCCGCCGAAAGGCCATCGCTGCTTCGGGCGGCGTTATGAAGAGGCGGGACCCGTCTGTCAACAGGCCCACGCGCAAAAGCTGCGACAGGCCGGCCAGGCCATTGTTCCACTGCGCGAAACCGCCCGGCCGGGCGCTTCCACCGCCGCTCCAAACCCTGTATGAGCGGGCATGAACGATCATCCGTCCCACACACCCAAAGATTCGCATTATGCCCGGCTGCGGCGCGCCCATCGCGACCGCGCCCGTGAAACGGCGCCTGCCGCCGACGACGGCATCGTGCGCCTGTACGGCCTCCACACGGTTGCGGCGGCCCTGGCCAATCCGCGGCGCAAGGCGATTCGCCTGCGGGTGACGCGCAATGCGCTGAACCGGCTTGGAATCGAGCCGGAAGCCATCACCTGCCTCATGGAGATCGTCGACCCACGGCAGCTCGACGGCGAACTGGGCGACGATGCCGTGCACCAGGGCGCGCTTCTGGAAGCCGAGCCCCTGCCAGGCCGTGGCCTTGGCCAATTGGGCAAGACGGACCTCGTTCTGGTGCTCGACCAGGTCACCGATCCGCACAATGTCGGCGCCATCCTGCGCTCGGCCACGGCCTTCGGCGCCGGTGCGGTCATCACCACCAGCCGGCACTCGCCGCAGGAATCCGGCGTGCTGGCCAAGGCCGCATCCGGCGCGCTGGAGGAGATCCCGTATATCCAGGTCGTCAACCTTTCCGACGCCTTGGAAACCCTGAAGCAGGACGGCTTCCAGACTATCGGCCTGGATTCCGACGGCCCCGTCGCCCTGGAGCCTGCCTTCGACGCGGGCAAGGTGGCGCTCGTTCTGGGCAGCGAGGGCAAGGGCCTGCGTCAGAAGACGCGCTCCACGGTAGACGCCCTGGCGCGTCTGGAGGTACCGGGGGCCATCCGCTCGCTCAACGTGTCCAACGCGGCGGCGGTATCCCTCTACGCAGCGCGGCGTTACCTGTCGCAGGCCTGAGCGGACAGGCCTTCCGGGCAATCCGACAGCAGACGCCGGGCGGCCCGTGCTTCGGCACGGCGGCGTACCTCGTGGATGGACAGGAGCCCTGGCCGGGCGGGCGGCGCCCCGTCGGCATGCCCGCGCCGGCGCAACCGCTCCAGCACCAGGAGCTCGAACATCAGTCGACGGCGGAGTTGCTCCACCTCCCTCGCCTGCCGCTCCAGCCTCAGTTCCTGCATATGCGCGTCGCCCGCTCGTCGCGTCGTCCTCATGCAATTGTGTCACATGGGAGACGCGGTTGTGAAAAGCGCGCCATATCGACGCCATTCTTCGTAGCGGAAGCGCCCGCCAGATGCCATGCTGCACTCAATTCACGGACAACCATCGAGAACAGCCGTGACAGGGAGGGGTGCTTGCAGGCGTTACTTGCATTTTCGCGCGCCGTCGACCGGCTGAACGCCGGCTTCGCGGTGATCGCCGATTATCTCGTTCTGTTTGCCGTGCTGATCAGCGCGGGGAACGCCATTTCGCGTTATCTCTTCCACGTCAGCTCGAACTCGATGCTGGAAATCCAGTGGTACATGTTCGCGGGCATGGTGCTTCTTGGAGCGTCCTATACGCTCAAGTTGAACGAGCATGTGCGGGTCGATCTCATTTACTCCGCCCTGTCGACCCGCAATCGGCTGCTGGTGGACATTTTCGGCCTTGTCGTCCTGTACCTGCCGGTGGTCTTCTATCTGTTCTGGCTGTGCTGGCCGTTTTTCTGGCGCTCGTTCACCAGCGGTGAAACCTCGATGAATGCCGGCGGCCTGACATTGTGGCCCGCGAAGGCGACCCTGCCCCTCGGCTTCGGCCTTCTGTTCCTGCAGGGCCTGTCCGAACTCATCAAGCGCTTCGCGGCATTGCAGGGATTGATGACCCTGGAGACGCGCTACGAAAAGCCGTTGCAGTAACACCCGCCGCGCCCCCGGGAGGAGACTTCAGACGCATGTTCGAATATGGTCCGATGCCGCCGCTGATGTTCGGCTGCATGATCGTCTTTCTTCTGATCGGATTTCCCGTCGCCTTCTCGCTGGCCGCCGTCGGCATGCTGTTCGGCGTCCTGGGGATCGTGTTCGATCATTTCAGCCCCGCATTGCTGAACGCCCTGCCGCTGCGGTTTTACGGTACGATCTCCAACGACCTGCTGCTGGCGATACCCTTCTTTACCTTCATGGGCGCGATCCTCGAGCGGTGCGGCCTTGCAGAAGACCTGCTCGAGGGCTCCGGGCAGCTGTTCGGCCCCATGCCCGGGGGGCTCGCCTATGCGGTCATCCTGGTGGGTGCGGTTCTAGGCGCCATCACAGGTACGGTCGCAGCCTCCGTCATCGCCATGGGCGTCGTGTCGCTGCCCGTCATGATGCGCTACGGCTATAATATGCGGCTGGCGACGGGGGTCATCGCCGCGTCCGGCACGATCACGCAGGTCATCCCGCCATCGCTGGTGCTCATCATCCTGGCCGACCAGCTCGGCCGCTCGGTCGGCGACATGTATGCCGGCGCCATCGGACCGTCGATCCTTCAAATTCTGCTGTTTCTTGCCTTCATCTTCGTCTTGTCGCGCCTGAAACCCGAGATGATGCCGCCGCTTCCGCCCGAGGCGCGCACCATGACCGGCTGGAAGCTGCTGTGGCGCGTCGCCAAGGCGATGGTGCCCTCGCTGGTGCTGATCTTCGTCGTGCTCGGCACGATGTTCATGGGCCTTGCGACGCCGACCGAGGCCGGCGCGATGGGCGCGGTCGGCGCAATGATCCTTGCCGCCATGCACCGTCGCCTGAGCTGGAGCCTGATCCGCGAGGCGATGGCGATGACGATGCGCCTGACGGCGATGGTCGTCTTCATCCTGCTCGGGGCCACCGTCTTCAGCCTCGTCTTCCAGGGCATGGATGGCGGGCACTGGATCCAGTACCTCCTGTCTCACATCCCCGGCGGCGCCGTCGGCTTCCTGATCTTCGTCAACATCTTCATCTTCTTCATCGCCTTCTTCCTCGATTTCTTCGAGATCGCCTTCATCGTGGTGCCGCTGCTGGTGCCCGTGGCGGAGGCGCTGGGCATCGACCTGATCTGGTTCGGCGTGCTGCTCTGCGTGAACATGCAGACATCCTTCATGCATCCGCCGTTTGGCTTCGCGCTCTTCTATCTGCGCGGCATCGCGCCGCCCCAGGTGAAGACGTCCGACATCTATCTCGGTGCGATACCCTGGCTGTGCCTGCAGCTTGTCCTGGTGGCGATCCTGATCTTCTGGCCGGAATCGGTGACGTACTTCCTGACGCCCGAAGCCGTCATCGACCCGTCGAGCATCCAGTTGAACATCCCGATGCCCGGCGAAACCGGTGGGCCGCCCGCCGCCCCAAGCTTCGGTGGAGCGCCACCCCCAAGTTTCGGCGCCCCTGCCGCGCCCAGCTTCGGAGCGCCGCCAGCGCCCACCTTCGGAGCGCCGAACTGAACACGGAAAAGGGGCCTCGCGGCCCCTTTTCAATTTTCGGCGCATGGCGTGCCGCAGCCTCTACTTTCCGGCGGCCTGCTGCCCGTAGACATAGGTGTCGTAGGAATATTCGGCGACGCGGAACCACTCATAGGTTTGCGAGCGGAACTGGCTCCACGGCTCGTAGATGGCCTTCCACTTCGGGTTCTCCTCGTTCAGCCGGGCATAGAGCGCCATGGCCGAGTCGTAGGAGGCGTTGAGGATATCGCGCGGCAGCGGCCGTAGTTGAACGCCCTTGCCGACCAGAGAGCGGATCGCACTCATGTTCTTCACGTCGTACTGCGCCAACATGTTTGTGTTGGCGGCGGCGGCTGCCGTTTGCAGGGCAACCTTGTACTCGTCCGGCAGCGCCTCGTACTGCTCCTTGTTGAACATGAAGTGCACGGTCAGGCCGCCTTCCCAGAAGGCCGGGTAATAGTAGTAGGGCGCAACCTGGTAGAAGCCGAGTTTTTCGTCGTCGTAGGGGCCGATCCACTCGGTTGCGTCGATTGTGCCTCGCTCCAGGGCGGGATAGATGTCACCGCCGGCAAGCTGCTGCGGCACGACGCCGAGCGGTTCCAGCACGCGGCCGGCAAGACCGGCGATGCGCATCTTCAAGCCATCGAGATCCGCGACGCTGTTGATCTCCTTGCGGAACCAGCCGCCCATCTGCACGCCGGTATTCCCGCCGGGAACGCCGATGACACCGTAATCGGCCAGGAATGCGTTGTAGAGATCGTTTCCGCCGCCCTGGTAGAGCCAGGCGTTCTGCTGGCGGGCATTGAGGCCGAAGGGGATGGTGGCGCCGATGGCGAATGTCGGATCCTTGCCGACGTAATAATAGGCTGCCGTATGACAGGCTTCCACTGTGCCGTCCTGCACGGCGTCCAGCGCGGACAGGCCGGGCACCAGCTCGCCGGCCGGAAACACGTCGATGGTGAAGCGGCCGCCCGTCAGCGCCTTCACCGTGTCGGACAGGCTCTTGGCACCGCCGAAGATGGTATCCAGCGTATTCGGAAAGCTGGACGTCAGGCGCCAGCGGATCTCCGGCTGGCTTTGCGCTAAAGCTGGCGTGGCCAGGGCGGCCACCGATGCGGCGCCGGCGCCCGCACCTCTCAAGAAACGACGTCTGTTCAAAATCCTTCCCCCCTCAGCGGCGCGGGAGAAATCTCCCGCCCACGTTGAGAGTGAAGCTTAGACGTTGCGTTTGCACAAGACGATTTTCGTTAGGTCCTGCGCGCTAGTTGCCGGCCGCCTGACGGCTGTAATTGTAGGTATCGTTCGTATACTCGGCCACCCGGAACCACTCATAGCTCTGCGAACGGAACTGGTTCCAGGGATCGTAGAGCGCCTTCCATTTCGGGTTGGTCTCGTCGAGCTGGCGATACAGCGCCTGGGCGGAGTCGTACGCCGCGTCGAGCACGTCGCGCGGCAGCGCACGCAGCTGCACGCCCTTGCCCACGAGCGAGCGGATGGCGGTCATGTTCTTGGTGTCGTAGTCGGCCAGCATGGATATGTTGCAGGCCTTGGCGGCAGTATCGAGGGCGGTTCGGTAAGACTGCGGCAGCTCTTCGTACTTGGCCTTGTTGAACACATAGTGGACTGTCGGACCGGCTTCCCAGAAGGCGGGATAATAGTAATACGGTGCGACCTGATAGAAGCCGAGCTTTTCATCGTCATAGGGGCCGACGAACTCGGTGGCATCCAGCGTGCCGCGCTCCAGTGCCGGATAGACGTCGCCGCCCGCAAGCTGCTGGCCGATGACGCCGAGCGGCGACAGCACCTGCCCGGCGATACCGGCAATGCGCATCTTCAGGCCCTTGAGATCTTCGACATTGTTGATCTCCTTGCGGAACCAGCCGCCCATCTGCGTCCCGGTGTTGCCGCCCGGCCGCGCCACGACATTGTAGGCCTCCAGGAACTGGTCGATGGCCTCGTTGCCGCCGCCATTGTAGAGCCATGCGTTCTGCTGGCGCGCGTTCAGACCGAACGGGATGGACGAACCGATGGCGAAGGTGGGGTCCTTGCCGACGTAATAATACAGCACGGTATGGGCGCACTCGACGGTCTGGTCCTGCACGGCATCCAGTGCCGACAGGCCGGGCACCAGTTCGCCGGCGGGGAAGACATCGATCTTGAACTTGCCGTCCGTCAGCTCCGAAATCGTCCGCGAGAAGAGCTGGCAGTTGCCGTAGAGCGTATCAAGCGTGTTGGGAAAGCTGGAGGTCAGCCGCCAGCGGATCGAAGGCGCCTCCTGTGCGATTGCAGGCGCGGCAAGCGATCCACCGACTGCGGCCCCGCCGGCCACGACCCCGGACTTCAGCAGAAATTGACGACGATCCATATGTCCTCCCGACACGAAACGTTTTTCAGACGCGGGATATGACGTCAGGCGAACGCCGAAAACAAGCAGGGATGATCGTCCTGGGGGTCATTCGCATCACATGCGATTCTGCTGATGCAAGCCGCATGCGACTGTGCTACATGCGCGCTCGGGCCGGCTTAGCTCAGATGGTAGAGCACCTGATTTGTAATCAGGGGGTCACGGGTTCGATCCCTGTAGCCGGCACCATGTCCCAAGGCTTCGTGCCGCGATCCCGGCAGCTCGTACAGCGTATCGCACTCACGCCCACCCCATCGGCGTGACGGAGCCCGGCGGCATCCATTTGCCGTCGATCAAACGTCTGCGGAACAAAATCCGGTCTGCCACCCCTTGAGTACTAAACACTCAACAGGAGGCCGACATGAAACGGCTAGCGCACGCAGCCCTGATCGCCACCACCATGCTCGCCACCCAGGCCTTCGCGCAGACCAGCACGTCCGGGACGGCTCCAGCCGAGGAAGCAGCACCACCGGCGACAACTACCCCCATGCCCGCCAATGAGGCGCAACCCGGTGCGACGACGACGGGGCCCGCAGCCGGCGTCTCCGATCACGGTGGGTTCGTCACGTACCAGGAAGGCTCGCAGATGCTCGCCTCTGGTTTGACGGGCGCCAAGGTAATGGGGGCCGACAACGAGACTATCGGCACCGTGGATGATCTTCTGCTCAGCGACGATGGTCGGGTCGAGGCCGTTATCGTCGGCGTCGGCGGCTTCCTGGGCGTTGGAACCAAGGACGTCGCGATCGGTATCGATCAACTCGATTTCGCGATGTCCGGGAATACCGAGGCAAATGGCGGTGACACAACGGAAACGGCGGTCCCGTCCGGCTCTACGACGATGACCCCCGCAACGCCGCCTGCAGGAACCGACACGGCGGATGCTGCAAGCGACGAAGGCTGGGGCTGGAATGGCGCCAGTATCGACCACATCACCGTAAACTATACGCGTGAGCAACTGGAGGCCGCGCCCGAATTCGAGGCTGCGGAATAGACGCTCCAGTCTTCCGCGCGAAAGAACAGCGAGCAAAAGGCCGTACCGTTGGAAGGGCTGCACAAATGCCAGACACTCTTGAACATCTGACAATCTCCGAAGTACCGGGCAACCTGACGGTCAGGCACCACGATGCCGTTCTTGCTTCCAGCGAACGGGCCCTGAAAGTGACCGGAGAGCGCGAAGGGGCCGCATATTACCTCCCGCGCGCCGACGTCTATACCGAACATATGAGCCCGCTCGGTCCTGGAAACCTGCCCGACGGCAGGCGCGTTACGTTCCTGACGATCACGGCGTCTGGGGGTGGCCTGGAGAACGCGGCATGGGAGGTAGCCGACGATACCGGGGGGCCGCTCAGCGGCCATATCGGGTTCGACCCCGGCCTTGTCGGCCTCACCGGACTGTAGATGACCGAAGAGGGCCTTAAGCGCCCGCCAGACGGCGGCGTGCGTCCGGCCCTTTCGGATGCAAGCCAGAAACTTCAGGCAACATATTTTTCATCAAAAGAAGGAAGCGACCGATGGTCACCACAGTTGGCACCGAGAACACGTTTGAGAAGCTCGTTCAAAACCTGCTTATCCTCGAACACGATGCGATCGCCGCATATGAATCGACAATCGAGAAACTCGAAGACCAGACTTTCAAATCCAGGATTGCCGAGTTCAAGGCCGATCATGAACGCCACGTCACCGAACTGACGCGCCTTGCGGGCGCGATCGGCACGGAAGCGCCCCAGGAAGGCGATGCCAAACAATACCTGACCACCGGGAAGGTAGCCCTTGCCTCGCTGATCGGGGACAAGACGATCCTGAAGGCTATGTCGACCAATGAGATCGAGACGAAAATGGCGTACGATCAGGCTTCGAAAAATGAGACCGCCACTCCGGAAGCTCGTGCATTCTTTCAGAAAGCGTTTGCCGATGAATCCCGTCATAAGGATTGGATGGACACCGCAGCCGCCGGCTGACGGGTCGGTCATGCAGCTCGGCTGGCCGGGAAGCCGGCCAGCCGGGGCCGCCTTGTCGGCCCCTGCAGCCGCGCCGGGCGCCGCCCCGGCCCGGTCCTGCATCGGTATGCCATCATGAGCGCCCAGGGGCTTGTCCATGGCCCGCTTGGCGACGATTGCTTGCATGTCTGCGTGGACATGCAACGGCTGTTTGCGCCCGGCAGTCCATGGGAGGTTCCCTGGCTGGAGCCTGTTCTGCCCGCCGTCGAGAAACTTGCGTTCCGACATGCTGCGCGCACCGTATTCACCCGATTTGTGCCACCCGTACGCGCCGAGGAGATGCCCGGAAGCTGGCAGCGCTATTACCGGCGCTGGCATAGCGTGACCCTGGAGCAGATGGACTCGCAGTTCGTGGACCTGGTGCCGGCGCTTTCCCGGTTCGTCCCTCCCGCCTCAGTGGTCGACAAGCGCGTCTATTCGCCGTGGACGGAAGGCAATTTCGATCGGCTGCTGTCAGGAAGCGGCGTCACATCGATCGTCGTGACGGGCGGCGAGACTGATGTCTGTGTGCTTGCCACCATTCTTGGCGCTGTCGACCGGGGCTATCGGACCATCGTGGCCACCGACGCGATCTGCAGTTCGGCGGATGAAACCCATGATGCGTTGATGCAGCTTTACCGGACGAGGTTCAGCGAGCAGATCGAAATGGCGACGGTTGAGGAAATCCTGGAAAGCTGGCGTTCATGACGAGGCCGCCGTGTCGCGCCGAATGAAACTGAACTTGCCCTGTGGCTCCAGGATGCCCCACGCGACATCCTCCATCGCCCCGATGCCCGCTTGCCGCATCTCGCTCTCCACCTCGGCGCGCGTTACCCTGTCGCGTCGCAGATTGTCCTCGATCAGGCATCCGTCTCGAATGACGATGCGCGGCTCCCCGTCGAGCAGCTTTTCCGCACGTGGAAACAGGTAGGTGACCCAACTCAGCACCAGCCCCCAGAAGGCGAAGGTGACGATGGCCAGCGTCGCCCCGGTAAGACTGAAGTCATTGTGCGTCACACCCTGCTGTATCAAGTCGCCCATGACGACGAGAACAACGAATTCAAACGGCGTCATCTGCCCGAGTTCGCGCTTGCCGAGCAGGCGCAGCAGCAGAAAGAGTATCGCGAACATCGCGGTCGCGCGCAGGACGATATCCATTACGGCCACACTTTCAGTTCGAGAGGCTGGCGCAGAAGTTCGCGCTGGCCGTCATACAGCCTTACGACGCCCGACGTTCCCCACATCAGATCGGGATTGATCTGGAAATCCGCCTTGACGTGCAATGAGGCGCCAGCACCGAGCGGGCCGTATGAATAGCGGAAACCGCCGTCTCCATACGTTTCATCGGCGGCCGCCGGAATCATGCTGTTCTGCGTCTGGCGACTCCAGAGATCCGGTTCCACCGCGACCACGACGTCTTCGATGTCGCGTTCGGCCGTGACATCGATGGTGACTTCAAAGAAGAGACCGCTTCTGACGATCGACGGCGCACTGACGGCCATGCGCGCCACGGGGCCCTCGGTCACAAGGGGCGGCGGCATACGCCCTCCCATCCATCCGGTCAGGCCGGCCCCGAGAAAGACGGCCAGCAGCAATATCGAGATCGGGCTTGCGTGGCGATGCAGCGCGCTGCGTGGGCTGGCGTGCCCGGAATGCAGTCCATCGGGATAATTCACCATGCGCGATGTCCGACACCTGGCTTCAGTAAAGATGCCATCGAGCTACACACACAATGTAGGGGTGTCGGAGCGGTGAGCAATCCCTCCCCGTCCCAGTTCGTCGCACCGACGGAACGGAGCTGGCCGGCGCTCCTTATGTCCTTCAACGAAGCATGGAGGATGCAATGTCCAGAACAAGCAATGTCGGCGAAAACCCGAACGAGAAGATGCCGGATGGCAAGCCGCTGAAGCCGGGCGAGGTCGTGACCGACGATGACGCCAGCTCGGCCGAGATGGAACGCGAAGTCGAGGAAGACCTCGACGAAATGGACGAGGACGGCGACGCGGAAGACATCGACGATGTCGGCGCCGAAGGCCTGCGTCTGCCAACCGATGACGGCCGCCCGGGCCATGGCGATAAAGACGACGAGTTGCCCGGATTGGCCTGACGTCCAATTGCAGCAACCCGATCGAGGGCTCGCTTCGGCGAGCCCGTTTCAGGAAGCTCAAAACCGTCCCAAAGACAATCGAACGCATTGCTGGCGCGGGGTTTGCGGAACGGTTCCGCCCCGACGCCAGCGTTGCCGCAAGACAGGAGGCAGTCATGCCGAACGACATAGATCAGGCCGCGAACAAGATTGACGACCGTACGCAGCCCGGCGGCCAGCACCGCCCGATGACGGTCGAGGAGAAATTGGATACGGCGCTGGAGGATACGTTTCCGACATCCGATCCCGTGCCGCCGAGCCATGTGGATGGACCTGAAGTCGTCCAGACGAACAAGCCGGACCATGCCGACAAGGGCCCGGCGGAACGAAAGGGATTGTCACCCACCTACGACGATGGGGTCGAGCTGGGAGAAGAGGACGCTCCGCTCGACGATGCCGGAAACCCCCTGAACGACGATGCCGGCTCGGGCCGCCGATGAGCATCACCGACAAGGGGCACTCCATCCTCGTCTTTGCCGCCTACCACCAGCTGGCTAGCGGGGAAGCCGTCCGGGACGTCGTGCTGAACGACGGGTCGGGCCACCGCGCCGATCCGGATGGCCTGTCCGAACTGGCGAACGCGGAGATGATCGAAGTCGACGACGGTCGTGGCCGCCTTACCGACCGCGGTCTTGCGGCATTGGACCGCTTGATCGACGCCATACGCGCAGCATAGCGCTGCATCTCAACGAAGATGGGTCCGAACAACCGCAAGGCGGCCGGCAATTCAAGCCGGCCGCCTTTTCTATGCAGCGGCCATCAGGACGCCGCCCAGCGCTCCAAACACGACGACGAGCCACGGTGAAACCTTCCACGCGGTGAGCAGGACGAAACAGGCCACTGCGAGGGCAAAGGACAGTTGGTCGACGACGGCGCTCTTCAATAACGGATCATAAAGTGCCGCTGCGAGGATTCCGACCACCGCGGCGTTGGCTCCGCGCATGAGAGCCTGGGCACCCGGACGGCTTCGCAGGACGTCCCAGAACGCCATTGCACCGGCAAGCAGAAGGAAGCCCGGCAGGAAGATCACCGACAGAGCGATGGCCGCTCCGACAAGGCGGCTCGGCACGCCCGGCAGAAGCGCCCCCAGATAGGCAGCGAAGGAAAACAGGGGACCCGGCACCGCCTGTGCCGCCCCGTATCCCGCCAGGAACGTATCTGTGGACAGCCAACCGGTCTGCACGGTCTCGGCTTCCAGCAAGGGCAGAACCACATGGCCGCCCCCGAACACCAGCGCGCCGGATCTGTAGAATGCGTCGACGACCGCAAGTGTATCGGAGCCGGAAACGGAGGCGACCAAGGGAAGGCCGACAAGCAGAAGCAGGAACATTGCCAGGCTGCCGGCGCCCACGGCACCCGAGACACCGAAATACAGCTTGGTGGGCAACTGCGAGGCTCGGGAACGGCACCAGACAAGCCCTGCGCCCGCACCTGCGGCAATTGCGGCGACCTGGCCGAACGCTCCCGGCAGGAGCGCCAGAACCAGGACGGCCGCAGCCGCGATCAGTGCGCGTTCGCGATCCGGGCAAAGGCTTCGGGCCATTCCAAGAACGGCCTGTGCGACGATTGCCACCGCGACGATCTTCAGGCCCAGAAGCGCGCCGTCCCCGAGCGGCCCGCCGAACGCGCCGGCACTATACGCAAAGGCGACCATGAGGATCGCCGACGGGAGGGTGAACATGGCAAAGGCCGCCAGCGCACCGTATGGGCCTGCCCGCAGGAAACCCAGCGCAGCGCCGACCTGGCTTGAAGTCGGTCCCGGCAGGAATTGGCACAAGGCAACGAGATCGCCGTAGCCGCCATCGTCGATCCAGCCGCGCCGTACCACGAACTCGTCGCGGAAGTAGCCGAGATGCGCGATCGGACCGCCGAAGGAGGTCAAGCCCAGCTTCAGGAAGGCAAGCATGACCTCCTTCGGCGAGCCTTGAGGCCGAGACGTCGGGCTGGCCGGCGTGTACGGGGCGTCCTTCATCGGTGTCTGATCCGGCAGTCTGCCTGTTCGGCGTGGAAAGCGAGGCGCCAGATGGCACGGCGGATATGACAGGGGGGTGACGACGCGATCAACCTGACCGCTTCTGCCTCATAAGCGGTCGGGGCGGCGGCGCCCAAGTCTGGCGAATTGCGCGTCCAGCTTGAGTTGCGCGGAATCGGGTTCTGCGAATCCTCCATCGACCAGCCCGTTGCGCCATCCGTGCCAGTAGGCGCGAGACACCTCGTCCATTGCGCAAGGGAGGCCGCCGAGCCCGTCGAGATAGCCGCACAGCACGTCCCCCTCATCCAAAGTACGAAACTCCGCGACGGTTTCGACGGGTTGAAAGATCTGCACGGACAATGACCCCTTCACCAAATGGGATACCCGTTAGCCGCCGGGGCTTTCACTGACCCTACCGGGGCCGTCAGAATAACGGTGCCCGGCCGCATCGTCATCCTCCTGCCCCGGTAGACCCCGGGGCCGACGACCGACTGGGCTGCTCCAACAATGAGGCCCATCGATGAACCATACTCTGTCGCCTTTCCCGGCCGATACGCAATCGCAGCATGACGCGGTAGCGCAAGCGCCGTCCAGGACGCCGCAGTCGCGGCGCGTCCGCTCTGCCACCCGAACGGACAATTATGTGGCACGGCTTGCCGTCGCTGATTCGGTCCGCGAGGATGCCTACCGCGTCCGCTATCGCAGTTATGTAGCGGGTGGGCATATCGAGCCGAACGCATCCGGCCTGTTCAAAGACGTCTATGACGACATGCCGAATGCCAGCACCATCGTGATCTACGATCGCGACGTCCCCATAGCCTCGGTACGCACCTGCACGCTGGCGCGGGGAACGGACCTGACCTCACCGGCACGCGACGCATTTCGCGATGAAGTCGACGACCTGTTGAACAAGGACGAGGGCAATCCGTTTTCCGGCCGCGGTATCGAGGTGACGCGCCTGGTTCGCAGCCCTGAGGCGGAAAACAACCAGGGATTGGTATTCCTACTCTATCGCATGGCCGGATATGTGGCCCTGTGTGCCCATAGCCAGGTGCATCTGGCCTGCGTCCGCGCCAACCACGCGCCCTTCTATCGTCGCCTCGGCTATGAGGCGGCATCCGACCTGCGCCCCTATCCCGGGCTGAGTTGTCCCATGCGCCTGATGGCAAGCGACCGCACGCGTTACGACAAGGTGCGCCAGGCGGTCCCCGCCATGGACCCGCTGGCAGGATCCACCGGCAATCTCGACGGCTTCTTCAAGGGCGAAGCCATAACCCTGTCGCTGAAGGGAGCCTGAGCGATGCTGTATAGTCTGGTCATCCTCTTCACCATCATCCCCCTCGCCTCGTTCAGCTGGGGCCTGCAGCGACATTTCCGCGCACCGGACGGCATGCCGTCCGGTATGCGCGCCCTGACCGCCGCCAGCACCATCGCCAGCGCGCTGTTTCTATATCTGGTGGTCACGCGCGGTGTTGCCGGCGTGCCGGCCGCAGGCTTCATTGCCTTGTCCTGCGCATCCACGGCGCTGTTCTGGTGGGCGGTTCGGGCGACGAGCCACAGGCCGCCGCAACTGGCGCATAGCGAAGCCGACCCCGACGCGCTTCACCAGGAGGGTCCCTACGCCTATGTGCGCCATCCGTTCTATCTGGCCTACTGCCTGTTCTGGTTCGGTACGGGGGTGGCCGCGGGCGGAATTCAATGGCTGGTCGCGACTCCTTTAATCATATGGTATTTCGCAATTGCAAAAACTGAGGAAAGACGCTTTCTCACTACGTCGATGGCGACGTCCTACACGGAGTACCGGTGTCGGACGGGAATGATCGTTCCAAAGGTGCACGGGATGCTGCGGCGGTGATGCGTTGGAATTCAGTGCAGGCTTTGTCGAGGAGAGGCGCAGCGACGCTGCGCCGCCTTCTCAGACTGAAGCCACCGCAGTCCCGCCAGGACGACGAAACGCTTCACGACCAGGCAAGCCTGCTCTTCTATCTGAGCATGCTCTTCGCTGCGACGGGCGTCGTCAACGCGATCTTCATCGTCGTCAACTTCCGCCCTCTCGAACGCCCGCTGATGCCGTTGGCGGGCGCGGCCATCCTTTTCATCTACGCCCTGATCCTGCATGCGGCGCGATGCTGGCGGCGCAGCAACCGTGCATTCGCCTATATCAGGCGCGCATGCATCCTGTACTTCGCGCTGGGCGTCGCCTGGGGCGCCTTCATCAACCTGCTCGCCTACCACGGAGAGGCCGGGCAACACGCTTTGATCATCGGCCTTGCGCTGGGTGTCGTTTCCACGCCGATCATCTGCGTTCCGGCCATCGTCGCCTTCGCCTTCTTCGTGCCGGTCGCAACGCTGTCGATCATCGCGGTGGCATTCCTCGGCATGGCCGACGCGGTCACGGCCATCGCCTTCACCTCCTATACGCTCTACGCCATCGTCGGCATCATCTGTACCAACCTTGCCTTCGACGGTCGCTCCAGGGCGCAGGCCGCGCTTCGGCGCGAGATCACCACGGTGAACATCTTTCTCCGGGAGTTTCAGGAGGGGTCTTCCGACTGGCTGTGGGAAACCGACGCGCGGGGCCGCCTGCGGTCGATGCCGGCCAACCTGGCGCTTCTTCCCGGCGTGGATACCGACGCGGCGGCCGAAAGACGCCTCGACACCATCCTGCAGGCGTCCGAAAAAGCCGACAGCCACCCACAACTCGCGGACTTCATAGAAAAAGGGCTTGCCTTCCGCGATATCACCGCGACCGCCAGAAGCGGCATCCAGCAACGCTGGTTCCTGTTGACCGGACACCCTGTGCATAGCGACGACGGGCAGATTACCGGCTTCCGAGGTATCGGCCGCGATATCACCGAGCGCTACGAGGCAGACCGGAAACTGGCCTATATGGCGCGCCACGACGGCCTGACCGGGCTCCTAAACCGCAAGGCCTTCGTGGCCCTGATCGAGGATGCCCGCCGCCGTGGCGGTCGTTTCGTGCTGGTCAGCATCGACCTCGACAACTTCAAGTCGACCAACGACACCTACGGCCATCACCTGGGCGACCAGCTTCTAGCCACCGTCGCGGACCGTATCCGGTCCAGCCTGCGTCCATCGGATGCGGCGGGGCGGCTCGGCGGCGACGAATTCGCCGTCCTGTTCGCCGACATGGACCTCGAAGCGGGCGTTGCGGCAGCAAACCGGCTGTCGGAGCGCATCACCGCGCGCATGGTGCTGCATGGGCGCACCGTGAAGCCGAGCGCCAGCCTTGGCCTTGCCGCGTCGAAGGACGAGGGCACGGACGCCTCGCGGCTGTTCTTCATGGCCGATCTGGCGCTGTACAAGGCGAAAGCCGAGGGCAAGGGCATCGTCTGCTGTTTCACGCGCGAACTCGAGGAAGAGTATCACGCGCGGCTGCTTCAGGAAGGCGAACTCGCCGAAGCCATCGACGGCGGCCACATCGCCGTCGTCTACCAACCCATCGTCGATCTTTTTACCGGGCAGGTCGTCTGCGTGGAGGCGCTGGCGCGCTGGTGGCATCCTGACCGTGGCGCCGTATCGCCTGAAAAATTCATCCCCGTCGCCGAAGCCAGCGGGCTTATCGACCGGCTGGGAGAACTGGTGCTGCGGCGCGCCTGCGAGGCCGCCGCCCAATGGCCGGCCAACGTGCAGGTCAATGTGAACCTGTCGCCGCAACAGTTGGCCAGCGGCCGTTTTCCGGGCCTGCTCGCCGATGTGCTCGCACAGACGGGCCTGGCGGCGTCCCGCCTCGGCATCGAAATCACCGAGAGCATCTTCATCGACTTCTTCGACGAGGCGCTCGACCAGCTCTCGAAGATCAAGGCCCTCGGCGTGAAGCTCGTGCTCGACGATTTCGGCACCGGCTACTCTTCGCTGGGCTATGTCCGCAAGATCAACGTCGATGGGCTGAAGATCGACGCCAGTTTCCTGCGCCAGCTTCCGGACCGGAAAGTAGAGGCGATCATCCGGACAGTTGCCCGCCTGACCGCCGACCTGAACATTCATCTGGTGGCCGAAGGCATCGAAAACCACACGCAACTGCAATGGCTGCGCGCCAACGGCATTCATTTCGGCCAGGGCTACCTTTTGGGACGGCCACGCGACGACCCGCCCATGGACAAGGTCGACATTTTTGCCTGATGCGCGGGCTCAAGCCGCGCGCGACACTTTGGCACCCGCCCTTTCGTGCCGGGGCGGCAGGATGCGCGCCGGAATGCCGACGGCGGTGTGATAGGCCGGCACATCCGTCAGCACGACGGCGTTGGCGCCGATGACGGCATGATCGCCGATCGCCACGTCGCCGAGGATCTTGGCCCCGGCGCCGATATCGACATGCCCTCCAAGCCTGGGCGATCCGGTTTCGCCCGCTGCCAGCGTAACCTGCTGGAAGATCATGCAGTTGGGGCCGATGCGGCTGTCGGGGTGGATGACGATGCCATTGGGGTGGGGCATCAGGAAGCCGCCGCCGATATCGGCCTCGAGATTGATTTCGGTCTGCGTCACCACGGACCAGAAGCGATGCGCGTTCTTCCACCATTGCAACCGGAACCAGCGGAGCACCCCAGGGGACCGCGACGCCGTCTGGTAGTTACGGATCGCCTGAATCAAACGCCGGGACGGATCCCACAAACGCTGCGGCTTCTCTCGCGACCAGTCCGCTTCCGAAGCCGAAACCTGCTCGACACCCACCTTTGCCATGCGACGAGACTCCCCTCGATACAACGCTCTTGATCGGCGTACGTCATGAAAAGCTATCTCTGGTCGACAGCTAAACGCGCAAGGGTTGGATGAGCCCAACTTAAGGTTGAGGTCGCATGTCCAATCGTCAGATGGGCGTAGTTGCTGGATGCCCGATGGTGGATGGAACCCCTTCTCCGCTTGCAGGTTGCCCATCGGACCCTAGGAATCTCTTTATCGTGAACGGAGGACACAGCATGGGCATTTTCGATCGCATCAAGAACGCAATCTGGGGTGAAGCCGAGGCCGCGGAGCCGACGGCGACGCCAGAGGCGCCGGCTCCGGCGGATACGCCGCCGCCCCCCTCGCCGTCGACGACGGCCCCATCGGCTCCGGCGCCTTCACCCTCCACCACGCCGGCGTCGGCGACGGCCCCATCGGCTCCGGCGCCCTCCCCCTCCACCACGCCGGCGTCGACGACAGGCGCTGCCCCCGTGGACATCGGAGCCGTGCTGGACAATGCGGTTTCGAAAAGCGGCCAATCCCTCAACTGGAAGACCTCCATCGTCGATCTGATGAAGGCGCTCGGACTCGACAGCAGCCTGTCCAGCCGCAAGGAGCTGGCGCAGGAACTCGGCTATACCGGCGACATGAACGATTCCGCCACGATGAACATGTGGCTGCACAAGCAGGTGATCCAGAAGCTCAAGGACAATGGCGGCAAGGTGCCCGCCGATCTGAGCTGACGCAACCCGACGTCAGGCATCGACCTGCGGCGACAGGGGCGGCCCACCGAAAAGGCGGGCCGCCCCTTTTCACGTCGCGCGTGACTTTGTGTCCGGTCTGGTGTAGGACGCACGCAGGATCCGGCAAAACTCGAGCATGCGGTGCTTCCGTTGCCGGCGCACCCCTTGCCCTATCGAACCCATTGCCGTTGGATTGCCGAGCGCGATCCTGCCTTCATAAGGATTGCCGACATGCCGTTTCCCGCCACCAATGCCGCGCTTGCGCGCGCCCTTGCCTCACATTCCTACGACGAGCCAACCGACGTCCAAGCCGCCGTGCTGCGGCCGGATGCCGATGGGCGCGACCTTCTGGTCTCCGCGCAGACCGGCTCCGGCAAGACGGTTGCCTTCGGCCTTGCCATAGCGTCGACGCTGTTGGGCGAGGCGGAACGCTTCACGGCGAGCGGCGCCCCACTGGCCCTCATAATCGCGCCGACGCGGGAACTGGCGCTGCAGGTGCACCGCGAACTGGAGTGGCTCTATGCCGACACCGGCGCGTCCATAGCGACCTGCGTCGGCGGCATGGACCCCCGCACCGAGCAGCGGCGCCTGCGCGCCGGCTGTCATATCGTGGTCGGGACGCCGGGCCGCCTGCGCGACCATTTCGAGCGGGGCGCTCTGTCGCTGGCGTCGCTGCGCGCCGTCGTCCTGGACGAAGCAGACGAGATGCTGGACCTCGGCTTCCGCGAAGACCTCGAACTGCTTCTGGAGGCCACGCCGAACGACAGGCGTACGCTTCTGTTTTCGGCCACGCTGCCGAAATCCATCGTCAGCCTGACCGTTCAGTATCAGACCAACGCGTTGCGCATTCAGACGAGCAGCGGCACCAAGGCGCATGCCGATATCGCCTACAAGGCCATCCGCATCCTGCCCAACGAAACCGAACACGCGACCGTCAATTTGCTGCGCTATCACGACGCCGGCAGCGCCATCGTTTTCTGCAACACGCGGGAATCGGTTCGCCGCCTGCATGCGAGCCTCGTCGAGCGGGGCTTCACCGCCGTGGCCCTGTCCGGCGAACTGGGGCAGAAGGAGCGCAATTCCGCCATGCAGGCGCTGCGCGACGGCCATGCCCGTGTCTGTGTCGCCACCGACGTCGCGGCGCGCGGTATCGACCTTCCCAATCTGGGCCTCGTCATCCATGCCGAGCTGCCGTCCGACAGCGAGACGCTGCAGCATCGCAGCGGCCGTACCGGCCGCGCCGGCCGCAAGGGCATTTCGGTCCTGCTGGTGCCGCCGGCACGCCGCCGCAAGGCCGAGCGACTGCTGGCCGAGGCGAGCGTGCGCCCGCAATGGGGGCCGGCCCCTTCGCCGGATGACGTGCGCCGCAAGGACGAGGAGCGCTTCCTGTCCGATCCGGTCCTGGCCGGGGAATCCACCGAAGAAGAGGCCGCGCTGGCCCAGAGGCTGGCCGAGGGCCGTTCCCCGCTGGAGCTGGCCGCCGCATTGGTACGGCTGTATCGCCAGAAACTGCCTGCCGCCGAAGATATCGGCGATCCGGGATCGGACATGGGCAAGGGCCGTCAGGACCGTGACAATGTTCCCGCTTCCCGTGGGCCTGCCGGCGAGACGGTCTGGTTCAAGGTCGGGGTTGGGCGCAACGCCAACGCCGACCCGCGCTGGCTGCTGCCGATGATCTGCCGTCGCGGTAAGATCAGCCGGCAGGAGATCGGCGCGATCCGCATCTTCGAGCGGGAAACACGTTTCGAGGTGGCGGAATCCGCTGCCAGCGGCTTTGCGGAAGCGGCTCGTCATGCCGATGGCGACGATGCCGCCATCACGCCGAGCACCGCGCCGGATGCGAAGATGTTCTCCAAGCCGGCCTTCAGCAAATACGGCAAGCCGGCCTACTCGAAGTCGGGCAAGCCGGGCTCCGCCAAGCCTTCGTTTGGCAAACCCGGCTTCGCCAAGCAGCACAATGCCGGAGCCAAGGCGCAGCGCAAGGGCCACGCCGCAGGCTGACTTATCCGGTTCGAGGCGGCTTCGACAGCGAAGCCGCCTCGATACGCTGGTTAGAACTGGCGGCCGAGCTTCGCGTCCACCGAGTGCCGGTTGGCCCCGACTGCGAAGAAGTAGAACGTGATGGCCGCCCAGAGGATCGATTTCTCGGCGCCGGAGTAGCCCTCGCCGCGCGTGATCCAGTGGAACCACACCGTCACGAGCAGGACGATGGTCGTGCCGAGGGCGGCCGGGCGGGTGAACAGGCCGATGGCCAGCAGCAGCCCACCGAAGAATTCGGTGATCGCCAGAAGCGGCGACCAGAAGGCCCCCGGATAGAAGCCAAGCCCCTCCACCATTCCGATGGCGCCGAACGGGTCGAGTATCTTCGGATAGCCGTGCGTCATCAGCGCGACGCCGCAGACGACGCGCAACAGCGTCTCGGCCGGCGCGCCCAGCGCCGCGTAGAAGCCGGACAGCGCCGGAATGCGCAACGAAGTGCGGTCGATGTGATTGCTCATGTCTTTTCCTGTCATGTTTCCGGCAGCCGCCAGAAGGCCATTCGCCCGCGGCACCGGGCCGCCGGCAGGCTGCCATTGATAGTCTGGTCGTCGATCAGGAAAGACGGGTTCGAGGGGGCGGGTCGTCCCGCCCGGGCGGCTGGCCTTCGAGCAGCCCCACCACGTAGGAGGGCAGCCAAGCTCCGTCGGCGATGCGTGTCGCCGGAGCCTGGTCATTCTCTAGCACCGCCATGCCGCATTTGGCGTCGGTCTTCGATTGCATCGGCAGCGCGGCGGATGCCGGCTCGACCGGGCAGCTCAGCTGGACTTCCTGCTTGGAGGGGCATCCACCGGCCATGACCGGCCCCGCACGCGACGTCATGATTGCCGCGAGGCTGAAGGCGATGACCAGGAACAGGCGCAGGGCGTAACTCACAAAAAACTCTCTACGGGACAGTTGCGCGGGCGGCAAGGCCCGACCGCAGCGCAACCTGTCGCATCAGCCGACCAAGGCGCCCCATAAGGCGAAGCTTGCCCATGCGACGTTTGCGAAGATCATGGCAAGGACAGCGAACGAGCCGAGGTCCTTGGCCTGCTGTGCGAAGGCGGAAAGCTCCGGCGACACCCTGTCGACCACGAGCTCGATGGCGGTGTTGACCGCCTCGAAGGCGAACAGGCCGCAAAGAAGCACGAATTGGCCGACAAGGGCGCCGGCCCCTGCCCCCGCCAGGGCAAGGCCGCCCATTGCGGCGGCCGCCCCAAGCAGCTCGTGCCGGAAGGCCGTCTCGGCCATCAGGCGCCGGAGGCCCCCCATCGAATAGGACAGCGCGCCTGCCAGATGACGCAGCCCCGCCTGCTTGACGTGAACCGCACGAAACCCCGTATCGGCGCTCATGAACGCTGCTCCGGCAGTTGCGCGACCGTACCACCGGGCCGGCCCCGGCATGCGGCGAACATGTCCAGCGCCGGCTGATAGGCAGCGGTCGAGACCTCCGACAGGCCGAGCATCGTATGGAACACATTGTCATGCGACAGCGGCGCATCTTCAAGGTTTCGCACACAGCCTCGGTCAAGACCGACAAGCGAGGCGTAGGCCGGGGAGAACCAGGCGATCATCGGTACATGGGTCTGCGTTTCGGGCGCCATGAAGTACGGCGCGCCATGCAGGAAAAGCCCGTTCTCACCGAGGGACTCGCCATGGTCGGAGACGAAAAGAAGGTTGGTTGCCAGGTCCTGGCGGCTGTCGAGGAGACGGATTGCCTCTGCCAGGATGTGATCGGTATAGGCGATGGTGTTGTCGTAGGCGTTGACGATTTCCTCGCGCGTGCAATCCGCGAACTGGCTGGTGTGGCAGGCCGGCTTGAAGCGCTCGAACGACGCCGGGTAACGGGCGGAGTAAGCCGGCCCGTGGCTTCCGAGCTGGTGCAGCACGATCACGCTGTTGCCCTTGATGGCATCGAGCGCGACAGCGAGCCGGTTGACGAGGACGTCATCCAGGCATTCGCCGCCCTCGCAGTAGCGATCGTCGGGCTTTGCGGGCAGGAACTCGTAGGCCATGCGGTCGGCGACCTGCATCGAGCCCGTATCGTTGTCGTACCACGCCACGGAAAGTCCGGCATGGGACAGGACGTCGGTCAGGTTCTGCGTCGCCAGTGCCTTCGGCTCGGTATAGTCGGCCCGCGGATAGACCGAGAACATACAGGGCACCGATACGGCCGTGGACGTGCCGCAGCTGGATACGGCATTGAAGCTGGCCACGTTCAACGCCCGCAATTCCGGCGTGGTATCCCGGGCGTAGCCGGCCAGGCCGAAGTTTTGAGCCCGCGCCGTCTCGCCGACGACGAACACCGTGACGACGGGCTTTAGCGACGTCGCGACCCGCTCGGACTGCCGGGCATCGAGCCCGAGCGGCTCGGCGACGATGTTGCGCTCCCGGGTCAGGCGTTCGGCGTAGCGGATGGCGGCGCCGATGGGCGCGACGGGGTTGAGACTGGCCATCAGATCGCGATGGGCGCGGAAGGTACCTGAGAATGCCTGGTAGTTGGCAAAGACGATGCCGATCGCCAGAAGCAGGGCCGGGAAGATGACCAGGCTGTTGCGGCGCACCTTCGACAGGAAGGGCCTGTGCCGAACGCGCACGGCGGCGATGAACGCGGCCGGCAGCAGCCCGTAAAGCAGAAGATGCCGCGCCATATCGGGCGTGATGAGGTGCCGTGCCTCGCCGGGCGTCGTCAGCAGGATGTTCTGGATCATCTGCCGGTCGATCAAGGTGCCGAACGTGTCGGTGTAATAGGAGGCCGCCGCCGCGATCAGCACAAGCAGGATGAACAGGGGTTTGACGAGATACTTGACGGAGAACGTCGTGAGCCCCGCCAGGAACAGGGCGAACAGCCCCGCCCCGAACATGACGAGAGCGTCCGGATGCCCCCCGAAATAGGCGAGCGCCTTGGCCCAGAAAGTGCCGTTGGTGACGAAAAGTATGTAGGCGGCGGTGAGCGCCGAAAGCGCGACACTGCCGATTACGGGGCGGGAAAGACGCATCCTGGCTCCGGCTTCGAAATTGCGAATGGCGAAGGCAGTATCGGCCCCATATGTCTGGCGACTGGCCGGCACTATACAATTTCGTATAGTCGTCCATGCCGGGTGTACGGGAGTGGCGGATGAAACTGTTGCTGATCGAGGATGATTCCGGCATCGCCGGCTATATCGGCGCCGGCCTGGCCGAGGCGGGCCACGGCGTGGACAGGGCGGCGGACGGTTTGTCCGGCATGGAGCTGGCCTGCACGCGCGATTACGACGCCCTGATCGTCGACAGGATGCTGCCGGGCCTCGACGGGTTGTCGCTGGTGCGGGCCCTGCGCTCGGCCGGGCGCGATGCGCCGATCCTTTTCCTGACGTCGCTGGGGGGCGTCGACGACCGGGTCGAGGGGCTGGAGGCCGGCGCCGACGATTATCTTCTCAAGCCCTTCGCATTTTCCGAGCTTCTGGCGCGGCTGAACGCGCTGACGCGGCGCGGGCCCGCCCGCCGCGAGGAAACGGTGCTGGAGGCGGGAGAGCTGCGGATGAACCTCATATCGCGCAGCGTGACGCGGGGCGGCGTCGCGGTGGAACTGCAACCGCGCGAATTTCAGCTTCTGGAATATCTGATGCGCAACAAGGGGCGCCTCGTAACCCGCACGATGTTGCTGGAGCGTGTCTGGGATTTTCATTTCGACCCGCAGACCAACGTGGTGGAAACGCATATCAGCCGCCTGCGCGCCAAGGTGGACAAACCCTTCGGCAACGAGGTCATCCGCACCGTGCGCGGTTCGGGCTACATACTGGAAGTCTGATCCTCGATGTTCCGCACCCTCGCCTTCCGCTTTGCCGGAACCTATGCGCTGATCTTCACGCTGTTCGTCTCACTGATCCTGGGCATCGTCTACATCGTCGCCACGCAGGAGATCCGCGGGATTTCCGAGCGCGAGATCCAGTACGACATGCAGGCGCTGCGATCCGCCTACAGCACCGGGGGGATATCGCAGCTATCCTTTGCCATCAGCGAGCACGCGGAAGGCGCGCCGGGCGACGATTTCTACCTGCTGGCCGAAAACGGGCGGATGATCGCCGGCAACATCCCTGCGGAGGTATGGCACGAAGGCTGGCAGGAAATGCGTCTGCCGCACGCCATCGTGCAGGTCGACCAGGACCTAAAGGACGCGGCGGCGATGAATAGCGACGACGAAGTCCGCCTGTTCAGCTTCGGAGA